>JBEDUQ010000176.1:0-6319 GCA_040414855.1 Actinomycetota bacterium
GAGACCTTGAGGATCTCGCGGACCTTCTCCGGCGAGAACTCCATCTCACGCCCGATCTCCTCAGGCGTCGGCTCCCGACCAAGGTCCTGCAACAACTGCCGCTGGATCCGGATCAGCTTGTTGATCGTCTCCACCATGTGCACCGGAATCCGGATCGTCCGCGCCTGATCTGCGATCGCCCGGGTGATCGCCTGCCGGATCCACCAGGTCGCATAGGTCGAGAACTTGTAGCCCTTGGTGTAGTCGAACTTCTCGACGGCACGGATGAGCCCGAGGTTGCCCTCCTGGATCAGGTCCAGGAACAGCATCCCGCGGCCCACGTACCGCTTGGCGATCGAGACGACCAGCCTGAGGTTCGCCTCGATCAGCTTCTTCTTGGCCAGCTGGCCGGACCGCTCGACCCGCTGGAGCTCTCGGAGCCGGATGGTCGGCAGCTTCTTGGCGCCGGTGGCGGTCTTGTCGAGCTCGGCGGTGGCGGCCTCGCCCTCCTCGATGGCCTTGGCGAGGATGACCTCCTGCTCGGCGGTCAGCAGCGGAACCTTGCCGATCTCCTTCAAGTACATCCGGACCGGGTCGTTGGTCGGCGCCTTCAGCGCCAGCTCCTCGTCCCTGGCCGACCGCGCCTCCCGGGCGAACTCCTCGGCGTCGAGCTCGTCCACCATCTCGACGACTTCGATGTTCTCGTCTTGGAGGTGCTGAAGGATGTTGTCCATCTGCTCGGCCGACACGTCGACCGGCGCCAGCGCCTCGATTACCTCTTCGTTGGTGAGGAAGCCGCGTTCCTTCCCCTTCGCGACGAGCTCGCGCACCTCGTCGATCTGGGCTTCCTTGGCCATGGCCATCTGGTCAAGTACCTCTCGTGTCGAACGGAATGTGCAGGGGGCTTCACATCCCCTCTACGTTGTGCGCGTCGGAGGGGGGTCTTCGCCTCCTGACCGCGGCTCCTTCAGGGCTCGCCGTCGGGCCTCGAGGGCGATGAGCTCTTCGAAGAATCGAGTGTACTCGTCCGGTCGCTCCACTGGGTTCATACGCTGCAAGGTTCCCTTGAGCAGATCGATGACACGCGTCAGGCGGAACTCCTCGAGGCGCCGAAAGACCTCGTCAGCGTACCCCCGGTTTTCCTCGGCCGCGAACGCCTCCACGGCCAGCCCACGCAGGAATTTGCGCTCGACCTCGTTGGCGGCGGCGTCGAGGACCGCGTCGAACGGGACGCCCGGACCGCCGGCCTTGCTGAGCGCGGCGAACGACCCCTTGGTCGCCGGGGTCGTGAACCAGTCGTCCTCCCAGCGCTCGGCGGTCTCGGCGGTCCAGGTCGGGTGCTGGAGCGCAAACTTCAGCGCCTCGCACTCGACCCGGGCCTGCGGGCTGCGGGAGCGCGGCGGAGTCCTCGGCCGCGTCTCGATGGTGACGGTCGGTCGCTGGCCGGTGACCATCGCGAGGTACTCCCGTTCGTCGAGGTGGAGCCGCTGCACGACCGAGCGCGCGTACTCGGTCCGTTGCAGCGAATCCGGGATCGTCCGCAGCACCGGGAGAAGCTCGCGGGCGGCGCGCGCCTTGCCCTCCGGGTTGCGCAGGTCGAACTGGGCGAGGCGCCAGTCGAGCCACCAGCGCACCAGCGGGCGCGCCTCGGCGAGCAGCTCCCGGAAGGCGTCCCCACCGCGGGCGCTCACGAAGTCGGCGGGGTCCTGGCCGGCGGGCATGGTGAGCACGTGTGCCGACAGCGACGCCTCCGGCGCCGCGACCAGCTCGGCGATGCCGCGTTCGGCCGCTTTGGACCCGGCGCTGTCGGCGTCGAAGGCGAGCACGACCCGCTCGGTGAAGCGGCTCAGCAGCTTGAAGTGGTCGGCGCGCAGGGCCGTGCCGCAGGTGGCGACGGCCTGCTCGACGCCGGCGTTGTGGCAGGCGATGACATCGGTGTAGCCCTCGACCACCACCGCGAACCCGCTTCGCACGATCGGCCCCTTGGCCCAGTTGAGCCCATACAGCACCTTCCCTTTGAGCCAGACCGGGGACTCCGAGGTGTTGACGTACTTGGGCTGGTCGCCGCCATCGGCGAGCAGGCGCCCGCCGAACGCGACCGGGTCGCCGGCCACGTCGAAGATCGGGAACAGCACCCTGGCGTGGAAGGCGTCGCGCAGCCCGCGCCTGCCGGTCCTCGCCAGACCGGCCTCGGTCAGCTCCTCGGGCCGGAAGCCCTTGCCGCGCAAGTGGGTGACCAGCGCCTCCCAGGAGTCGCCGGGCGCCCAGCCGAGCCGGAACCGCTCGGCGCTGGTGCGGTCGAGCCCGCGGGAGCGGAGGTAGTCGCGGGCCGGCCGCGCCTCGGGCGACTCGAGCAGCGTGCGGTGATAGAAGCCGACCGCCTCCACGTGCGCCGCGACCAGGCGGCTCTTGCGCCCGAGACTGCCCCGCTCGCCCGCCGAGCGCCCCTCGTAGCGCAGGTCGATGCCGGCGCGCTGGGCCAGCCGCTCGACCGCCTCCGTGAACGACAGCGAGCCGTGCTTCTGAAGGAAGTCAATCGCGTCGCCGCCCTCGGAACAGCCGAAACAGTTGGACGTGAGGATGTTGTCCTCGAGCACGAAGGCGTGTCCGTCGTCCACGACCGCGCAGAAGACCTCCTCGACGCGGTCGGTCGGCTCGACGGACTGGACCACCCAGCCGCGCCGCGCGAAGGACTTGCGCGCCGAGGCGAAGCGGAAGCGGTGCTGGTCGAGCAGGAAGCACCGCTCCGTCAGGTCCTCGTTGATGAAGTGGATCCGATAGATGGAACTCGGCTGTCTGCCGGGAAAGCCCTCCCTGACCTGCTCCGTGACGCCGTAGGTGCCGATGCCCAGACGGGTGCAGATCGCCCGGACGTACTCGAGCGTCTCCCTGCTGGCGCAGTTCAGCATCACGGTGCCGTCCTTGGAGACGTGACCGTCCGCCGCCAGGTAACCCGCGAGGAATCCGTAGAGGTAGGGGCCGGACTCGCTGAGCGCGGGCAGCTCCTTGAAGAACGCCGGAAGGTGATGGACCAGCATCCGGTCCGGATGCTCCGTTACCAGGCTGTTCGGGAACCACTTCAGCAGTTGCGTGTCCTTGACCGGGTCGAGTTGCGCCATGCTGCCGGCGCCGTGGCGGGTCCCATCACCGTAGGTGATGCCATGTGCGATGCCGAACGGAGACGGGGTCGTGCGCCGCACACTCGACCTCGGGAACTTCGAGACCAGGCGGTGCCGTTGATGCAGGTCACTGGTCACGACCTCCCGCTCTTTCGACTGGTCCTTGCCCGAGCGGACGAACCAGCGGTGCTCGGGGGTCGCGAACAGCTCCTTGCGCTGGCCGTTGCGGGTGACCACGATTCGCATCAGCGGCTGCACGCCGAACGAGAAGAATGGGGCCTCGACCCACATCCCGTTGCGGCCGAGGACGCGATGGGTAGCTCCGGCCAGCTCGCTGATCGGCCGCACGCCCTCGGAGGTGAGCACCCCGGTCTCTCCGGCGAGGCAGTGGAATTGGTGCCGGCTGGAGTCGACCGTGAACGACGGCGTCTTCTCCTGGTGGAAGGGGCAGAGGCCCTTCATGCGCGTGCCGCCGGCGGGCCGCAGCGCCACGTACTCGCCTACCAGGGCGACGATGTCGGTCGCGGCCCTGACCTCTGCGATCGACTCATCACGAATCCGCCCGGCCACGGCTACCCTCACTCGACGCGATGTCAGCTGCCAATCACCACGCTGGACCATGGCCTGCGGCGATGACGGGGAAGGGCGGGGCCGGTCAGGGGCTTGCCGGGAATTGTACGCGGCGCCCCGGACGAGATGGCAGTCGCCCTCCCCAGCCCGTGCGGGCCACCCGGGCCGCACGGGCCACGCCGTCCGCGACGGCCGTCACGGGCCGCGCCGCTGGCCGCCCGAGCCGCGTTCGCCGTGCCGCGCGTGGCGGGCCCGGCTTACCGGTCGACCCGATAGCGCGTGTGCGGGCGCCGGCCGTCCCCTCGCCGGCGGCAGGTCTCGGACCCGTAGCCGGGGTCGTGGCGGTTCCGGTGCTCCCACGGCTCGCCGGGGCCTGACGGGTTCCCTTCACGGTGGTCGTAGACCGAGTGGTCGAGCGGCTCGTGGTGGGGCCCGAAGGTGCGGACGGCGTGGCACCCGAGCCCGATCCCCCAGCCGAGCAGCGTCCAGATCGGCCAGAAGAAGACCAGCCGGCCGACGGAGACGCTGACCACCAGCCAGAGGGCGATCAGGCATCCGTTGACCAGCGCGTAGCTGAGCAGATGGCGGTAGAAACGCCACCGCATGGCCTCGGCGGCGGCGTCCGCTCGCGGCTCCTCGGGAAGCGGCGGAGGGAGGCGCGGCAGGTCCTTGGTCAGAGGTTCCAGGTCTCCGAGGGTCTTGGCCTCGAAGGCGGCCTGCATGCGTTCGGTGAATTCCTCGACGTCGAGACGCCCATCACCGTGGTGTTGGCGGAGGGTGTTGACGACTTGCTCTCTGTCGGCGTCGGATGCCCGTAGCGAGGCCCGCCGCCGGCTCGGCTCAAGATCCATGGCCGATGCTCCCTTACTCGCCTCGCCAAATCTCAGAGTAGCAGTCATCGCAACTAGCGCAGCCTCGCCGCTCCCCTCGTCCAGACGCAGTCAGGCAGCGGACAGTCGGGCACGCTGGAGTGCGGGATGAAGGGCACGCGGCCAAGGCCGCGCGGAGCGGCGGGACGCCCCGGCCAGATGCCCGGGACGCGGCGGTCAGAGCTCCGGGGCGAAGGCCGCCTTCCAGGCGGCGAGGGCATAGCGGTCGGTCATGCCGGCGATCGCGTCGACCGCCTGCTGCTCGACCGGGTCGCCAGCCAGGCTGGCGCCCATTGGCATCGCGTCCGGATGCTCCAGATAGTAGGCGTAGAGGTCGGTGAGCAGCCGCTTCGCCCGCTGTGTCTGGTCCTGCGCCTCGGGGCGCAGGTAGACGCGCTCGAACATGAACTCACGCAGGACCAGCATCGCCTCGGCGCAGCGCTCGCCCTGGATCACCCGTGGATGGCCGCGCGAGTGGCGGATCACGTCCTCGACCAGGGAGCCGATCATGTCGGAGGGCGTCTCGCCGAGCGCGTCGAGCACCTCGTCCGGCAGGTCGTCGAGGCTGGCGAGCACGCCGGCGCGCAGCGAGTCGGCGAGGTCGGCGGTGAGGTAGGCGATCCGGTCGGCCAGCCGCACGCAGGTCCCCTCGAGGGTCGATGGCGGCGAGAGCTTCCAGGAGTGGTGGCCGATGCCGTCAAGCACCTCGGCGGTCAGGTTGCGCGGCTCGAGCAGGCCGAGCAGCCGCACGCCCTGGGCCGCGTGGTCGAAGCCGCCGGGGGCCAGCTCCTGGAGCGCGGCCTCGCCGCCGTGGCCGAAGCAGGCGTGGCCGAGGTCGTGGCCGACCGCGATCGCGGTGGCCAGCGGCACGTTGAGCGACAGCGCCTGGGCGATGGTCGCGGCGATCCGGCCGGTCTGCTGCACGTGGGTAGCGCGGGTGACGTAGTGGTCGCCGATGTAGGGCCCGCCGTGGCGGCCGGCGGCCGGCCCCTCGCCTGAGAACGCCGGGATATAGGACTGGGTCTTGCCGTGGGCGCGCATCATCGCCCTGGAGAAGGTGATCCGGTCGAGGTCGCGCATCCAGCAGGTGCGGACCGGATCCTCGTCCTCGGGCTCGGCGCGCCCGGCGGAGTCGGCCGCCTTGGCGGCCCAGGGCGCGAGCGTGCGCATCTCGGCCGCCTCCAGCTCGGCTCGGATCGTGCCCCGCTCGACCCAGTCCCTGGTCGCTCTCACTTGGGCTCCTCGGTCATGGCCTTAGAGTTTGTCGTGTCATCGGTCGTTCTCGAGCCTCATTTTGCGCGCGATATGTGACAAGCGCCCTGACCAGGAGTCATCGATGGTGCATGACCTGCTCGTCTCGGGCGAGCCGCTGCTCGACAAGGCAATCCGCTCGGTCGCGGTCTACCTCTTTCTGATCATCCTGCTCAGGATCGCCGGCAAGCGCGAGTTCTCCCAGCTCAACAACGGCGACCTCGTGGTGCTTCTGCTGCTGTCCAACACGGTGCAGAACGCGATCATCGGCAACGACGTCTCGCTGTGGGGCGGGCTGTTCGGCGCGCTCGTGCTGGTGGTCGCCAACCGCGCGCTGGTCCGGCTCACCTACGACCGGTCGTGGCTGGTCAAGGTGGTCGAGGGGACGCCGACGACGCTGATCGAGCGCGGCCGGCTGATCGCCCGCAACCTCAAGCGCGAGCTGGTCAACCGCGAGCAGCTCCTGGCCGCGGTCCGGCGCCAGGGCGCCACCCGCGTCGAGGACGTCGACATGGCGGTCCTCGAACCCAC
>JBEDUQ010000177.1:0-23968 GCA_040414855.1 Actinomycetota bacterium
CCGTAGGCGGTGCCGAACGCGGCCGCGAGGCCGACGATCAGCGCGGCGGTGCCGAGCGAGACCCTGGCGCCGTAGATGACCCGGTCGAGGATGTCCCTGCCGGCCTCGTCGGTGCCGAACGGGTGGCGCAGCGAGGGCGCCTCCAGACGCTCACGGACGTGCAGGTCGTAGGGGTCGCCGCGGGCGAGCAGCCCCGGCGCGACCACCAGCACCAGCAGCAGCGCGACCGTGCCACCGATCCACAGCCGCCGCGCCAGCGCGCGGCGGTCCCGCGCGGCCGCCCGCATCCGCTCGCCGGCCAGCGCCGGCCAGCTCGCGCTCACGACTCCCGCATCCTCGGGTCGAGCACCGGGTAGAGCAGCCCGACCAGCTCGTTGGCCACCACGAAGGCGACCGTGGTGATCAGCGTGATCGCCATGATCGGGTCGTAGTCGAAGGTCCGGAACGAGTTGAACGCGTAGAGCCCCAGGCCCGGCCACGAGAAGGTCACCTCGACCAGGATGGTCCCGCCGAGCAGCCATCCGAACTGGAGGCCGAGCATGGTGATCACCGGGTTCAGCGCGTTGCGGAGCGCGTCGACCCCGATCACCCGCCACTCGGCCACACCCCGGGCGCGGGCGGTGCGCACGTAAGGCTGTTCGAGCTGGTGCGCGAGCGACGCCCTGGTGAGCCGGGCGGCCAGAGCGAGCTGGCCGATCACCAGCGTGGTCACCGGCAGCACCAGGTGCTCGAGCGCGTTCCCGAAGGCCGGCAGGTTGCCGGCGATCAGCGCGTCGAGCGTGCCGATCCCGGAGCGCAGCGGCACCCCGTAGGCCTCGTACTCGAGGTTGCCCGCCACCGGCAGCCAGTTCAGCCTGGCGGCGAACACCAGTTGGAGCAGCAGCCCGACCCAGAACACCGGCACCGCCACGCCGACGATCGACAGCAGCCTGATCGCGACGGCATGGACGCCGCGGGGCCAGACCGCCCAGGCCACACCGGCGGCGACGCCGAGCAGGACATAGACGACGAAGGCGCTGACCACCAGCTCCAGCGTCGCCGGCAGGTAGAGCTTGAGGTCCTCAGCGACCGGCTGGCGGCTCTGGATCGAGCGACCGAAGTCGAGCCTGGCCAGGCCGCTGAGGTAGCGGACGTACTGCTCGGGGAGTGGGCGGTCGAGGCCGAGCACGTGGCGGACCTCGGCCACCTGCTCCGGCCCGGCCTGGAGCCCGGCCGCCAGCCGCGCCGGGTCGGCGGGCACGATCCGCGACAGCACGAAGGTGACCGTCATCGCCGCCCACAGCACCACCAGCAGCCAGCCGAGCCGGGTGAGCACCGCGGTCGCGGCCCGGCGCCGCTCCCGGCGGGGCGCGGGCACCCCGCCGGGCACCCCACCGGGAACTCCCGGCACCTGGCCGGCTTCGACCGTCGGCACGCTCACGCCGCCGGCCTCAGCGCCCGCCTCGCGCGCTCACCGTCATCAGCCGTGCTTGCGCGCATAGAAGAAGCGGACCACGTAGTTGTAGTCGAGGGTCTCGTAGGTGACGTCCCATTCGGTGCGGACCGGCTGCGCCAGCTGCGGCTGGATCACGAACAGCGACGGGTGGTCGGCCACGATCGTCTGCTGGAGCTGGCCGATCATCTGGTCGCGTCTGGCCTTGTCGGTGATCGTCGGGATCTGGCTCAGCATCTGGTCGACCTTGGGGTTGGAGTAGTACGACCAGTTGTAGCCGCCCTTGGTCGGCAGCGAGCCGGAGTCGAACGCCGACCGCAGCAGGAAGGTCGGGTCGTCGGTGAACATCGACTGGTTCAGGAACGACATGTCCAGCGCGGTCGACGGCTTGGACATGATCTCGACCATCTGCGGCCACGGCGCGAGCTGCTGCTTGAGCTGCACGCCGATCTTGGCGAGCGCGGCCTGGAGGTTGGTGCCGGCGAACTCCTCGTACGACAAGCCCTTGAGGCCGAGGTAGGTGAGCGTCAGCTTGCCGTTGCCGTAGCCGGCCTGCGCCAGCAACTGCTTGGCGCGGTCGAGGTTCTGGGTGGGCGGCTGGGGCTGGGGGATGCCCTGGAGCGTGTTCGGCAGCGGTCCCGACGGCACCGTGCCGTAGCCCTTGAAGAAGTCGAGGTAGGCCTGGTAGTCGAAGGCGAGCGCGATCGCCTCGCGGACGCGCGGGTCGCGCAGCGGGCCCTTGCTGGTGTTGAGGGTGATCTGCTTGACCTCGTAGGCGGGCTGCTTCACGACCTTGACGTCGCGCATCTTCGAGGCCGCGTCGGCGTCGTCGGGCCCGACCGCGCCGAGCATGTCGACCTTGCCCTGCTGGAGGAGCTGGAGCGCGGTCGACACGTCGGGGTCGACCCGCAGGACCACCTTGTTGGGACTGCCGTCGGCGAACGGCCGCCAGTAGCCGTCGAAACGCTTCAGGTTGATGGCCTGGTTCCGGGTCCACGAAACCAGCTGGTAGGGGCCAGTCCCGGCCGAGTTGCTGGCGAACCAGTCCTTGGCCCACGGGTCCTTGGCGGTCTTGTGCTGGTCGATCGCCTGCTTGGAGACGATCGGCAGCTTGGGCAGCGTGCCGAGGAAGAAGGCGTCGGGCGCCTTGAGGTTGACGACCAGCGTGTCGGCGCTGGGCGCCTCGACCGAGGCGACGTTCTGCATCAGCGTCGCCGGGCCCTGGTTGACGGCCTTGATGCGGTCCAGGCCGGCCTTGACCCCGGTCGCGTCCATGGTCGAGCCGTCCTGGAACTTCACGCCTTGCCGCAGCGTGAAGGTGTAGCCGCGGCCGTCGTCCGCGGCCTTCCATGAGGTCGCCAGCCCCGGCAGGAGCTCGGTCGACGCCGGCCGGTACTCGAGCAGGCCCTCGTAGACGTTGCGGACGAATTCGAGTCCGTCGGAGCTGAACGCCACCGCCGGGTCGAGCGTCGGGGTCTCGGCGATGTTGGAGAAGGTGGCGGTGATCTCGCCCTTGGCTGCTCCGGTCGCCTTGCCGCTCTTGGAGCTCCCGGCACAGGCGCTGGTCAGCAGGCCGAGGACGGCCAGCAGCAGGAGGATCCGCTTGCCCATCAGTTGCCTCCTCATCGAGCGAGATGGTGTGGGGCCGTCGAGGCCGCTTGCGTCGCGTGCGTGGATGGCCAGAAGGTCACGTAGCCGTCGGCGAGGTCGGCGCCCAGCGCGTCGGGGTCGCGCTCCTCGGGCGGACCGTAGCCGCCACCGCCGCCGATCTCGACCAGCACTCTGGTGCCGCGCGGCACCTTGATCTGGTTGCCCTTGAGGATCTGGCGGGGCCCGTCGCCGGTGTCGACCCCGACCCGGGTGACCTCGCCGTCGCGCCCGCCGAACATGCCCCTGCCCGGCTCGATCGTCCGCTCGAACCAGAGCGAGAGCGCCAGGTCGTCGGCGAGGGTCTCGTACTCGCGGACCACCCCGAGCCCGCCGCGGGTGCGGCCCGCGCCGCCGGAGTCGGGCCGCAGCGCGTAGCGGTGGATGCGCAGCGGGTAGCGGGTCTCCATGACCTCGACCGGGAAGTTCTTGAGGTCGCCGCCGCCGTAGTTGATCAGCGCGCTGGTGCCGTCGCCGCCGCGGTAGGCGCCCCAGCCGACCGCGGTGGCCTCGCCGGAGACGAAGCGGGCGCCGCTGCGCGGGTCCCTGCCGTCGAACATGATGTTCATCGGGTCCGCCGGCTGGCCGGCGACCACCGCGTCCGGGATCGCCGGCGCCAGCGCCCTGATGAACAGGTCGATCATCAGCCCGAGGTGCGGGTAGTACTGCATGCACGCGGCCGGCTCGCGGGCGTCGAAGATCGACGCGGGCGGCGCCACGATCTCGAGGTTGCGGAAGGTGCCGGCGGTCACCGGCACCTCCGGGTTGACCAGGAACTTGAAGGCCAGCCGCGCGCCCGAGACGGTCTGGGCGAAGCCGCAGTTGAGGCAGCCCCTGGTCTGCGGGCTGGAGCCGGTCAGGTCGAGCACCATGCGCTCGCCGTCGACGGTGACGGTCACCACCACCGGGACCGGGCTGCCGCCGGGCCCGTCGGAGTCCATCACGCCCTCGGCCCGGTAGACGCCGTCGGGGATGGCCGCGACCGCCTCGCGGTCGAGGCGCTCGCACTGCTCGAACACGACCTCGGCCGCCTCGGCGACGGTGGCGGCGCCGAAGCGGTCGTAGAGCGCGCCGAGCCGCCGCTCGCCGGTGCGGCAGGCGGCGATCTGCGCGTGCATGTCGCCCCAGACCGAGCGCGGCAGGCGGCTGTTGCGGGTGAGGAAGTCGATCGTCTCGGCGCAGGGCTCGCCCTCGATGTAGAGGTGGGTCGGGCCCAGGCGGTAGCCCTCCTGGAAGATCTCGATGGCGTCGAAGGGTGGGCTCGGGTCCTTGGCGCCGATGTCCATCCAGTGCGCCTTGGTGGCCCCGAAGCCGACCAGGTCGCCCCGGTGGAAGATCGGCGAGAAGACGGTGACGTCGTTGAGGTGGCTGCCGGTGAGGTAGCTGTCGTTGACCACGTAGACGTCGCCGGGCTTGTAGACCTCGTAGCCGCCGAAATGCTCGGTGGTGACCTCGATGGCGGCCTCGAGGTTGCCGAGGAAGATCGGCAGTCCGGGAGCCTGGCCGAGGAGCTGCCCCTGGGCGCCGAAGAGGCCCACCGAGCAGTCCTTCATCTCGTAGATGATCGGCGTGTAGGCCGAGCGGGCCAGGCTCTGGTTCATCTGCTCGGCGGTCGAGTTGAAGGCGTTGCGGATGACCTCGACGGTGATCGGATCGACCGCCATCAGCGTCCCCTCTCCAGCAGCAGGTGGCCCTTGTCCGAGCAGGTCGCCGTCCAGCCTGGCGGGACCAGCGAGGTGCAGGCGTCCTCCAGCAGCACGCACGGGCCGGTCAGGCGCGCGCCGCACCCCAGGTCGCCGCGGCGCAGCACCGGCACGTCGTGGACCTGGTCGCCGAAGCGGACCCGCTCGGTGGCGACCGGGACCGGCTCGGGCAGCTCGGGAACGGCCGGGCGCGGCGGCGCCGAGGTGCGGCCGAGCGCGGTGAGGCGCAGGTTCACGCACTCGATCGCCTCGCCGGGGTTGTTGTGGCCGTAGCGCTCCAGGTGCGCGTTGGCGAAGTCCTCCGGCAGCGCCGCCAGCGTGGCCGCGACCGGGCGGTCGAGCGGGAACGGCACCGTCACGGTGTACTCCTGGCCGACGTAGCGGAGGTCGGCGGCCGGCTCCAGCTCGATCGCGGCGTCGGCGACGCCGTCCTCCTTGAGCAGCTGGCGGGCGCGCTCGGCCAGGTCCTCGACCGCCCCGTCGAGCGTCTCGGGCAGCAGCTCCGCCAGCGGCGTGAAGAAGGCCTGGACCAGGTCGTGGCGGACGTCCGCCTGGAGCATCCCCCACGCCGACAGCACGCCCGGGTCGGCGGGGACCACGATCCGGCCCAGCTCCAGCTCGTCGGCGAGAGCCGCGGCGTGGAGCGGACCGGCGCCGCCGAAGGCCAGCAGCGCGAAGTCACGCGGGTCGATGCCCCGGGACACGGTGATCTCGCGGATCGCGTTGGCCATGGCGGCGTCGGCGACCGCGACGGTGCCGGTGGCCAGGCCGGTGGCATCCAGGCCGAGCTGGCCGGCCAGGCCCTCGATCGCCGAGGAGGCCGCCTCCACGTCGAGCACCAGGCTGCCGCCGAGCCGGGCGGCCGACGGCAGCCTGCCGAGCAGCAGGTTGGCGTCGGTGACGGTCGGCTCGGTGCCGCCGAGGCCGTAGCAGGCGGGGCCGGGCTCGGCGCCGGCCGAGCGGGGGCCGACGCGGAGCCCGCCGGCGGCGGCGTGGGCGACGCTGCCGCCGCCGGCGCCGATGGTGTGGATCGCGACCGTGGGGCTGAGCACCGGGTGGCCTTCGAAGGTGGTCTGCATCTCGACGTCGGCGACGCCGTCGATCACCAGGCTGACGTCGAACGAGGTGCCGCCCATGTCGATGCAGATCAGCCGGTCGAGGCCGAGGTCCTCGCCGACCGCGACGCCGGCGGCGGTGCCGCCGACGGGGCCGGAGAACAGCGTCTGGAGCGGCCGCGAGCGGGCGGTCACCGCGGTCATCACCCCGCCGTTGGACTGCATCACCCGCAGCGGCGCGGCCAGCCCGCACTCGGCCAGCCGTCCCTCGAGCTGCTGGAGGTAGCTGGCGATCACCGGCGCCACGTAGGCGCACAGCACGGTGGTGCTGGTCCGCTCGTACTCGCGCCACTCGGGCGCGACCTCGTGGGAGCAGATCACCGTCAGGTCCGGGTCGGCCGCGGCGGCCAGGCGCGCCACCAGCCGCTCGTGGGCGGGGTTGGCGTGCGCGTGGAGCAGGCAGATCGCCACCGCGTCGAAGCCGGACAGGCCGGCGATGACCCGGGCGACCGCCGCCTCGTCGACCGGGACGACCTCCGAGCCGTCGTAGGCCAGGCGCTCCGGCACCTCGAAGACGTGCCGCCGCGGCACCAGCGGCACCGGCGGGCGATAGCGGACGTCGTACATGACCGGCCGGTTGGCCCTGCCGATCTCGTAGACGTCGCGGAACCCCTCGGTGGTCAGCAGCGCGACCTTGGCGCCGCGCCGCTCCAGGAAGGCGTTGAGGCCGGCGGTGGTGCCGTGGGTGATGGTGTCGACATCGCGCAGCTCGACGCCGAGCCGCTCGATCGCGGCCATGACCCCGTCGGCGAGCCGCCCCGGCGTCGACAGGGCTTTGGCGGTGCGGATCTCCCCGCGTTCGTCGACCGCCACCGCGTCGGTGAAGGTCCCACCGATGTCGACGCCAATCCTCACGGCCACGGCGGCACCTCCGGGGCGAAGTTCGCGGGGATGCGAACGAACGACCGCTAGTATACGAACGAACGACCGTCCGGGAAAGATTCGGGCGAGGCGGGGAGGCTCAGCCGCGAGGGTCGTCGGGGCGGTCGGGCCACAGGGCCATCGCGCGGAGCTCGGGCTTGAGGATCTTGCCGCTCTGGTTGAAGGGCATGCGGGTTCGATCGAGGAACGCGATCCGCTTGGGGAGCTTGTAGCCGGCCAGGTGGCGGCGGCAGAAGCGCCGCAGCTCGGCCTCGCCGGCGACCGCGCCGGGCCGCAGGCAGACCACCGCGCGGACCTCCTCGTCCCAGTCGCGGCTGGGGACGCCGAGCACGGCCGCCTCGGCGACCGCCGGGTGCAGCAGCAGGACCCGCTCGACCTCCGCCGAGTACACGTTCTCGCCGCCGGTCTTGATCAGGTCCTTGGCTCGGTCCTGGAACCACAGGTAGCCCGCGGGGTCGCGGCTGGCCAGGTCGCCGCTGCGGAGCTCGCCGCCGCGCAGCGCCGCGGCGGTCTCGTCGGGCCGGCCGAGGTAGCCGAGCATCACGTTCGGGCCGCCGACGCACAGCTCCCCCACCTCGCCGTCGGCGACCTCGGCGCCGTGCGGGTCGCGCACGGTGACCGTGGTCAGCAGGAACTCCCGCCCGATCGAGCCGTCCAGCTCTGGTCGCATCACCTCGGCCGGGCCCAGCCGGGTCACGATCGGCCCGGCCTCGGTGAGCCCGTACTGGTAGTAGAGGTCCACGCCGGGCACGGCCTCGGCGAGCGCGAGCTTGTCGGGCATCGGGAAGGCCGCGCCGCCGACGTAGGCACGGCGGTAGCTGGAGAGGTCGCGGCGCTCCAGCTCGCCCGAGGAGAGCAGCCGCCGCACCATGCTCGGGACCAGGAACCCGTTGGTGACCCGCTCCCGCTCGATGGTGGCGGCGACCTCGTCCTCGTCGAAGCCGCGCAGCAGCACGCTGGTGGCGCCCAGCAGCAGGTGCGGCAGGAACCAGCACAGCAGCGACGCGGAGTGGAACATCGGCGTGATCAGCAGGGTGCGGTCGGACGGAGTCATGCCGGTGTCGACGATCTCGTTGAGCGCGTTGGCGACCACGTTGCGGTGCGACAGCAGCGCCCCCTTGGGGAAGCCGGTGGTCCCGCCGGTGTAGAGCACCAAGTGCGGGTCCTCGGGGCCGCCCGCGACCTCGGGCATCGGGCCCGGCCGCAGCAGCGCCTCGTAGGCGGGTCCCTGGACCACCTGCCGGATGCCCTCGCCGTCCAGGCCCGCCAGGGCCGCCTCGGCCGCCTCGGCGAAGGGCCGCTCGACCAGCAGCAGCCTCGCGCCGGAGTCGCGCAGCGCGAACTCCAGTTCCCGCGGGGTCCAGCGCCAGTTGTAGGGCACGCAGACCGCACCGGCGGCGGCGATGCCGAGGTAGGTCTCGGCGGCGAAGGCACTGTTGCCGCTCAGCACGCCGACGGTCGCGCCGCTTCCGAGGCCCTCGCGCAGCAGGCCGCGCGCCAGCGCCCAGGCGCGGGAGGACAGCTGGCGGTAGCTGAGGTGCGCGCCGCCGCTGTCGACCAGGGCGACCGCCGAGGGGTTGCGGCGGGCGCTTTTGGCCAACAGGTCGCCGACGCGGAGCATCTCAGCCGGCGGCGTCGCGGAGCAGGTCGTGGGCGCTGCCCGGGTCGCGGGTGTCGGCCCATGGCGTGTCGACCACCACCTCGTCGACTCCCGCGGCCGCCAGCGCCTTCAGGATGGCGGCCGCCTCGTCGAGCCGCTCGGCGGTGCCGACCAGTCGCAGCACGATCCGCATCGCCTCAGGGTTGCGGCCGGCCCCGGTCGCGGCGGCGCGCACCTCCGCGACACCGGCGCGGAGGTCGTCGAGGTCGACGTCGTCGATCGAGAAGTGGGCGACCCAGCCGTCGCCGAGCCGGCCGGCGCGCCGCAGCGCGGCCCGGCTTGTCCCGCCGACCAGGATCGGCGGCGGCTTGGCCGGTGCGGGCAGGCAGAGCACTCCGGCTGGCAGCCGGTAATGGCGGCCCTCGAATGGCGCCGGGCGGCCGGTCCAGCAGCTCCGCAGCAGCGCCATCCACTCGTCCAGGCGGCCACCACGGGTCTCGAAGGGCACGTTGAGCGCGTCGAACTCCTCTTTCAGCCAACCGGCCCCGACGCCGAGCCCGGTGCGGCCGCCGGAGAGCACGTCGATGCTGGCGACCTGCTTGGCCAGCTCGACCGGATGGCGCAGCGGCAGCACCAGCACGGCGACGTCGACGTGCGCGCGCGAGGTGGCGCCCGCGATCATCGCCATGGCCACGATCGCGTCGTACCAGGCGACGTCGGTGGGCCAGGTGGCCTTGCGGTCGGGCGCGAACGGGTAGGGGCTGTCGATCCGCTCCGGCATCACCACGTGGTCGCTGACCCAGAGCCCGTCGAAGCCGGCGCGCTCCAGCGCGGCGGCCATCTCGCCGATGCCGAGCGAGGCTGGCAGCGTCCCCGTGGTCGGGACCTTGGCGCTGATCAGCAGGCTCATCGCGGTGCCTCCACCAGGTTGAGGGAGCGGGCGCGCGCGACCACCCCGGCGCCGGCGAGCAGCTCGGCGCTCGCCCAGCGGAAGCGGCGGCTCGACTGCTCGACCCGGGCGACCGCGCGGAGCAGGTCGCCGTGCCTGGCGCCGCGCACGTAGTCGATGCTCAGGTCGAGGGTCTTGTTGTGCCAGCTGGGATCGAGCTGGGTCCTGACCGCGAAGCCCATGGCGGTGTCGGCGAGCAGCGCGAGCACGCCGCCGTGGACCGCGCCGTCGACGTTGGCGTGGCGGCGGTCGCAGTCCAGCTCGAAACGGGCCTCGCCGTCGGCGGCGGAGACGATGCGCAGGCCGAGCAGCTCGTAGACCGGCGATCCCGCCAGCAGCCCGGCCAGCTCCTCAGCGGAGCGCGCCATCGCCTGCCGGGGTCCGCCGCCGGATCAGGAACGAGCTGCGGAACGACATCACCACCGTGCCGTTCTGGTTGCGGACCAGGTAGGCGAGCACGCTGCGGCCGCGCTCCGGGTTGGAGGTCTCGCGCGCCTCGATCACCTCGGCCTCGACGCGAATGGTGTCGCCGATCCGCACCGGCCCGGGCAGGCGCACCTCGTCGAGGCCGAGCCAGGCGACGATCGCGTCGCCGAACACGCCCGTCTGGGTGACCAGGCCGAGCGCCATCGCCAGCGTCAGCGGGCCGTGGGCGACCCGCTCGCCGAACACCGAGCCGGCGGCGGCGACGGCGTCGACGTGGAACGACGACCAGTCCCCGGTGAGGCCCGTCCAGTTGACCAGATGGGCCTCGGTCACGGTGACGCCGGGCGAGCGGACCTTGAGGCCGAGGTGGAGATCCTCCCAGCGTCGCTCCGTCATCATGGGCCGGAGTATGACAAACGAACGCTCGTTCAGCAAGGAGGCGCGCGGCCAGCGGTCTCGCCCTCGGCGCCCTCGGCCGCCGAGGTCCCCGAGCGCACCCGCCACAGCGACACCGCCGCGTCCCTGCGCTCCCCCGCCGCCGTGAACGCCACCCTCCCCGAGCGCCCGTCGAGCTCCCAGCCCGCCAGCGCCGCCCGTAACCGCTCCCGGTCGACTTGCCCGCCACCCGGGGCGGAGCCACTGAGGCTCGCGGCGGCGGCCTCGACCAGGAGCCTGGCGGCGTCCTCGGCCTCGGCGGCGTAGACGGTGGCGGCACCGGGGGCGGGCGCGCCGGCGTACAGCTCGAACGCGCCCTCGGCGGCCGGGCCCGCGAGCGCGGGCAGCTCGGCGCCGGGACCTCCCTCGGCGCCGATCAGCGCGCCCTGGAACCCGGCGGCGCGGGCGGCACGGATACCCTCAGCCTGCTCGACCTCGCCCATCGCATGGAAGCCCGCCTCGCGGCCGTCCAGCCGCTCGCCGACCTCGATCCCGGCCGCCCGGGCCGCCTCGGCGACCGCGGCGGCGAGCCCGGCGCCGTAGGGGGTGGCGTCGGCGATCACCGCCAGCCGCCCGACCCCGAGCCGCAGGCAGAGCGCGGCGGCGGCTTCCGCGGTGGCGCCGTCGGTGGCGCAGAGACGGAACACCCAGCCGCCGCCGAGCCGGCAGAGGTCGTCCGCGGTGGCGGCCGGCAGCAGCAGCGGCAGCCCGGCGGCCCTGGCGACCGGGATCGCCGCGCGGGCGCAACCGGAGTTCTTCGGCCCGACCACGCCGATCACCGACGGGTCCGCCGCGAGCCGGCCGACCAGCTCGGCGGCTCGGGCGGGGTCGCGGTCGTCGTCGAGCGGCCGTACCTCGACGGTCGCGCCAAGGCGCCGCGCGACCCCCGACCCGGCGGCCGCGCCGCGGATGACCGCCTCGAGCATCGGCACGGCGACCACCGCCTCCCCGGAGCTGAGCGGGGCGACGAAGCCGACCGACCAGACGGTCGCCGGCTCGCGAGCCGGCGAGCGCCGGCCGGCGGCATCCATGCGGCGAGGGTCGACCGCCGCGGCCCTGGCCGTCAAGCCCTGGGCACCGCCGCGGCCCCGGCCGTCAAGCCCTGGCCGACCCGCCTCCCCAGTTGACTTGCGGGCGGGACGGCACCTGGCGTACCAAACTAGCGACCGTTCGTCTCTGCTCAGCTCCCACCGAGGTGTCGTGCCAGCGAATCAGCGCGGGATCGTGGACCGGCTCGCGCCATCCAGGCCGGCGGGATCGCGATCGACCGGGCTGCTCGCGGTGGCGCTGCCGTGCACGCTCTGGGGTTCGGTCGGCCTCCTGGTCCGCCAGCTCGACCTCCCCGCGGTGGTGATCGCCGACCTGCGCCTCGGCTTCGCGAGCCTCGGGGTCCTGCTGCTCGGCCTGGTCCGCGCCGGCGAGGTGCGGCTCGCGCCCCATGGGCACTGGCCGCGGCTGGCGCTGCTCGGCGTGCTGATGGCCGCGAACTGGTGGCTGTTCATCCTGGCGTTCCAGCTCACCGGCATCGGCGTGACGGTCGTGCTCAGCTTCTCGTGGCCGCTGTGGCTGGCGCTGTCGGCGCACCGGCTCGGCCAGGAGCGCCCGCGGCTTGCGACCATGCTCGCGCTGGCCGTCTCGCTGCTCGGCATGGTGCTGCTGGCCGCGCGTGGCGGCCACGCGCCGGCCGCCCGCGACCTCGCCGGCATGGCGGCCGCCCTGGCCACCTCGCTGCTGTTCGCGGTCAACCTGCTGGTCTCGCGCAGCGTCGACGCGGCCCTGCCCTCGGCGACCCTGAACTTCTGGCAGACCACCATCGCCACCGCGGTGCTGGCGCCGTTCGCGGTGCTGGGCCGGGGTGGCGTGCTCGACGCCCGCTCGATCGGGATCCTGGTGGTGCTGGGCGCGGTCATGACCGGCGCGGCCGGGACCGTGTTCGTGCTCGGCGTGCGGCTGCTGTCGCCGACCGAGATCGGCGTGGTGAGCTACCTGGAGCCGGTGTCCGCGACCATCCTGGCGGCGCTGGTGCTGGGCGAGGACCCGGGGGTGCGCGGGGACCTCGGCATCGCCCTGCTGATCGCGGCCGGCGTCTGGGTGGTGCTGCGCGGCGGCCACGACGACCGGCCGGTGCTCAGCCAGCCGCCAGCCAGCCGCCGTCGACCGGGACGTAGGCGCCGGTCATGTAGCTGGCGCCGTCGGAGCTGAGGAAGGCCACCACCGAGGCGATCTCGCTCGGCGCGGCCGGACGGCCGAGCGGGACCTTGGCGAGCAGCCAGGCGCGCCGCCCCGGGTCGCCGAGGCTGGCGGCCGACAGCGGTGTGTCGGTGATCCCCGGGCCGACCACGTTGACGGTGATGCCGTAGGGCGCCCAGTCGACCGCCAATGCCCGGCCGAGCAGCAGCACCCCGCCCTTGGAGGCCACGTAGGCCGCCTGCGACGGCAGCGCGATCGTCGAGTTGACCGAGCCGATCAGCACGATCCGCCCGCCCTCGCCGCGGTCGATCATCGCCCGCGCCGCCGCGGTCGCGGTCAGGAAGCTGCCGTGCAGGTTGACGTCCATCACCCTGGCGAACACCGCCGGGTCCAGCTCGTGCGCCGGCCCGGTCAGCTCGATGCCGGCGCAGGCGACCGCCACGTCGAGCCGGCCGTTGCGCACCAGCACCTCGGCGACGGCCGCGTCGGTCGCGGCCGCGTCACGCACGTCCAGTTGCTGGGCGCTGGCGCCCTCCAGTCCCGCGGCGACCCGTTCGGCCGCCTCGCCGTCGAGGTCGGCGCAGACCACCGTGTCGCCCCGCCCGGCCAGCGCGGCGGCGACCGCCGCGCCGATGCCGGAGCCCGCCCCGGTGACCAGGCTGACGGTCACGTGAGCCAGCCCCCGTCGACCACCAGCACGTGGCCGGTGACATACGACGCCGCCGGGCTGGACAGGAAGGCGACCGCCTGGGCGATCTCCTCCGGCAGCGCCAGGCGGCCGAGCGGGATGCGCGCGGCCGCCAGCCGCTCCAGCGCGTCCGGGTCGGTCGACAGCGCCCGGGTGAGCTCGGTGTCGACGGTGCCCGGGGCGACCGCGTTGACCCGGACGCCGCTGCCCGCCAGCTCGCGGGCGGCCGAGATGGTGAGCATGCGCACCGCTCCCTTGGAGGTGTCGTAGGGGACCATCGGCTGGGTCGAGGCGGTGAACGCCGAGGTCGACGCGAGGTTCACGATCGAGCCCGTGCCGCGCGGCACCATCGCCCGCGCGGCCGCCTGGAGCACCAGGAAGGTCCCGCGCAGGTTCACCGCCATGGTCGCGTCGAACTCCCCGGCGCTGGTCTCCAGCAGCGGCGAGGAGCGGCCGACGCCGGCGTTGTTGACCACCGTCGCCAGTGGCTCCCGTGCGTCCGCCTCGGCGACCACCCGCGCGACCTCGGCCGCGTCGGCGACGTCGAGGCGGACCGCACGGGCGTCGAGCCCTCGCGCCGACAGCCCCTCGGCCGTCGCGGTTGCGGTGCCGGCGTCGAGGTCGGCGACCACCACCGCGTCGCCGCGCTCGGCAAGCGCGGTGGCGATCGCCCGTCCGATGCCGCGGCCGGCGCCGGTGACCAGCGCGCCGCGCGGCGGCTCAGCCAACGCTACGCGCTCGCCGAGCCGATGATCTGCTTGTAGAGGGCGTCGAGCAGCCCCTTGGCCTGCCAGTAGTCGACCCAGTTGTTGACCCACTCCTGCCAGACCAGGTCGCCCTTTGGCAGCGCGTAGCAGCCGTACTCCAGCGAGAAGGGCTGGTTCGGGTTCAGCACGTGGACCTTGCCGGGGTTTTCCTTGACGAACTGCGCCGCCAGGTACTCCTCGAGCACGACCCCGTCGGCGCGGCCGGACGAGACCTCGAGCAGGGCCGGCTGCTGCTCGAGCTCCTGGAGCGAGGCGTTGGGGAAGGTCCGCTTGGCCTGCTCGGCCGCGGTCGAGCCGACCAGAGCGGTGATCTTGCGGCCCTTGGCGTTGAGCTGGTCGATCGAGGTCACGCCCGACTTGTCGTTGACCACCACGACCTGCTTGTAAGGCACGTAGGGCTTGGAGAACCACATCGTCTTGGCGCGCTCGGGCGTGTTCACCAGCCCGACCGAGATCAGGTCGAACTTGTCGGCCAGCAGGCCGGGGATCAGGCCCTCGAAGTCCTGGTCGTCGATCTCCAGCTGGACGCCGAGGTCCTTGGCCATCTGCCGCATCAGCTCGACGTCGTAGCCGGCCGGCTGGTTGTTGGCGTCGCGGTACATCTGCGGCTTGAACTTCAGGGTCATGCCGACCCGCAGCTTCTTGGACTTGAGGATCTTGTCGAGATGCGACTCGGCGGTCGAGCCGCCGGCCGAGGACGAGGTCTTGTTGCTCGAGGTGCAGCCAGCCGCCACGATCGCGACCACGGCCAGCGACACCACCACGCGGACCCACCGATTCCGACGAACGCCCATCTTCACGCTCCTTGGCGCGGGTTTCCGAACGCGTACCGGACCTACCTGGGCTACAGGGCACGGGCGGCGTCGACCGCTGCCCGCAATTTGTCGATGTGGCGGAGGCGTCGTCTCGCCAGCAGCCCACGACTGCGCTTCCTGCTGGCAAGGGGATCGCTCAATGCCAGCCGCCGCTCCAGCACCTTCATGAGGTAGGAGAGCGCGAGGGTGATGGCGACGTAGCACAGCACCGCCGCCGTGTAGAACTCGAACGGACGGAAGGTCTGCGAGACCAGGAGCTGGGTGTTCCGCACCAGCTCGGCCACGCCGATGATCGAGACCAGGGACGAGTCCTTGACCATCCCCACGAACATGTTGCCGGTGGGCGGGACCACCACCCGGAGCGCCTGCGGCAGCACGATCGAGGCGAAGGTGCGGGCGCCGCCCATGCCGAGCGACAGCGCCGCCTCCCGCTGTCCCTTGGGGACCGCCTGGATGCCCGAGCGGAAGATCTCGGCCATCCAGGCGGCGTACTGGAGCGTCAGCGCGATGATCCCCGCGGTCACGGGCGAGAAGTTGATCCCGATCGCGATCGAGACGCCGTAGTAGACGTAGATGATGAAGACGAACAGCGGGATCGCCCTGAAGACGTTGATATAGGCGGCCGCGAGCCAGCGCAGCGGCGGCAGCGGCGCCAGCCGCAGGATCGCGATCGCCAGCCCCAGCACCAGCGACAAGGCCATCGCCACCGCGGCGATGAACAGCGTGTAGCGGAGCCCGGCGAACAGCAGGTCCTGGTGCTCGGTGACCACGTCCCACCTGAAGTCGACCACCGCTACCACCGCTACCACGGCTACAGCACCGCCTCGATGAACGCCCGGGTCCGCTCGTGCTCGCAGTCGGTGTAGATGCCGCGGCCGCCCTGCTCGACCACCACCCCGGCGTCCATGAACACGTTGTGGTCGCCGATCTCGCGGGCGAAGCCCATCTCGTGGGTCACCACCACCATGGTCATGCCGGTGGCGGCGAGGTCCCGCATGACCGCCAGCACCTCGCCGACCAGCTCCGGGTCCAGCGCCGAGGTCGGCTCGTCGAACAGCATCACCTTTGGCTCCATCACCAGCGCGCGGGCGATCGCGACCCGCTGCTGCTGGCCGCCCGACAAGAGCGGCGGAAAGCTGCCCAGCTTGTCGAGCAGGCCGACGCGGTCGAGCTGCAGGGCGCCGCGGCGCTCCGCCTCCTCGCGCGCCATGCCCTTGACCCGCCGCAGCGCGATGGTGACGTTGTCGAGCACCGACAGGTGCGGGAACAGGTTGAACTGCTGGAAGACCATGCCGACCTGGGTCCGCAGCTCGCGCGCGGAGCCGCGCCGGGCGCCGGGCTCGCGCGGCTCGCCGGGCACGCCGGGGCCGTACTCGCGGCCGAGCACCATCACCGATCCGGAGTCGGGCCACTCCAGCAGGTTGATCGAACGGAGCAGGGTCGACTTGCCGGACCCGGAGGGCCCGAAGACCACCACGTGCTGGCCGCCGCGCACCACCAGGTCGACGCCCTTCAGCACCTGGTTAGCGCCGAACGACTTGTGGAGCTGGCGCAGCTGGACCGCGGGCGTCTCGGCATCGCCGGCGGCCGCTCCGGGCGGGGCGTTGCGGCCCGGCGCGGCGGTCCGCTGGCGCTCCCGCGCCTCAGGCGGCACCGTCGGCCCCGAGGCTGGCGCCACCATCGGTGCGCCGGTACCAGTCGACGATCCGCCCGACCGCCTCGGCGAGCACCCGCTCGCCGGAGGCGAGCGAGATGCGGGCGTGGCCCCGGGCGGCCTCGCCGAATGCCGAGCCCGGGGCCACGGAGACACCGTGCTCGACCAGGTCGAGCGCGGCGAGCCGGCCGTCCACGCCGGCGGCGAACGGCAGCATCAGATAGAACGCTCCGTGCGGCCGCGCCACTTCGATGCCAGCGTCGGTCAGCATCCCGACCACCAGGTCGCGGCGGCTCCGGTAGGCGTCGCGCATCTCGGCGACGCAGTCCTGCGGGCCTTCCAGGGCGGCGACCGCCGCTGCCTGGCTGACCTCCGAGACGCACGAGATCAGCGGCTCCTGGAGCTTCCACAGCGAGGGCGCCAGCCACTCGGGCGCGGCCACGTAGCCGACCCGCCAGCCGGTCATCGCGTAGGTCTTGGAGAAGCTGTAGAGCCCGACCACCCGCTCGGGGTCGAGGCTGGCGGCATTGGCGGCGGTGCCCTCGAAGACCAGCTCGTCGTAGACTTCGTCGGCCAGCAGCACCAGGTCGTGGCGTCCGGCCAGCTCGACCAGGCCGGCGACCAGGTCGGGCGGGAACACCGCGCCGGTCGGGTTGGCCGGGGTGTTGACCACCAGCGCCCTGGTGCGCGGCGAGACCAGGCGCTCGATCTCGTCGACCGACGGCAGGAAGGCGTTCTCGGGCGGGAGCGGGTAGCGGACCGGCACGGCCCCGTGCAGCAGCACCAGCATCTCGTAGTTCGGCCAGGCCGGGTCGGCGATCAGCACCTCGTCGCCCGGGCTGAGCAGCGCGGCCAGCACCGCCGAGCAGCCCTGGACGGCGCCCTGGCAGACGATCACCCGCTGTGGCGGGCAGTCGATCCCGTTGACCAGCTTGAGCTTGGCGCTGATCGCCTCGCGGAGCTGGAGGGTGCCGGCGCTCTGGGTGTAGCGCGCGCCGGCGATCCCGGCCCGGTGGCCGGCCTCGACGATGTGGGCCGGGGTGGTGAAGTCGGGCTCGCCGATTTCCAGGCGCAGGACGTCGGCGCCCCGCTCCACCACGAGGTTGACGATCTCGCGGATCCCCGAGCCAGGAACCCTGTCGGAGGTGGGACTGGCTGCCGGCATCTACCGCCCCCCACCCGGGCCGCCGGCGAAGGCGCCAGCCGTCCCGATCTCCGGCGAACAAGCGTTCATTTGCCTGAGCATAGGGAGGCGCCAGCGCGGGAGTCAAGCGGCCGTGCGCCAAGCGATGCGGCGCCCGCGCGAGCGCGGACGCGGCGCTTGCCCCGGCACCCGCACACCCGGATAGACTAACAATCGTTCGTTCACCGAGGCGGCCGCCGTGGCCGCGCACGGGAGGTCGATGGTGCGCTTCGGAGTCGGGCTGTGGTGCCTCTCGTCGACCGCGACGAGCCCCCGCCATCACGTCGACGCCTACCGCGAGCTGCTGGAGGACGCCCGCGAGCTCGAGCGCCTGGGCTTCTGGTCGATGTGGCTGTCCGAGCACCACTTCTTCTACGACGGCTACTGCCCGGCGCTGCTGCCCGCGGCGGCCGGCGCGCTGGCGGTGACCGAGCGGCTGGAGGTGGCGACCGGGATGCTGCTGCTGCCGCTCCAGCGTCCGGACCGCCTGCGCGACATGGCGGTCGAGCTGTCGGGCCGGTCGGGAGGGCGCTTCCAGCTCGGCGTCGGCCTCGGCTACCGCGACGTGGAGTTCGACGGCAAGGGCGTCGCGAGGGCCGACCGGCTCGCCAGGCAGCGCGAGGCGCTCGACCTGCTGGAGCGCGACGTCGCGGCAGCGGGGCCGCCGCTGTGGATCGGCTCGGCGACACCCGCGGGCGTGCGCCGCGCGGGCGCTCGCGGGGCCGGGATCCTGCTGTCGGGCGCCAACCCCCTGCCGATGGTCGAGGTCCTGGCCCGCGAGCACCGGCTCGGCTGGGAGCGGGCCGGGCGCCCGGGCGGGAGCAGGCCCCGGGTCGCCGCGTTGCGCAACGTCTGGGTGACCAGCGACGCTGCCGAGCGGGAGGCGGCGATCGACTGGTTCCGGTCGAGCTACGTCGTCTACGCCGGGCTCGGCTGGTCGGTCGCCGAGGGCGAGGCGCACCGGCGCATGGACTTCGCGAGCCAGCGCGAGCAGGCGATGGCGCAGGCGCTGGAGACCGTGATCATCGGCACCGCCCCCGAGGTGGTCGCGGGGCTCCGCGAGGTCGCCGCCGCCGGCGTCGACGAGGTCGTCTTCCGGGTGGTGCTCGACGGCTGCCCCCAGGCGGCCCTGCACCAGCAGCTCCAGCGCCTCGCCGCCGAGGTGGTGCCGGCCTTGTCCAGAGCCACGGAACGGCCCGCCGAGGCCGAGGGCGATGGGCGAGGGGAGGCCGCATGCGCCTCGGCCTGACGCTGCCCTGGCGGGGCGAGGCGGCCGCGGCGCGGCTCGCCGAGGCTGCCGGACTGTTCGGAGTGCTGGTCGAGCCGGACCGTCCCGGCACCGAGATGCTGTCGGCCGGCGAGGTCGCGGCGGCCACCCGGGCGGTGCGAATCGTGGTGAAGGTACCGCTCGGCAGCGAGCACCCGGTCACCCTGGCCGAGGAGCTGGCGGTGCTCGACAACCTCTCCGGCGGCCGCGTGGTGGTGCTGGCCTCCACCGCCGACCTCGACCTCGAGCCCGCGGCCGAGGACCTCGGGCTGCTCCGCGACGCCCTGTCCGCCAGGCCGCTGCGGCACCGCGGCCGGCGCTGGGCGGTGCCCGCCGGGATCGACGGGCACGCGGCGCCGGCGTCGGTCACGGTCACGCCCGAGCCGGCGCAGGTCGAGGTGCCCTTGTGGGTCTGCGGCCAGCGGGCCCGCGAGCTTTCCGCCCTGGCCGGCCTGCCCGCGCTGGTGGAGCGGCCCGAGCTGGCCAGCCCGCGGGCGAGCGTGCAGCCGGCGCTCGCCCGCCTCGACGGGGACCTGGAGGCCGACCGCGCCACGGTGATCGCCTGGGCGGCCGCCGGCGCGACCCACCTGCTGCTGCGCGCCGAGCCGTCGCTGGTCGGCGAGATCGCGCGCTTCCTGGCTCCGGAGGTGGCCATGCCGGGCTTCCCGCGGGTGGTCGCCGAGTCCCCGCTTCCGCTGCCATGGCCGTCCGCGACCTGATTCGGGGCACGACGTCAGTCGCTGGCAGGTCCTCGCCGCCGTTCGGCGGCCCGGCCATGCGCCGGTGACCTCGAAGGCTGTAGCCTGACAGCAACCGGGTCCGACCTGCCGGTTCGGGCTGCTCGGCCCGGTGATGGCAATCGTCCGACAGTGCAGCCTCACAGCCACGGAGCCAGCGTGACAGAGCCAGCTCCCAGCCCCTCGTCGACCAAGCGCGCGGTGCTCGAGCTGATCAAGCGCAACGGCCCGCGGACGGTCGCGCAGCTCCGCGAGGCGCTCGACCTCTCCGGGGTCGCGGTCCGCCGGCATCTCGAGACGCTCCAGAGCGAGGGCCTGGTCACCCAGACCACGCGCGCGCTCGGCCGCGGCCGGCCGGCGCACCTCTACGAGCTGACCGAGGCCGGCAACGACCTCTTCCCCCGCAACTACGACCAGCTCGCCTCGCAGCTGCTCGACGCGGTGCGGGCGCAGCTCGGCGAGGACGGGGTCGAGCGGATGTTCGCCCACCGGCAGCGCATCCTGGCCGAGCGCTACGCCGGCCGCACCGCCGGGCGCGACCTCTACGGCCTGGCCGGCGAGCTGGCGGCGATCCAGGACGAGAACGGCTACATGGCCGAGTGCCAGCCGGACGGCGACGACCGCGAGGAGCGCTACCTGGTCCGCGAGCACAATTGCGCGATCGCCAAGGTGGCCGGGGAGAACCCGAGCGCCTGCCGCCATGAGCTGGCGCTGTTCCAGCAGCTCGCCGGGCCGGGCATCGAGGTCGAGCGGGTCGCCCACATGCAGGCCGGCGACCTCGAGTGCGCCTACGTGCTCAGGCAGGCGGCCAAGGCGGACCCATCCGAGCCACGCGGCAACGGAGCCAACCGGAGGCACTCGCCAGCTTGATCCGCATCCGCAACGGCCGGGTGACGGCGATTCTTCGCCGTCGGCCCGGCGCGACCGAGATCTCGGTGATCGTCGAGCCAGAGGGCCGGCAGGAGCGGGCGATCGGCTACGACGACCTCGTCGGCGCGCTCAAGGTCGGCGACCGGGTGGTGCTGAATACCACCGCGGTCGCGCTCGACCTGGGCACCGGCGGCTATCACCTGGTGATGGCGCGGCTCGACGGCGCCCGCGACGACGACGGCCCCGGGCACGTGATGAAGGCCCGCTACACCCCGGCCCAGGTGCGGGTGCTCGCGGTCGAGGAGGAGGCGAGCCCGCACCGCGCCGCGGTCGAGTCGGTCACCGACCTGGACGGGCTGCCGGTGGTGTGCGCGGAGCTGCACTCGATGGTGCCGGTGATCGCCGCCGCCGCGCGGGCCGAGCGGCCGGGCCTGAGAATCGTCTACGTGATGACCGACGGCGCCGCGCTGCCGCTGGCGTTCTCGCGCCTGGCGACCGAGATCCGCGCCTGCGGCCTGGTCGCGGCCGCGGTCACGGTCGGGCAGGCGTTCGGCGGCGACCTGGAGGCGATCACGCTCTACTCGGGGCTGGTCGCGGCCCGCGAGGTGCTCGGCGCCGAGCTGGTGGTGGTCGCCCAGGGCCCTGGAGGGATGGGCACCGGCACCGCCCTCGGCTACTCGGGGACCCAGGTCGCCGAGGCGGTCAACGCCACCGCGGCGCTGAACGGGCGGCCGGTCGCGTGCCTGCGCATGTCCACCGCGGACCCGCGCGAGCGCCACCTCGGCGTCAGCCACCACAGCCTCACCGCGCTCGGGCGCCTGGCCCTGGCCCGCGCCAGCGTGGCCGTGCCGGTGCTCGAGGACCCGACGCTGGCGGCCACGGTCACCGGGCAGCTCGACGCCGCAGGCGTGCGCGCCCGCCATGACCTGGTCGAGGTCGACGCCCCCGACGCCGCCAAGCTGCTGGCGAGCTGGGGCCTGCGGGTGCGGACCATGGGCAGGGGCCCCGACGACGACCCGGTGTTCTTCGCGGCGGCCGCCGCGGCCGGCAGCGTCGCCGGCCGGCTCGCCGCCGAGCCCGGCGCCGCCGAACCCCAGGTCGACGACCTCGGCGTCGCCGGCGACGGGGCCGGGACGTGATCGCCGCCGTGGCGACCGCCACCGCGCGGCCGCGCGCCTGGCTGGAGCGCCGCGGCGACCAGACGGTCATGCTCATGTGCCTGGCCGGGATCGCGCTCGGCATCGGCCTGTTCCTGGTGATCCCGCTGGCGTCCAAGTTCCTCTGGCTCAACGCGGTGCCGACCAACCACGACTGGGACGTGGAGCTGAAGCCGCAGGGCGTGGTCCCGGCGTTCTGGGTGCTGTCGATGGGCTCGTTCGCCGCGGCGGTGTGGCAGTGGCGCCGAGGCCGCCGCGTCAGCCTGCCGATCCTGGTGGGCGGCGCCATCCTGCTGACCCTGCTGGCGCTGCTGGTGCCCCCGGTGGCCTCCAAGGACGTCTACGCCTACTCGTTCTACGGCAAGGTGCAGAGCTTCTACCACGTCAACCCCTACCTGTCGTTCCCGGACCAGCACCCGCTCGACCCCTGGCACCCGTTCTGGTCGTGGCGGACGACCGGGCCGGTCTACGGGCCGCCGTTCCTGCTGCTGCTCCGGGGGGTCGCGATGCTGTCGGGCGGCAGCATGGTGGCCTGGGTGATCATGATGAAGCTGCTGCTCACCGCCGCCGAGCTCGGCGCGGTGGCGCTGCTGGTCCGCATCCTTCGGCGGCGGGGCGCCGGCGAGGCGGCGCGCGGCTGGCCGATCCTGCTGATCGCCTGGAACCCGATGGTGCTCCAGGCGATCCAGATGTCGGCCCACGTCGACTCGCTGCTGCTGCTGGTGCTGGCCACCGCCCTGGCCGCCCACTACCGGGGCCGACGCCTGCTCGCGTTCGCGCTGCTGGTGGTGCTGTTCCTGTTCAAGGTCTACCTCGGCCCGCTCGCCGTGCTCTACGCCCTGTGGCTGGCGGCGGGCAAGCGCCCGGCGGCGTGGGCATGGACGGTCGCGCGGCTCGGCGCGCTCGGCGCCGGGCTCACCGCGCTCGCCTACCTGCCCTACGCCAGCGCGGGGACCGGCCTGTTCACCAGCGCGGTCGACGTCAGCAACCACTATTCCAGCGGCAGCCCCGGCAACGTCGTGCGCCGGCTGCTGGCCGCGACGCTGCCGCTCGGCGGGGTCGCGCCCACCACCGCGGCGACCGTCGGGGACCGGTTCGGGCGGCTGCTGGCGCTGGCCGCGATCGTGGTCGCGTTCGTGCTGGTGGCAAGGCGGCTCCGCGCCGGGGTCGACCCCTGGCCGTCGCTCGCCACCTTCTTCCTCGCCTACCTGATGCTGACTCCGTGGGTCTTCTACTGGCACATGGTGCCGCTGCTCGGCATCGTCGCGGTGGTGCCGTGGAGCCTGACCAGCCTGGTCACGGTCGCGCTCTCGATCACCCTGGTGCCGCTGGCCGCCGCCGGTGCGCCCGCGGTCGGTCCGCTGAGCGTCAACGCCTTCAACGACCTGCGCGACACGCTGGCGGCGTTCGTGGGCCGCTACGGCGGCACGGTGGCGGTGCTGCTGTGGGGCTGGAGGGCGCGACGGCGCGCGGCGAACCAGGAGGTCGCGGCCGAGCCGCGCGATCACATCGACGCGATCAGCTTGTCGACCCGGTCGTCGTAGGCGCGGAAGGGGTCCTTGCAGAGGACCGTGCGCTGCGCCTGGTCGTTGAGCTTCAGGTGCACCCAGTCGACCGTGTAGTCGCGGCGGCGCTCCTTGGCCTGCCGGATGAACTCGCCGCGCAGGCGCGCCCTGGTGGTCTGGGGCGGCTCCTGGGTGGCGCGGTCGATGGCGCGGTCGTCGCAGACCCGCTCCACGGCCCCGCTGTGCTCGAGCAGGTAGTACAGCCCGCGCTTGCGGTTGACGTCGTGGTAGGTCAGGTCGATCAGGGCGATCTTGGGGTGCGACAGCGGCAGGTTGTGGCGCGACCGCGCCCGCTCGATCAGCAGGTACTTGGTGACCCAGTCGACCTTGCGGCCGATCGCGTCGAGGTCCTGCTGCTCGAGGGCGTCGAGCACCTTGCCCCACATGTCGATGACCTTCTTGGCGGTGTCGCCGGCGTCGCGGCGCTCGACGAAGCGGGCCGCCTTCTCGAAGTACTCGCGCTGGATCTCGAGCGCGCTGGCCTCGCGGTTGTTGGCCAGGCGGACCTTGCGGCGGCAGGTCATGTCGTGCGAGATCTCGCGGATCGCGCGGATCGGGTTGTCGAGGGTCAGGTCGCGCAGGACGGTGGCCTCCTCGACCATCGCCAGCACCAGGTCGGTGGCGCCGACCTTGAGGAACGCCGACCACTCCGACATGTTCGAGTCGCCGACGATGACGTGCAGGCGGCGGTAGCGCTCGGCGTCGGCGTGCGGCTCGTCGCGGGTGTTGATGATCGGCCGCGACCGTGTGGTCGCCGAAGAGACGCCCTCCCAGATGTGCTCGGCGCGCTGGGCGATGCAGTAGACCGCGCCGCGCGGCGTGGCCAGCACCTTGCCGGCGCCGCAGAGGATCTGGCGGCTGACGAAGAACGGGATCAGCACGTCGG
>JBEDUQ010000178.1:0-3528 GCA_040414855.1 Actinomycetota bacterium
GTCACCGCGATGCCGCGCTCGGCCGCCTGCGCCGACGTGATGCCGACCGAGGCGACCTCCGGGTCGCTGTAGGTGATCCGGGGCACGCCGTCGTAGTCGATCGGCCGCACGTCCAGGCCGCCGAGCCGCTCGGCGACCAGGATGCCCTCGGCGAACCCGACGTGCGCGAGCTGCGGGGTGGCGATCAGGTCGCCGACCGCGGAGATCGTCGGGACCGCGGTCTGGCACAGCGGGTCGACGTCGACGTAGCCGCGAGTCAGCGACACGCCGTTGTCCTCGTACCCGAGGTTGGCGGAGACCGGCCCGCGGCCGACGGCCACCAGCAGGATCTCGGCCGTCGCCGACTTGCCGTTCGCCAGCGTCACGGCAACGCCGTCCTCGGTGTAGGACACCCCCTCGAACGCCACGCCGAGCTCGAACCCGATCTTGCGGCGGCGGAACGCCCGCTGCAGAACCTTCGCGCTCGCTTCGTCCTCGAGGGGCACAAGCTGCGGGAGCATCTCGACGATCGTCACGTCCGTGCCGAACGACCGCCAGATCGAGGCGAACTCCACCCCGATCACGCCCCCGCCGAGAATGATCGCCGACTTGGGCACGCGGTCGAGCTTCAGCGCGTCGTCGGAGGAGATGATCCGGTCGCCGTCGATTGTCAGGCCAGGCAGCGACTTGGGCACCGAGCCGGTGGCGAGCACGATGTGGTCGCCGGTGTATATCGCGTCCCCGACCGCGACTGACGTGGTCGAGATCAGCCGCCCGTCGCCGATGATCGTGTCGATCTTGCGGCTGCCGATGGTCGACTGCAAGCCCTTCCACAGCCGGTCCACCACCGACTGCTGATAGGACAGCACGGCAGGCATGTCCACGCCCTCGAACGACGTCTTGATGCCGAACCGCTCGCTGTCCCGCGAGGAGTCGGCGACCTCGCCGGCGTGCAGCAGCGCCTTGGTGGGGATGCACCCTCGGTGCAGGCAGGTCCCGCCGACCTTGTCCTTTTCGATCAGGGCCACGCGCTTGCCGAGCTCGGCCGCGCGCAACGCACACGCGTACCCGCCGCTGCCGCCGCCGAGCACGACGATGTCGTAATGGCCGCCCTCTGCCACAATCTCTCCCTCTTCGCTTCCGCCCTGTCTAATCATGTCATCCGGCTTCGCTCACGCGCCCGGGAGTCGGCCCGCCGCCGTCTGCGCGGCGATCGCCACGAGCGCTCGCACCGCCGCTCCGGTGCCGCCCTTGGGGGTGTAGCCGTACGGCGAGGACTCATTGAACGCCGGCCCGGCGATGTCCAGGTGCGCCCACGCCACCCCCTCCGGCACGAACTCGCGCAGGAAATGCCCGGCCACGAGCATGCCGCCGTAGCGGTCTGCGGAGACGTTCGCCAGGTCGGCGACGGTGGAGTCGAGGCCCTTGCGCAGCTCCTCGGGCAGCGGCATCGCCCAGGCGGGCTCGCCCGCCTCCCGCATCACCTCGGCGACCTCGGCGGCGAGCTCCTCGGAGCTGCCCATCACACCGGCGGTGCGGCGGCCGAGCGCGATCGAGGCGGCGCCGGTGAGCGTGGCGATGTCGACGACCAGGTCGGGGTCGTCCTCGCCGGACCTGGCCAGCGCGTCGGCCATGACCAGGCGGCCCTCGGCGTCGGTGTTCAGCACCTCCACGGTCTTGCCGCCGTAGATGGTGATGATGTCCGACGGCCGCTGCGCGGACCCGCCCGGCATGTTCTCCGCGAGGCACATGTACCCGACCACGTTGACCGGCAGGCCGAGTTCGGAGACCGCGGCGGTCGCGGCGAGGGTGGCCGCCGCGCCGCTCATGTCGGACTTCATGGTCTCCATGGACTTCGACGGCTTGAGCGACAGGCCGCCGGAGTCGAACGTGATGCCCTTGCCGACGAACACGACGGTCTTGGTGGCCTGCGGGTGGGTGTAGGACAGCCGGACCAGCCGCGGCGGCCGCGCGGACCCCCGGCCGACGGCGGAGATGCCGCCGTAGCCGCGGTCGGCGAGTTCGGCCTCGTCGAGCACGTCGGCCTCGACGCCCTTGGCGGCGGCGACGCGCACGGCCTCGTCGGCGAGCACCGCTGGCGGCAGGTCGAGCGGCGCGGTGTTGACCAGGTCCCTGACCAGGTTGACCGCGTTCGCGATGACCTCGCCGCGCTTGACCGCTTCCGCGTTGCCCGCGCCGGTGAGCAGCGTGACCTCAAGGTCGGCCGCGGGCGCGGACCGGTACCTGCGGAAGCTGTAGCTGCCGAGCAGCGCCCCGGTCGTGACAGCCTCGGCCTCGTCCGCGGTCTGCGCGGGAAGCGCGACCGCGATCGACTTGACCCCGTTTTTATCCCGAACGGACGGTTTCTTCGCCCCGAGGTCGCGCAGCGCCGTTCCGGCGGCGCGACGCAATCGGTCGCCGTCGAACGGTGCGCCCTCCGATGGGGCTGCGCCGAGCCCGACGGCCAGGATCAGCGTCGCCGGCAGCCTGCCGCCGCCGGGGATCTTGGTGAGTTCTTCGAGTTCGCCGGTCGCGCCGAGCGCGGTCAGCGTCCCGGCCAGTGTGCCGCCGAGCGCTTTGTCGACTCCATCCGCGCCGGGTGCGGCGCTTGGGCCCTCCGGGGCCTGGATCACCCCGATGACAAGGACATCGGCCTCGGCGTTGTCCGCCGCCGATTCGCTGGTGGAAAGGGAAACTGTCACGCTGCCGAGCTTATTGCACACTGTCCGGCGGCGTGCCGCCGCCGGTCCCCGCCGTGACCGACGGCACACGCGCTACCGGGATGCGATGCTAAGTGAGGCGCTCGTGCAGGACGGCCCGCTCGGCCGGGTTGGCGGTCAGTTCGAGCGCGCGGCGGTCCGCGGCGCTGGCCTGGCCGGGATGACCCAGCTCGCGCAGCAGCTCGGCGCGGCCCGCGTGGTACAGGTAGTAGTCGTCGAGGGTGCCGGCGAGGTCATCAAGCTCGGCCATCGCGGCCCGCGGTCCGGTGGTGTAGCGCAGCGCGATGGCCCGGTGCAAGCGGGTGACCGGAGAGGGCGCCAGGTGCAGCAGCATGTCGTACAGCAGTACGATCTGCTCCCAGTCGGTATCCTCCCAGCGCTCGGCCTCCGCGTGACAGGCCACGATCGCCGCCTGAAGCTGGTACGGGCCGGGACGCTGCCGCCGTGCGGCGCGAACGAGCAGCGCCGCCGCGTCCGCGATCGCCGCGCGGTCCCACTGCGACCTGTCCTGGTCCTCGAGCAGGACCAGCCCGCCCTCGGGCCCGAAGCGGGCGGCCGCGCGGGCGCGGTGCAGCCGGATCAGCGCGAGCAGCCCGGCTACCTCCGGCTCGGCCGGCATCAGCTGGTGAAGCAGGGTAGCCAGCCATTCGGCCTCCTCGGCGAGGTCGCGACGGGCGGCCGAGCCGGCGGTGGCCAGGTAGCCCTCGTTGAACAGCAGGTAGATCACGGTCAGGACCTCGGTCAGCCGCGCGGCCAGTTCGTCGTCGGCGGGCACCCGGTACGGGATTCCCGCGTCGGTGATCTTCCGCTTGGCCCGGGTGATCCGCCG
>JBEDUQ010000179.1:0-11766 GCA_040414855.1 Actinomycetota bacterium
TGGCGGAGTTCCTCGCCTGACAGCGCACCCCGAGGTCCGCGCGGCCGAGGCCGCCTGGTAAGGGTCGCTCACGGGACCCGCCGGACCGTCTCCACCTCGATCTCGAGGCGGACCTCCTTGGAGACCAGCACCCCGCCGGTCTCGAGCGGCATGTTCCAGGTCAGACCCCAGTCCTCGCGGTTGACCGTGCCGGAGGCGCTGAACACCGCCCGGTCGCCGCCCACGGGTCGTGGACGTGCTCGAGCTCAACGCCTCCCCCGACCGCCGGTTGCGCATCCAGCAGCTAGCCAGCCGCGTGGTGTTGACCCGAACGCGGGTCAGCCGCCTGGTCGACCGCCTCGCCGACGCCGGTCTGGTGAGTCGCCAGCCGGACCCCGAGGACGGGCGGGCCTGCTTCGCGGTCATCACCCCGGCCGGCCGCGGGGCCCTTCGCCACGCCGCCCCCGCCTACCTCGTACGGATCCAGCGGCACTTCGCCCGCCACCTTACCGGCGACCAGACGCGCACGATCACCGAGGGACTCGAACAGGTCGTCGCCGTGCACCGGGTCCTGCCCGATCCGGTGCCGCGTCCCGCTCGCGAGCAGCGCTAGGTCCCTGGTCCCCGCCGCCCGGGTTGCCCGGGGGCGCTGGACGGGTCGGCGGTGGCGACCCCACTGCTCGCGTATGCGGCCGTGCGCGCGGTGGTATACCTTCGCATTCCTGAAGCTCATGACTCGCGCGAGCGATTGTAAGGAGACCACTGGTGGGTGAGCGGAAAGGCCAGCCCAGAGAATTTTGGGTCGATTCCGACGGCGTGCGAATTCACGCGCTCGACTGGGGCGGGGCCGACGGGGGAGCGCCGGTCATCATGCTGCACGGCGCCGGCGGGACCGGGATGTTCTGCAACCTGCTGGCGCCTCGGCTGGTCGCCTCGCTGGGTGACGCCCATCGCTTCGTGTCGATCGACCAGCGCGGCGGCGGTCAGAGCGACAAGCCCGAACGAGGCTATGGGCCCGAAGACTTCGGCAGCGACGTCCTCGCCGTGCAGGACGCCCTCGGCGCGCGCCCCGCGACGCTGATCGGCCACTCGCGCGGCGGCTGGCTGGCCGCCTACATCGCGGGCACCTGGCCGGACCGGGTCGCCCGCCTCATCCTGGTCGACCCCGCACGCCTGACCTTCGCGTCAACGACCGAGGCCGACGAGTTCTACGGCAGGGTTCGCGCCGGCCTGGGGCCGTTCGCCTCACCCGAGGACGCCGTCGAGTCCGCCCGGAAGGCGCAGCCCGACGCGTACTGGGGACCCGAGCGGCGTACCGCGCTGCTCGACGAGTTCTACCAGGCCGCGGACGGGTCGCTGTTCGGGAAGATGCCGCATCGCGTGGTCGGCGAATTGCAGCGGGTGCGGCTCGGGGGCGACACCGTGCGCCCGCTGATGGCCAAGATCACCGCGCCGGCGCTCCTGTTCGTCTCGTCCCGGTCCAACCCGGCCCGCCAGGCGCAGAAGCTGGAGTACAAGGAGCTCATCCCCGACGCCGAGGTGGTCATGCTCGACGGGAGCCACCACCTGGCGCACGACAGCGCCGGCGAGGTCGCCGCGGCGATCGAGCGCCTCTTCACCGCGCACCCGGGCTCGACCGGCTGACGTCGGGCCGCCGCCACCCGCTTGACCTGGCCCCCGGCGTCGATGCCCGGGAGCTGCGTGCGGTAGGCTGCCGGCGTGCCGAGGGCGCTCGCGGAGACCGTCGCGCTGTTGCTGCTGGCCGCCACCCTGGCGTTCGCGGTGGTCCGCCCCCGCGGCTTGCCGGAGGCGGTGGCCGCGGTCCCGGCCGCGCTGCTCACCGTGGCCCTGGGGATCCTGCCGCCGCACGCAGCCCTGGACGAGCTGCGCACGTTGGGACCGACGATCGGCTTCCTGGCGGCGGTGCTGGTGCTGGCCGAGCTCTGCGAGCGCGAGGGCCTGTTCGACGCCGCCGGCCAGCGCATGGCCGCCGCCTCGCGCGGCCGGCCGGTGGCGCTCCTGGGCATGGTGTTCCTGGTCGGGGCGTCGGTGACCGCGACGCTCAGCCTGGACGCGACCGTGGTCCTGCTGACCCCGGTGGTCTTCCAGACCGCGCTGCGGCTGCGGCTGCGGCCAAAGCCGCACGTCTACGCGTGCACGCACCTGGCCAACTCGGCGTCGCTGCTGCTGCCCGTCTCCAACTTGACCAACCTGCTGGCCTTCCGCGCAAGCGGCCTGTCGTTCGCCCGCTTCGCCTCGATCATGGCGCTGCCATGGGTGGCCGCGATCGGGGTCGAGTGGCTGGTGCTGCGACGCTTCTTCTCGAGCGACCTGGTCGGCCGCGGCGAGGTGGTCGCCGGGCGCGTGCAGGGCGGCGCGCCGCGGATGGCGGTGGTCGTGCTCGCGCTGACCCTGGCCGGGTTCGGGCTGGCCTCACTGGTGCACGTGGATCCGGCGGTGATCGCCGCCGCCGGCGCGCTGGTCCTGGCGGTGCCCGCGCTGCGCGGCGGGCGCGCCCGGCTGGGCGACCTCGGCCGGGCGGTGGCGCTGCCCTTCCTGGCGTTCGTGGCGGCGCTCGGCGTGGTGGTGCGGGGCGTCTCCGACGCCGGGCTGGGCCATCTGGTCGACCAGCTCGTCCCCGGCGGCACGGCGCTGTGGTCGCTGCTGGCGGTGGCGGTGCTGGCGGCGGCGCTGGCCAACCTGGCCAACAACCTTCCGGCGATTCTGCTCCTGCTGCCCGCGGCGGCCGCCGCCGGACCCGGTGTGGTGCTCGCCGCGCTGCTCGGCGTCAACCTCGGGCCGAACCTGACCTACGTCGGCTCGCTCGCCACCCTGCTGTGGCGGCGGATCCTCCGCCAGCGCGACGCCGAGCCGGCCGTCGGCGAGTTCCTGCGGCTCGGCGCGCTGGTCGTGCCGGCCACGCTGCTGGCCGCCACGGTGGCGCTGTGGCTCGCGCTGCGAGCACTACCATGACCAGCACCATGCGCGTGCTCATCTGGCTGGTCGAGGGCACCTGGCAGGGCTGCGTGGACGCCGCGCGGCCACTCCTGCCGGCGGACGCCGAGATCACCCTCCTCCACGTCGCACCCGAGGAGGTCGCCGAGGCCGCCGCCGGCGCGCTGGCCGGGCTGCTCGGCCGCGGCCGGCCCGGCCGGGACCCTGCCCGGCGGATCAGTGCCCTCTCCGGTCAGGCCGCCGCCGAGCTGCTGGACGCCGCGGCCGCCCGACTGGGGCGCGAGGCCCGGCGAGACGCGCGCGCCGGCAGGGTCGAGCGGGTGGTGGTCGAGGCGGCCGCCGACGCCGACCTGCTGGTCGCCGCCCGCGACGGCGACCGCTCCCGGCTCGGCCCCGCCAGCCTCGGGCCGGCCACCCGCTTCGTCGTCGACCACGCCCCGTGCCCGGTCCTGCTCCTGTGGCCGGACCAGGCTCCCGGCGTGGAGTCCATTCCCCCAGCGCCGCCGCCCCCGGAGTCGGGCCCGCCGCTGCCCCCGGGCTCAGGACCGCCGCCCCCACCGCCTCGGCATTGACCGCATCCCAGGCGCGGACAGGTTCGATCCAGGCGTGCCCCGGGTTGCCCGGTCAGCCGCCGGCACGCCCGAGCGATCGTCGTGTCGCCCGCGGTCTGGACGGTGCCGTCCAACGAGGTCGTCCCTACTGGCCGACGCGGCCGTCGATCCGCTCGCGGATGAGGTCGGCGTGGCCGTTGTGCCGCGCGTACTCCTCGATCATATGGATCAGTACCTCGCGCAGCGTGATCGGTCTGCCCTCATCGTAATGACCCATGAGATCGAGGTCCGGCGCGTCGGCGACGAACCGCTCGGCGAAGGCCACCTCGGCACGCCAGGTCGCCCACGCGTCCGCGACCAGGGCGGGATGCGCCCTCGCCTCTTCGAACGCCACGTTCGCCGAGGTGTAGTGCCGGGAGACCTCTTCGCCGGCCATCACCTGCCGGAACCAGCGCTGCTCCACGTCGGCCATGTGCCGAACCAGACCGAGGAGCGAGAGGTCCGACGGCGGCACCGAGCGACGCGCCATGGCCTCCGCGTCCAGGCCGGCGCACTTCATCTCCAGCGTCAGGCGCCGGTCGCGCAGGTAGCGGACCAGCGTCTCACGCTCGCCGGAATAGGGGCCGCCGGACTCCCGTGGATCGTTCTCCGGGCTGGCCCACATGTCCCACCAGCCGAACTTTCGTTCGGGCTCCGTCCCGGCGTCGCGAGCCGCACCGTCGGCAATGTCAGTCATGGATCGCGATCGTAGGTGGCGCGAACCGGCCGGACAACCGAATTACCGCTGGCCGGCGAGCCAGTCGTCGAAGGTCGTCGGCGCGATTCGCGCGTCCGCTCCCGGGAGCAGCACCTCGCCGGCGACCTCGACCCCGTACCTGGCGCGCCAGGTCGGGATCAGCCGCAGCGACTCGCCTCTGGCGGCCAGCGTCCGGCGGGCCATGTCGACCAGGTCCTGTGTCTCCGGGCCGGCCAGCTCGAGGATCCCGTTGACGGGCTCGCCCAGCGCCACCTCGACCAGGACCTCGGCGACGTCGCCGACCCCGACCGGCTGGACCAGCAGCGGCGGCAGCGCGGCCGACTCGCCCTTGCGCCCCCACTCCACCATCTGGCCGGCATACTCGAAGAACTGGGTCGCCCGCACCACGGTCACCGGGACCTTGCCGGACAGCGCCACCCGCTCTTGCTCCCGCTTGCCGGCGTGGTGACGGGCGTCCGGGAGCCGGTCCAGCCCGACGATCGACAGGACCACGTGATGCCGGACGCCAGCGTGGTCCTCGGCGGCCAGCAGGTTCCCGGTGACGGTGGTGAAGAACGCCCGCACCTGGTCGGTCTCGGAGTTCGTGGTGTTGGTGACGTCGATGACGGCGTCGACGCCGTCCAGGGCCTCGGCCAGTCCCGCTCCGGTGGTCAGGTCCACGCCGGTGGCGCGGGCGAGCACGACCGGTTCGTGGCCAAGGCGCCGCAGCGCCTCGACGGTCCGCCTGCCGACCAGTCCGGTTCCACCCGCGACCGCGATCTTCACGATCGGTCCTCCTCGCGCCGTGTCCGCTCCAGGCCATACCCAAGCGCGACCTGAGCCCGCTCGCAACGTGAGGACACCACCCCGGCGAGGTCCCGGATCAGCTCACCCGGCGTACGGGCCGTTGGAGCCGCGAGGCTCGGCCTCCGGGCTGCCCTGAGCGCGGGCGATATCCAACTGCTCCGGTTCCGCTTCGTTGCTTGCCTGCATCGGGGGGGTGTGCGGTCGACTGCTCACCTCGGGTCCCTCCCACTGGGGTGGTTTTGACCCACCCTGGCTAGCCGAACAGCCAGCCGGCAAACCTCCAGGAAGCGAGCCTGCTCGCGCGCTCCGGCGCACGCCAGACCGAAGGTCACACTCCGAGGCCGCTAGAGGCCGGGCGGGGCCTGACCGCCCGGAGGCATGCCGTGGGTCTGCCCCTTCGCGATGTCGATGTCACCGCCGCCGCGGTACCGGCGCTGATCGCGCGGGTCGTGCGCCCGGTGCTTCGGTGTCGAGCGACCACCACGCCCGATCCTGCCCAGCGCCTCGCGAATTCTCTTCAGCATGTTCCCCTCCGTGTCCCGGTCCTCTGACCTCTCCGCCTGACCGAAGCACTAGGTCACATACGATACGTCCCACAATTCTCGGCGCATAGCACTTACAGGCCGGCGGGAATTGGCGTTCCACCATGGCGAGAAAACCGCCTCGAAGTCTCCGGAGGCCGGCGGTGAGGAGGTGCATGGTCCCTGTGACAAGGTCACCTGGAGAGTTCTTGTCGGCGCACGCCGTGCAGGCGGAAGAGGACTACCGGTGGGGTGAGCTTCGCCTGCACGTCACCAGCCTTCTCAGCCGTGATCTACCGCCACTGGAGCTGATCACTTCGGCTCGGGCGGTGGTGGTAGGACCGGGCGGCCTGCTCGTGGTCCGTGACCCTACGAGCGTCCACATCTTGCCGGGCGGCCGCCGTCAGCCCGGTGAGACCTTGGAGCAGACCGTGCGCCGCGAGGTGCTGGAGGAGACCGGCTGGGCCATCGATCCGCCGACGCTGCTGGGTGTCAAGCACTTCCGTCACCTCACTCCTCAGCCGTCCGACTACCCCTACCCGTATCCTCACTTCTTCCAGGTCGTCTATACCGCCCAGGCGCACCGCTTCGACCCCGGAGGCCGCGAGAAGGACGGCTACGAGCTGGGTGCGGAGTTCCGGCCGATTGCCGAGGTCCAACGCCTGCGCCTGCTCCCTAGCGAGCGAGTCTTTCTTGCCGCGGCCCTTGGGGGCGTGCCCGACTCTTCCCCTGCAAGCACCTAACCAGTGGTCCAGCCGGAGATCCAGGATTGCGACGTGAGAACGCCTTGGCCGCATCGTGATCCCACGGCGCCAGCCGGACCGCCTGGCATCGTGGTCGTGAACTACAACACGCGCCGGTTGATCGCCCAGCTCATCTACTCGCTGTATCGCGCTCTCCGACCGCCCGCGTTCCGCCTCGTTGTCGTGGACAACGGGTCCAGCGACGGATCTGCCGAGCTGCTGTCGGCGGTCGCGGCCGCCGGGCTGTGCCACCTCATCAGCAACCCGGGGAACGGGTATCACGGGCCCGGCCTCAACCAGGGCGTGTCCTACCTGGCCCAGGCGGCCCAGCGGGACGGCGAGGCTCCGGCCGGCTCTGTCTGGCTGCTGGACTCCGACTGTGTGGTCCTGCGGCCGGACGCGCTGTCGGCCCCGTCCGCGGTCATGCACGAGACCGGCGCCGCGCTGGTCGGCCAGCGAGGCTACGGCCCGTCGGATGAAGACCGGTGGCTGGGTCTGCACTCGCTGCTGATCGACCCGGCGCAGGTCTGGCAGCCCACGATCGAGCCGTTCCACGAGGACGGCAGCCCGTCGGAGGCGCTGCAACGATCCTGCGCCCGGGCTGGCCTGCTGGCGGTGGAGTTTCCATACACGAGCGGCGGCTACATCGTCCACCTCGGGCGTGGGTCATTGCGCGAGGTCGCGGCGGTCGAAGATCGAACCAACCGCTACTACCAGTGGGCGACGACCCACAACGAACCGCACTTCGCGCTCGAGGCCGACGCGCCGGCCGCTTACGCCGCGTTCCAGGCCGCCTTCGGGCGCGATGTGCCGATCCTCGACCCGGCCAACCTGATCCAGGCGTGTCGCTGAGGCCGGCCGCGGACGACGCCCTGGCAGCGCGGTAACACTGTCACTACCTGCGGATATGCTGTTGCCGTAGTTCCGCAGCGACGCAGGAAAGCAGGTGCCTCACCATGACCACAGAACCCTCTGATCTGGCTCGGCTCGCGCGGCCGTTCCCCCGTGACCTCGTCCAGCACGACCCCGGCGGCAACCGCTACGTCGCCCACGAGAACGTCACACAGTGGCTCCTCGGCATCGTCGGGCCGTTCAGCTTCGAGCTGGTCCAGATCATCCGTGGTGACGTGCCGGCCGTGCCGCCCGACCCCAAGGGCCGCAGCCGCCGGGCCAAAGAGGGCGTCCCCGAGCTGAACGATGTCATCGTCGGGGGCGTGTGGCGGCTGACGCTGGTGGTCGATGGCCGCACGGTGCGGCTCGAGGAGGCCGGCGACGTGGAGGACCCGCACAACTGGCGCCACGACGGCCAGCGCCTGAAGCAGGCCGCCTCCGACGCGATCAAGCGGTGCGCCATGCGGGTTGGCCTGGGCTTGCACCTATGGGCTGGGGAGCGCTACGTGCTCGACGGGCGGCTGCGCGAGGTCGGCCCAAGGTCAGCATGAGCCTCGGCGGGACCTGCAGTCCGTAACGCTCTCGGGACGGACGGCGGCCATACTGACGGGTGACCGACGAGGCTGGTGGCGATGCCGGAGACCGGAGGAGGCGGGATGCGCCGAGGGTCATGGCAGTGATCCGTGCCGTGCGCCTGGCCCGGCCGAGCTGGTGGCCGGGCTGGTGGCCGGGCGTCGCGGCGTGGACGCTGTGGGCGGCGGTCATGGTCGCCTGCCCGGTGATTCCCTGGCTGGACCGGCTGCTGCGCGAGGCCGGCCGGTCCGACCTGGTCCAGTGGGACACGCGTCCCGCGGTTGCGGTGGTGAGCGCGGCGACGATCGGGGCGGTGCTGGCGAGCCGTCGACCCCGCCACCCGGTGGGTTGGCTGCTGCTGGGCCAGGCGCTATCTCTGGCGGCCACCGGGGCCGCCGCGCAGTACCTGACGTGGGGACTGCTGCACCGTGGTGGGGTGCCGCCAGCCACCCGCTATGTGGCCCTGTACTACCCCGCCAGCGCTGTGGCGGTGGTAGTCCTTCTGAGTTTCGTCCTGCTGCTGACCCCGACCGGGTCGTTGCCCTCGTCCCGTTGGCGGTGGTGGGCCAGGGCCATGGTGGCCGTGCCGGTGGCGCTACTGCTGGTGGTGACGTTGGCGCCGGGGTCGGTCGACCCTTACCAGCAGGTGCTCGGTGGCCCGTTCGACTTCGGCGGCCTGGGTGTTGTGCTGCGGGTCGTCAACGAGCTGGCCCTGGCGTTCAGCATGCTGGCCGTGGTGGTGGCGGCCGGGTCGCTGGTGGTGCGGTTTCGCCGCGCCCGCGGGGTGGAACGCCAGCAGCTGCGCTGGGTGGCGTTGGCCGTGGTGGTGCTGGTGCCGGCGGCGGCGGTCGTCCTGGTCGGCTTGGCCCTGGGTGCCACCGACGTGGTCACTTGGGCGGTCAGTGCCTGGGTGGCGGGGCTACCCGTGGCGATCGGCGCGGCGGTCCTGCGCTACCGGCTGTATGACCTGGACCGCATCATCAGCCGCGCCCTGGCCTACGGGCTGCTGACCGTGCTGCTGGCCGGCGGCTACGCGGGGATCGTGCTCGGGCTTGGCCAGTTGCTTGGGCGGGACTCCAGCGTGGTGGTGGCGGGGGCGACCCTGGCGATGGCTGCGGCCTTCCGGCCAGCCCGCCGCCGGGTTCAGGCCGCGGTCGACCGGCGCTTCAACCGGCGCCGCTACGATGCCGCCCAGACGATTCAGGCGTTCAGCGCCCGGCTGCGCCAGCAGGTCGACCTGGACACCCTGACCGCCGAGCTGCTGGGGGTGGTCGACCAGACGATGCAGCCGACCCAGGCGGCGCTATGGCTGCGGCCTTCGCATGCGGCGCCCGGCCCCGCTGGTGGGCCCGCAGAGCATCAGTGATCTCCCGGGCCTGAACGACGCCAGGTCCACGCCATCTTCGGCGGCGCACGCCGGTGCAGATGCTGAGTGCGCCGCGGCGCTCACGACGGGCGGCCGCCCCGCAAGGACGGCGTCGCTCCGATGTCGAGGGGAGCGTGGTCGACGCTTCCCCCGACGGGGACCCTGGATCGGTCAGGGCTGTCGCATGCCTTCGGCGACGGCGAGGAGCTCTCGCAGGCCGATGCGCTGGTCGCCGCCGACCGACAGCTCGATTCCTCCGGGCTCCCGCCAGGTGACGGTGATCTTGTGGTTGAGCCGGTCAGTACCGATCACCGCTGGATGGCCGTGCACCATCGTCGTCGTCCACACGCTCGGGCCAGTCGTCGGCGGTGTCGTCGTGGGCGTGCTCGCTGGCCTTGGCGACCTCGCCTGCTGCTCGTCCTGGCGCTGGGGTGGGGGCAGTGGTCCATACCGGTCCCGTGTCTCCCGGATCGACAGCATCGGGCCCTTGTTCGGATCGGCGAGGGCGAAGGTCTGGATGTGCGTGCGCGGCAGGACCAGCTCGTACGCGCCGGCAACGAGTTGCCGCGGCTCGGCCGGCCGCCAGCCAGGGGGCAGGGCGCCCACCTCGATCGTGGGCTGGCCACCCGCCATGGTGATCCGCAGGCCCTCCGCGAGCCGTAGCAGCTCGGCGTCGGGCACGTTCCAGCCGGCGATCTGGGCCACCACGCCTGGACGCTCGAGCCAGGTCAGACCGCTGGTGAAGTTGCCAGACCGGGCGGGAAACAGCAGCGCGGCGCGGCCACGAACCCGCACGACCCGGACGGTCGGGTAGGTGCGTGCCTCTCGGGCGACATCGAGCGCGTGCAGCTGCGGGTTGACGCTGACCGTCAGCTCGCCAGCATGGGGCCCGCGGAACGATCGTGCCCCCGGGATGGGCAGCCCGAGCAGCTCTTGCGGGTACTCCCCGGCGGCGTTGACCCGGAACCCACTGGGCAGGTACGTAGGCCGAAACCAGGCGGTGGACCGGGGCGGCTGGACCGGGCCGGCGGGCGGGCCGACCGTCTGCAGCGGTGGGGTGTGCGGCTGCCGAGCCGGCCACAGCAGCCCGGCGGCGGCTAGCCCAGCGACCACGACGCCGGCCACAGCGACCGCGGTGGCCCTTCGGCGGGCGCGGCTCCGGCTGCGGCGGCGGGCCGTGGCCGGGCCGGGTGGGCTGGCCTGGTGGGCGTAGGCGTCGGCCAGTTCCTGGAGGCGGTCGAGCAGGTCATCCATGGTTGGGCACCTCCCCCGCGGGTTCGGCGAGCCGGCGGGCAAGGGCGCGGCGGCCCCGCGCCAGCCGCGCCTTGACGGTGCCGACCGGGACGGCCAGCTCGCGGGCCACCTCCTCGACCGACAGGCCGAGCAGGTGATGCAGGACCACCACCTGGCGGTGGGGCACCGACAGCGTCCGTAGCGCCTCGGCCAGCGCGAGGGCCTCCTCCGACACCGCTGGTACCACTGGTGGTGGACCAAGGCGTAGCAGCGCCGCGAGCCGCCGGCGCGCCTGCCGGTGGCGACTGACGGCCAGGTTGAGCGCGACGCGGCGGACCCAGGCCTCGGGCATGTCGTAGGCGCGCAGTCGGGCCCAGCGCGGCACCGCCCTGGCCAAGGCCTCCTGGACCACCTCTTCGGCCTCGTGGAGATCGCCGGTCACCAGCGCGAGCTGGCCGACCAGGCGGGCGAAGACCGCCGCGTAGAAGCCGTCGAAGTCCTCCTCGTTGGTGTGCACGCGCTCTCCCAGGCTCAGGACGTCACCTTAGACACGCTGCGAGCGGCGGTTGGTTGCCTCGGCCTGGCGGCTACGTGGAAATCACGATAGTGATCAGCCAACCACTCGCGCGGAGCAACCCAAACCTCTGCCAGATTGGTGGCGAAGACAGGCTGGTCCCTTCAGCTCTGGATAACTTGGCGCGGAGACGGTCCAGGCGATGACCGAGGTCATTGACACGGTGCATCCAAGCATTCCCAGTTCCGGGTCGAACCAGCCTTCCTTCAGCGAGACCGCGTGGGCCCGCACGCGCGCGACCGCCTCCCGAGCAAGGTCCAGCATGGCGACGCCCAGGGGGCGGGTTGCTGATTCATCCACCGAGAACGCTTCCAGGGAGTTGCTCGCCGGCGGCGCCATGGCTGGCGCAGCAATACCAAGCCCAACCGATGGCCCAGCCGAAGCCGTTCAGGCCGAGACGGGACGGCGGAAGCCGAGCAGCGCGTGCGTGAGCAGGGCGGCGACGATCAGCGCGCCGCCGGCGAGCGTGGCGGCGCCGGGTGCCTGGCCGAGCAGCAGCCAGGCCCAGAGAGGGCCGAGCACGGTCTCGAGCAGCATCAGCAGGCTGACCTCCTGGGCCGGCAGGTGGCGCGGTCCGATCGAGATCGCGCCGAACCCCAGGGGCGCGACCACCAGGCCCACCAGTCCCAGCAGCAGCGCGTCGCGGCCGCTCACAGAACCGAAGCCGGCCATCGGCGCGGCCACCAACGCGACCAGCGCCGCCAGCAGCGCGCCGAGCGCCATCGACGGCACCATCACCACCTGTCGGCCAAGCCGGATCAGCACCAGCGTCCCGGCGATCGACAGCGCCGCGCCGAGCGCGGCCAGATCGCCCAGCAGGTGGCCGTGACCGAGGCC
>JBEDUQ010000180.1:0-10699 GCA_040414855.1 Actinomycetota bacterium
GGATCACCGGCGGGCCCTCGCCGGACCGCTCCAGCGTGATCGTGGTCCCGTCCGCCGAGGTCACGGACTCGACTGTGGTGGTCATCGCGGCCCTCCCGTCCTGAAGCCGAAGCTCGAGCGCGTGACCCGCTGCACGATACTCGCGTCGCCGGACACCGCGACGTGCTTGGCCGTGCCGGCTCAGGCGGTCGGGAGCGGCAGGACCGGGCCTCCGATCACCTGGGCGGTGGTCTCGACGACCGTGCCACCGGCGGCGCGAGGCTGGAGCCAGTCGAGCAGCGCGTTCAGGTTCGCCGCGCTGATCGAGTAGGCGTCGCAGCCGTCGCAGACGTGGTGGAAGACGAGCTGCACCCAGCCCCCACCGTGCTGCTCCGCGGCGGTCACATAGCCCTCGATGGTGGCCAGGGTCGTGCCCTGCTTCGGATTGGGCGGCGTGCGCGTCGCGTAGGCGTCGGCGGGCGGGATGGTCTCGGCGAACACCGTGCGGTCGTTGACGCCCGACACCCCGCGACCGCTGTTGTAGCCGCAGGAGGCGACCACCGCCTTGGTGCCGTCGTCGAAGGAGCCGAACGGGTAGGCGAACGAGGTCACCTGGAAGCCCTGGGCGAGCAGGTTGGCGCGGTCGTCGCAGACCTGGTGGCGCGCGGCGTCGGCCTTGAGGTGCTTCAGGTTGGCATGGGTGAGCGTGTGCCCCGCGATCTCGTTGCCGTCGGCGCTGAGGTCGTGAAGCTGCGCAACGGTGAGGTGGTCGGCGTCGCCGAGCACACCGGAATTCACGTAGAAGGTCGCGTGCATCTGGTGGGCCGCCAGCAGCGCCCGCGCCGTGAACTGGTCGGCGGTGCCGTCGTCGAACTGGATCGACACGACCGTCTGCCCCTGCGCGCTCGCCAGCGGCGTGGCCGCCAGCACCCACGCGAAGGCTGCCGAGACGACCAGCGCACGGACGAATCCGCTCCGAGTCATTCGGGGACCCCCGTTTCTAGAAGAGCCCGGCGGCCTGGCGCGCGAACGCCAGCGGGCTGTTGACGGTGAGGTCGATGGCCGGCTCCGTGGTCGAGAACGACTGCACGTCGTCCTTGTAGACGGCGCCGCTGCCGTTGAACTGGGCGAAGCTGTCGACGCCGTTGGCCGGACAGGTTCGCATCCCGCTGACCAGCCCTCTGGCCGCGATCGAGTTCGGCCCCTCGACCCCGGCGCCGAGCAGGACGGGTGGCGAGCCGTCGAGCGAGCCGACCAGGTTGGTGACCTGGTGCTGCATGCAGTTCGGGAAGGTGGTGCCGTCGCCGACGATCAGCGAGGTGCCCCACGCGTTGGCGCCGAGGATGTTGCCGAGCCAGCGGCCGCTCCAGTCCGCGTAGGTGGTGGTGCCGCTGAGCTGGTCGTAGAGGCTGGCCTGGACCGACAGCCCGGCGCCGTGGGTCTGGGTGTCGTAGACACCCCACGGGAAGCCGAACTGGAACGGGTCGGTGGCCGCCTTGGCGAGCGCGCCGTCGATCGCCTTCTTGAGGTCGGCGAGCAGGTCGGCCCTGGTGGCTTCCAGGCCCGCCGGGTCGCCGGCCTGCGCCAGCGCCTGGTAGAGGTCGAAGTGGGCGAGCGCGCTGATGTCGTAGAGGTTCAGGGTGTCGGCGGCGTCGTTGGGTCCGGTGATGTAGGCGTGCGCCCAGTGCGCGGCCTTCTGGAGGTAGAACAGCGGGTCGGTGTGCGGCAGCCCGGCGGGCAGGCCGCCGCTCTGCAGCGCCCTGGCCAGCTCGGCGGCGCCGATCTCGAGGTCGTCGCGCCACTCGCTCTCGGGATAGAAGCTGAATGGGATGACGGTGAGCAGGTCACCGGCCGGCGCGGTGTTGGCCAGATCGAAGATGTGCTCGGCCTCGAGCAGGCAGCCGTTGGCGTAGGTCGGGTCGGTCGCCTTGAAGACCTGGTAGCACAGCGCCAGCGCTGCGGCGTCGCGGCCGGCGAGGTTCGGGCTGATCAGCGACCCTGGCGCGCCGGCCCGGAACACCGGCCGGTTGCGGATGTAGCGGGTCGCCGGGTCAGTGCCGCCGAAGCTGTCGTCGGCCTGCGGCAGCCGCCAGATGTCGTGGTCGCCGACCGTCTTGGCGTTGCCCTCGCCGATCCCCACCTGGTAGTAGAGCGTCTGGGTGTTGTCGTCCCACATCCGCCGGAGCCAGTCGGTCCCGAACCTCGCCTCGGCGGTCAGCCCGGTGCCCAGCTGCGCCGAGAAGTCGCGCGCGCCGAGCAGCAGCACGTCCACCGTGTAGCTGGTGGTCTGGACGAACTTCAGGTAGTCGCCCGCGTCCCACCAGCCACCGGAGGCGTCGATGCGCACCCCGAGCGGGCTCAGGTCACCGCTGAAGCCGCCGTTCTTGTTGGCGTGCGGGGTCGCGTAGGTCATCGCGTTGGCGTCGTTGAGGTGCCCGGGCGCCGTCCGCAGCGGCCCCGCGATGAACTGCGGGCCGTCCCGCTCGGCCTGGTAGAAGGCGGTCGCGTTGGAGATCGCGCCGGCGTACAGGTTCGCGCCGGTGTCGATGCGGAAGGTTGGCGAGGAGGCGGCGATCGGCCCGCTCACCGAGATCGTGTAGCTGTCCGCCGCGCTCACCGGCGTGAAGTCGAGCGCGTACACGTTCGGGAAGCCGTTGCTCCACGAGCCGAGGTTCCCGCCGATCGGCGCGGAGAGCACCGTGGCGCCGCTGGAGTTCTTGACCGTGAAGGTCGCGCCGGTCTCGGCGGCGCTCGCCATCAGGTAGGCGCGCTTGCTCGCGGCGCCCGGGTAGCCGACCTGGTTCACCCGAACGAACGCCGCCGGGGCCGCCGCCCTGGCCGCGCCCGCCGGCACCGCGGCGCCCACGATCGTCAACAGCAGCACGGCGGTCAGACCTGCCAACCCGCGCCGCGCTCTTCTCGTCCGACGGTGGCTCGCGTTCATCGCTGTCGCCCCCTTGGGGATTGGCAGTGACCTGGAGCAGAGCGATTAGGAAGGTTTACTAACTAATCTGCCAATTGTACGCTATCGCCCTGACCCGGTCAAGATGGCAGATCCCCCTCAAAGCAGGGCGCACCGTCCAGCCTCGGGTCGCGCCGCGGGGCCGCCGCGGGATTGCCTGGGGACCGCCGCGGGCCGCGCCGCGGGGCCCCCTCCGGTCCCCCTCAGGGACCGCCGCCCAGATATCGTTCTCCGCGGAACGTCGCCACCCGGAACCCACGGGGCCCCACCGGTGTGTTGGCTGCGCGGACAGTCGAGCGATGGAGCGATGGAAGGACGGGCGTGAGGGAGCTGGAGGGGTTCGAGGCGTTCTACGCGGTGGCCTACCGCCGCGTGGTCGGCCAGGTGTTCGCGCTCCTCGGCGACCTTCAGGAGGCCGAGGACGTGACCCAGGAGGCCTTCGCCAAGGCCTCGCTGCACTGGAAGCGGATCGCGGCCTACGACCAGCCGGAGGCCTGGGTCCGGCGGGTCGCCTTCAACCACGCCTACAACAGCGCCCGCAGGGCCCGGCGATGGCTGAAGGTGGTGGCGCGCCACGGGCCGCCTCCCAACGTGCCGGCCGCCACCGCCGACCGCATCGACCTCCACCGGGCGCTGCGGCGGCTGCCGCAGCGGCAACGCGAGGTGCTGGTCCTCCACTACGTCGCGGGGCTGCCGCTCGACGAGGTGGCAAGGCAGCTGCGGCTGCCGCTCGGGACGGTCAAGAGCCGGCTGAACCGTGCCCGCAGAGCGCTCGCCGAACAGCTCGGCGACGAGCGCGAGGGGGTGGCCAATGCCTGAGCGAATGCGTGACGACCTGATCAAGGAGCGGCTGATGGGATACGCCAACGACGGCGCGCGGGAGGCACTCCAGCCCGGCACGGCGGAGATCTACCGGCGGGCCCGCCGCCGGCGCCGGCGCGTCGCGGCCCTGAGCGTGACCGGCGTGCTGCTGGTGGCCGGCGCCGCGGTCGGCTACGGTCTGCGTGGGACCTCCCCGATCCCCAGCGTCAATCGGCCGCGGCCACCGGTCACCACCCAGGCGCCGAGCCCGCTGCCCAGGCTCGCGCCACCGCGGAGCTTCGTGACCGTGCTCGAGGGCGGCCAGGGCGCGGACAGCTCGGACCTCGCGGTCGTCTCGGCCGCGACCGGCGAGCCGATCCGGTCGCTCGCGCCCGCGACCACCCATGCCTACTCGGTGAGCCAGGACCGCGCCTGGGTCTACTTCCTGTCGAACTCGCCGTCGTCGGGCATGTACCGGGTGCCGTACGACGGCGGCACGGTCGAGAAGGTCACCGACACCTCCGAATCCAGCGCGCTCGCCGTCTCCCCCGACGGGTCCAAGGTCGTCTGGCAGGTGCTGTCCGGCAACCGGAGCGGACTCCGGGTCCGCGACCTCATCAAAGGGACCGAGCGTCTCCTGCTGATCCCGGGCCCGGTCGGCGGCGACAACGCCGTGAACCGGGGGAGCTGGGTCTGGAACCCGGACAGCCGCCATGTCGCAGTGCTCGTGACGCGCGGGAACAGCCCCCTGCGCACCGGGCTGGAGATGGTCGACGTTGTCACCGGTCGGTGGCGGCACATGTTCAACTTCGACGGCAGGCAGGGCAGGCCCCGCGAATGCTGCGAGGCGATGGCCTGGCCGGCGGGGTCCCAGCGGATCGCCTTCGTCCAGGGCATCCTCGGCGACCCGGCCAACCCGGACTCGCGAGTGGCGAACCGGCTGATGTACGTCGATCCCACCACCGGGACCGTGACGCCGGGGATCGCCCTGCCGAGCGGCCCGTACCTGAATCTGTTCCAGCTCGACTTCGACCCGACCGGGAGGTTCATGCTGATCGGGGGCCAGGACGCCCAGGCGGTCACAACCTGGTGGTCTGGGGGCGGCAAGCCGGTCAAGGTGCGCGAGGTCAGGATCGGCGACCACGTGCCCGTCGAGGTGGCCGGCGCCTCCCTCGGCGGCCAGTGGTAGGGCCGGCCCGACCCGCTCCCGCCCGGTTGTCATCAAGCTTTCATGAATGGAGAACGTCGATCCTCGCTGGTCAGCGCCTCGGACCAGCAGGAGACTAGGGCAAGCAACGTAGCACGGTTACAGCGGATCTACTCTGTTTGAGTGTTACGTATCCCCGCGCGTGGATTTCTCTTGATAAGCGAAGGAAGCACGTACGGTCATCGAAGCACCAGCCGGGCGTAAGGCGGGGAGGCGGCGGTGCCGCGACTGTTGATGATCGACGACGAGCCGGGGATCCGCAGGATGGTCTCGCGGACCCTGTCGTCGGCTGGCTTCGACGTCGACTGCGCCGAGGACGGCGTCAGCGGGCTCGAGCTCGCGCGTGCGGGGCGCCACGAGCTGGTGCTGCTCGACCTGATGCTCCCGGGCATGGACGGGCTCACCGTGCTGCGCAGGCTCATGCGCGAGCGCCCCAGCCAGCGGGTGCTGATCCTGTCGGCGGTCGGCGACGTCACCTCGAAGGTCCGTTGCCTGGAGCTCGGCGCGACCGACTACCTCCCCAAGCCGTTCGCGGTCGCGGAGCTGATCGCCCGCGTCCAGGCGCGCCTGCGCCAGCCGGCGCCCGAGCACGCGGAGCGATGGCTGCACGCGGCCGGCGTCAAGCTGGACCTCAGCCGCCGCGTGGCCGAGTACCGGGGACGCAGCGTCGTGCTCTCCCATCGCGAGCTGTTGCTGCTCGAGCACCTGATGCGCCGGGCTGGTGACGTCTGCGACCGGGAGCAGCTGCTCACCGACGTCTGGGGCTACGCATTCGACCCCGGAACCAACGTGGTCGACGTGTACGTGGGCAGGTTGCGGGCCAAGCTGAGCGGTCATCTGATCGAGACGGTGCGTAATGTCGGCTATTGCTTCCTGGCTGCGTAACCGCTGGGTCGAGGTCGCGTGGGGCGTCTTCGCGGCCGCAAACCTCGTGGTCATGTTCCGCATCGGTCTGGCCCAGACGGTCCCGTTCCACTTCGTGTGGGTGAGCCTCACCCTGGTGTACGGCTTTCGCATCTGGCGGCTGGAGACCACCGTGCTGGTCTGCGGGGTGGTCTGCGGGCTCACCTCGCTGGCGTTCTTCGGGCCGATCACCGCCGGCTGGATCAACCCCGACGAGCTGACCGAGGTGCCGCTGATGGCGGCGATGTTCCTCGCGATGGTGTGGCACGCGCGCCGCCGCGCCGCCGCGATCGAGGAGGTCCGGCGGCTCGCGGACAGCGAGCGGCGGCTGCGCGAGCGCGAACGCGACTTCGTGCGCGACGCCTCCCACGAGTTGCGGACGCCCATCACCGTGGCGCGTGGCTACGCCGAGTTGATCCGGGAGGCGAACGGCGTCTCCGAGACCGGCGACGACGCCGAGATGATCCTCGCCGAGCTGAAGAAGCTGACCAGGATCTCGGAGCGCATGCTGACCCTCGCCCGCGCCGAGCAGGCGGACTTCCTCCGCCTGGCTCCGCTCGACCTCGAGGACCTGGTCTCCCGGACTCTCAAGCGCTGGATGATCGCGGCCCCTCGGCGCTGGCAGGTCGAGGTGGACACCGACGGCGAGGTGCTGGCGGACGGCGAACGCCTGGAGGCGGCGCTCGACGCGCTGGTCGAGAACGCCGTCGCCGCCACCACCGAGGGCGACCGGATCCTGCTCCGCGCGCGGCAATACGGCGACGACGCCATCCTTCAGGTCGTCGACGACGGTGTCGGCATCGAGTCCGAGCATCTCGGCCACCTGTTCGACCGCTTCTGGCGGGCCGAGCGCGACCGGGCCCGCAACCCCGGCGGCACCGGCCTCGGCCTGGCGATCGTCAAGGCGGTCGTCGGCGCCCACGGCGGCTCGGTTCGCGTCGCCAGCAGGCCAGGCGCCGGGACCACCTTCACGATCCGCTTCACGGGCCTTCAGAGCTCCGAGGAGACCAGCCCGGGGCGGGCCATGACCGCCATGCCGCCGATCCAGCGCGCGGTCTCCCCCACCTGAGCTACCTGACGGTCAGGCTCGCGACCGCCTGGTGCGACTTCGAGCCGTTCCGGCCGGTGACCGTCAGCGTGAACGTGCCCCGCACGGTCCGGCTCCCGGCTCTGACCGTCAGCGTCGAGGTGCCCGGCGCGAGCACGGAGCTCGGCGCGAAGCTGGCGGTCGAACCCGAGGGCAGGCCGCTCACCGACAGCGACACCGTGCCCGCGAAGCCGCCCACCGACGAGACGCTGACCGTGTACGTCGTCGAGCCACCGCGTGACACGGTCCTGGAGGACGGGGTCATCGACAGCGCGTAGTCCGGCGCCGGGCTCACCACCAGCGTGACCGGCGCGGAGTGGACGATCGAGCCGCTGCTGCCGGTCACCGTCAGCGGATAGCTGCCGGGCGTTGCCGTCGCCGAGACCGCGATCCCCAACTTGGAAGTCCCGGCGCCGCCGATCACGGCTGGCGTGAAGCTGGCCGAGCCCACGGAGGGCGGTAGCCCGCTCAGCGAGAGGGCGACGTTGCCGGCGAACCCGTTCACCGCGCCGACGGCGACGGTCGAGGATCCGCTCGAGCCGGCGGCGACGGTCAGCGACGATGGCGTCGCGCCGAGGGTGAAGTCGGGCGGCGCCGGCACCACCAGCACGCCGGTGGTCGTGTGCGTGGTGGAGCTGCTGCTGCCGGCGATCGTGAGCGGGTAGCTGCCGGGGGCGATGTTCGCGCTGGTGGTCACCGTGAGCTGCGCGGTGCCCGAGCCCGCCTGGACCACCGGCGGGTCGAAGCTCCAGGTGGCCTGCGATGCCGACAGCCCGGCGAGCGAGAGCGACACGTCGCCGGTGAAGCCGTTCACGCCCGTGACCGACACGGTCGACGACACGGTCCCGCCCGGCGCGGCGGTGATCGAGGACGGTGAGACGGCCACGGTGTAGTCGGGTGTGCTGGCGAGCCACTGATAGGCGGCGAGCGCGTCCAGGCGCCCAAAGCCGTGGTCGTTGTCCACGCCGACCGGGCCCAGGTCCACGGCGCCGCTCTCCAGGGCCGACTCCTGCCGGTCGGCGGTCAGCCCTGGGAAGGCGTTGAGCAGCAGGGCCAGCGCTCCCGACACCTGCGGCGCGGCGATCGACGTGCCGGAGACGTCGGCGTAGAGGCCGTAGAGGTCCGAGGTCCGGACTCCGACCCCGGGAGCGACCAGCTTGGGGGCGGTCGCCTGGGCGCACGCCGACGGCCCCCGGCTGCTGGAGGGATCGATGACGTCCGCGTTGGTGGTGGCGCCCACCGCGAACGCCTCCGGGTTGTTCGCGGGGCTGAGGACGGTCCCCGCGATTGGGCCGAAGTTCCCCGCCGAGAACACCGGGAGGATCCCCGCCGCTCGAAGGCTCCTGAGATCGAGCTGGAACTCGAGGTTGCAGCCGCCCGTGGCCATGGTCCACGAGTCGTTCACGACGTTGGGCGCGTCGGCGGTGGCGGGGTTCCCGTCCGGGTCGAGCAGCCACTGGAAGCCGCGGTGGATGCCCGCCGAGGTCGCGACGCCGCGGTCGTTGAAGATCTTCACCGCGATCCAGGTGGCGCCAGGTGCGACGCCGATCGACGTGCCGCCCGCGTCGCCCCCGACCATCGCGCCCATGGTCCAGGTGCCGTGGCCGTTCACGTCGGTCAGCACGGTCGGGTGCTCTCCGTTGGGGTCGTACCAGCTGTTCGAGCCGCCTCGCCAGCGTGCGGCCAGGTCGGGATGGGTGGCGTCGACGCCGGTGTCCATGCTGGCGACGACGACCCCCTGCCCCCGGTACCCGAGGTTCCACAGCGCCGGGGCGTTGACGAGGGCGACGTTCGGCTCCGGCGGTCCCGCGGTCAACGCGCCCTCGGCGGCGGCGGGCGGTGCCGGCGCCGCTACGGTGAGGTTCGGCCGGACCTCGCGCACGTCGGGGCGGGCGGCGAGCTCCTTGATGACCGACGGCGCCGCCCGCACCACCACCTCGTTGGCGACCCACAACGGGTCGATGCCGGCGACCAGCCGCCGCGCCCGCCGCTCGCGGAGCAGGGCGAGCACGCCCTTCTGGCCGCTGGTCGCCTTCGCCCGCAGCGCCCGCTCGACGGCACCGAGGCGCCGCGACCGGCTGGGCTCGCGGATGACGCTCAGGTCGGCCTGCGCCTTCAGGACCACGATCGCCTCGACCATGGGCTCGGTCTGGCCCGCCGAGGCGGCCGCGCCGCCGTCGCACAGCGCCATCGCCAACGCGGCGGCGACCGCCACCAGGAAGATCCGCTTCATCTCATGCCCTCCGGGCTGGTTCGGGAGGCCGGGTCGGACGAACCAGGGCGAGGCGCCCGCGCCGCCTGGTCGCCACCAGCGACCGGGCGGCGATCGCGAGCGCGATCGCGAGCAGCGACAGCGCGATGCCGTCGACATATGGGGCCAGCCGCCGGCGGCCGGGCAACGGCCCGGGCACCGTGGCCGGCGTGACCGGCGTGGCCGGCGTGGCCGGCGTGGCGGCGGTGGCTGGCGTGGCGGCGGTAGCCGGCGTGGCGGCGGTAGCCGGCCCGGGCCCCGTGGCCCCTGGGGCCGGCGTTGACGCCGCGACCGGAGGTCCCACCCACCAGGAGAGCGGGACGGCCAGGCGCCTCCCCGCTCGCCCGACGACCGCCCGGAGCCGCAGGCTCCCGGACTGGTCGAGGCTGCCGGTGCCGAACCACCGACCCGCGGCGACCTCCCTGAGGACGATGGCGCGGGCGTGACCGCCGAGCTCGACCGCCATGGATTCGATGGCTGCGGGCGGCGGCCGGCGCGAGCTGGCCGCAAGGACGGTGAACCCGTTGACGCCGGGCCGGTTTGGCGTCACCGAGACGGTCACGACCAGGTCGGCGACCGAAGCGCTGGCCGTCTCCACCGTCGCGGGGCTCGCCGGCAGCGGGTTCGCGACCTGTCCGCGCGCCGGCACCGACTCGAGCAGCACGCCCACGGCGAGCAGCAGCACCGCGCCGGCCCCGGCCTCGATCAGCACCAGTCGCCGCGACGGCCATCTGGCCGCGACGCGCGCGCCGACGCGTCCAAGCCAGCCGGGGGTTCGCCCGTCCAGCCGCGCCGAGTTCACCAGGCCGAGCCCACCGACGACCAGAAGCAGCGCCGTCTTCGCCAGCAGCGCCCGCCCGTAGGGCGTGGTCAGCAGACCGTCGACCGTCTCGACCTGGAGCCCGGCGCTGTAGAGCCCGGTCACCACCACCAGCCCGACGCTGCCGGCCGCGAGCGCGGTCAGCGCCCCCCGACGGGCCTGGAGCAGGTCGCCGGGCCCGGCCTCACCTCCGGACGGCCGCCGCAGCAGCAAGGCCAGGGCGGGAAGCGCCCCGAGCCACAGGCATGCGGTCAGGATGTGGACCGCGTCGATCGCGATCGCCACCCCGCGCCCACGGCCGAGCCCGGCCGCATGGCTGCCGAGCGCCTCGACCGACACGACCGCGATGACCAGCACCGCAACCGCCGCCTGGAGCACCCCGGACCCGCGGCGCGCCGTTGGGGCCGTTGGGTAGGCCCCGCCGATCGAGGAACGCCAGAGGAGGGCCAGCGCGGCCAGCGCGAGCAGCGCCGCCTCACGCGCCAGCCACAGATGCCCCCAGCGGGTGGCCAGCAGCAGCTCGACGACGGCGGAGTGCGAGCCGGCGGCCGGGGGGGATGCCCGGCCGCCGGCTCTGGCGATCGCGTCGGCGACGCCGACCGCGGCTCCCAGGCCGGCGCAGCACGACGCCAGCAGGAGCAGCCGGCGCCGCGCCCTGGCGACCGCCTTCTCGAGCGGCCCGGTCCGAG
>JBEDUQ010000181.1:0-7598 GCA_040414855.1 Actinomycetota bacterium
CGGTCAGGCCGGCGGGTCGGGGCGCCCCAGGTGCGAGGGTTACCGTCGGAGAGGTCTTCGCGAACGGCCGTGTCGAGTGTGTCGACCAGTTCACCCACGTCGCCACCACGACGAACGCGGCGAGGCAGGCGCCGACGAACGCCAGCCGAGCCCTCCGGCTCATCCCTGGACTGCCCGGTGTCTCACCCGTCCTCCTCTGAAGCCGGAACGACCTATAGGGTACTTCTTTAAGCCGTCTGCCTGTTCGCCCCAAGCCGGACCAGCTTCCGCTCCGAACCAATCGTGGTCCTACATCACCGACTGGGAGGTCACGATGCGGAAGATCCTCGGATCGGTCACCGTCCTGCTGCTGGCCGCGCTCGCGCTGGCCATGCTCGCCGGGGCCGCCAATGCCGCCACCGCGATCGAGTACGGCCTGATCGCGTAACCGGCCGCGGCGCGCCACGCAACCGAAGACACCGGGGCGGCAACCTTTCGAAGCCGGACCGTCAGCGGCCGGGTTCGTAGAGACCGAAGACCAGCTCGGGGTCGCCGGGGCGCCACGTGCACTTGAACTGGGACTTGTCGCCGTTGCGGCGGGTCCGTTTCAGGACGGCGCGTCCGAGCTCCAATTGCTGCCGTTCCCAGACTGGCAGGGCCTGCTCGACGTCGCCGCCCGCGGCCTCGAGCGCTTCTGCGAGCGCCCAGGCGTCGGCGGCCGCCTTGGCAGTCCCGGCGGCGGCGTGCGGCCGCAGGCCGAAGGCGGCGTCGCCGATCAGGCAGACGCGACCGAACGCCATCCTGGCGACCTCGACGTCGAAGATGACCTGAACGAAGGGCTGCCCGGTGCGGTGGACCACCTCGGCGAGCTGCGGGGCCAGCAGCTCGCCGGCCGCAGCACGCAGGGCCGCCAGGTGCGGCTCCCGTGCGGCGCCGGGCGGAAGGCTGAGGTCCCGGCGCACCCCCTGCCGGTCGGTCATCAGGTCGCCAAGCTCGTCCCCGGCCGCGTAGTTGCGATACCAGACGAAGTTGGCGAGCCGCCGCCCGGGCGCCACCGACCCGTCGACGGCCGGGATCGGGTAGACGAGCACGTGGCTGTTCGGAAGGACCTGGTAGACGATCGAGTCGGCGAGCAGCTCCCGCACCCCAGCGCTGAGGCTGGCCTCCGCAACGGTTCCGCGCCAGGCCACATAGCCCGCGTACACGGGCCGTGCCTTCGGCTGCAACTTCGCGCGGGCGATCGAGGCGATCCCGTCGGCGCAGATCAGGAGGTCATGGTCGCTCCTCGACCCATCGGCGAAGCGCACCACGACGCGGGCACCGGCCGGCTCGAAGCCGACCATCTCGCTGCCGAGGCAATAGGCGCCCGGGTCGAGGCGGCCGAGCAGCGCGCGGTAGATGGTGTGCCAGCCCGAGTAGCGGTAGCGCCGCGGCTCCTCGTAGACGACGGCGCCGTCCCGGTCGAGGTAGCGCAGGAAGCCGGTGGAGGTGGTGATCCCGTCGACGTCCAGGTCGGTCCGCTCGCGGAAGTACCGCAGGGTGGCGTCGAGCACCACGATGCCCGCGCCGCGGCTCTCCAGCTCGGCGGTGGAGCGCTCGAAGACGGTCACCTGGCAGCCGAGGTCGCGCAGCACCAGCGCCGCGGTGAGCCCGCCGAGCGACCCTCCGACCACGGCGACCCGCGGCCAGGCGCTCATTCCCGGCAGGCTGTCAGGGCTGCCCGAAGGTGGCGACCCGGTCGACACGGCATTCGAACAGGACGCGCCGCTCGTCGATGGCCGGGTCGCGGAGGCCGTAGGGCGGCTCGCTGCCGGTGTACTTGGTCCAGGCCTGGTCGATGGTCTCGGTCGCGCGCCCGCCCTCGACCGGGTCGTCCTCGTGGATCTCGCGCTCGGCGGTCGCCTTGATGCTCAGCCAGTGGTAAGGATTCTTCGGGTTCATCAGCAGCAGGGTGATCTGCGGGTTGGCCCGGACCCACTCGGTCTTCCTGCGGTGCTCGGCCAGGTTGAGCAGCACCTTGTCGCCCGTGTAGTTGAACCAGACCGGCGTCAGCCACGGGCGCCCGTCTCCGCCCATCACCGCGATGACGGCGGTCACCGGCTCGTCCAGGAGCTGGCGGTGGATCGGGTCGAGGTCCTCGAGCGAGTCCCGCTCCTCCCGCGAGCCGACGGTGAACTGGTCCTTCTGGACCCCTTGCGCGACGTCCAGGACCTTGGCGACGGTGAAGGACACGGGGGAGCCTCCGATCAGCCGAGGAGCTCTACGGTGATGAACTGCAAGGTGGTGTCGCCGACGTTCTCCAGGTCGTGGATCATCGGGTTCGCCGGCGAGAGGTCGAGATACTGGGTGTCGCCCAGCTCGTAGCGCCTGATCGTGAAGGTGCCGTCGGGCAGGCGCTGCCGGCCGGTCCCGGCCTCCGTCACGGTCCAGAAATACCGTCGGGTGTGCGCATGGAACGGTCCCCGCTCGCCCGGGGCGAGCCGGATCTCCCAGACCTTGACCCGGTCGTTCTCGAAGCGGAGCCGCGTGCCAACGTCGAGATTGCGCTCGGCGGCCGCCAGCTCGCTCTCGAACTCCGCCGGATCGAAGGTGCCCTCGTTCACGACCTCGGCCACGGCCCTACTTTAGCCAATCCAAGCTGCCCGCGCCGGGCGGGCAGGTCCCGACGCGGGGGACGGGTAGCCTTCGGTCAGGCTCCTGGGCGGACGACGCCGGTCTCGTAGGCGAGCACCACGGCCTGGACCCGGTCGCGCAGGCCGAGCTTGCTCAGAAGTCGGCCGACGTGGGTCTTGACGGTCCCCTCCGACAGGAACAGCGCCCCGGCGATCTCGGCGTTGGACAGGCCACGCGCGACGAGTGCCAGGACCTCGCGCTCCCGCTCGGTGAGCAGCGACAGGGACTGCGCCTTGGCTTGGTCGGGCTCCGGGGAGGACGAGACGAACCGCTCGACGAGCCGTCGGGTGGCACTGGGCGCGACCACCGCCTCGCCGGCCACGACCACCCGGATCGCCGAGACCAGGTCGTCGACGAGGGTGTCCTTGAGCAGGAACCCGCTGGCGCCGGCGCGCAGCCCGGCGTAGACGTACTCGTCCAGGTCGAAGGTGGTGAGCACCAGCACCCGCGGGGCGCCGGGCAGGGCTCGGATCCGCCTGGTGGCGGCGATGCCGTCCAGCCTCGGCATGCGCACGTCCATGAGGACCAGGTCGGGCCGCAGCGCCTCGGCATGGGCGACCGCCTCCAGCCCGTCGGCCGCCTCGCCGACGACCTCGATGCCCCCGGCGTCCTCCAGGATGGTGCGCAGGCCGGTGCGGACCAGGACCTGGTCGTCGGCCAGAAGGACCCTGATCTCCGCATCGCCGCGCGTCCCCCCGGCGGCCTCCGCCCGCGAGGTCATTCGCGCTGCTCTAGCGGCAGGTGGGCGTGGACCTGGAAGCCGCCCCCGGGCCGGTCGCCGGCCGACAGGGTCCCGCCGAGCATCGCGACCCGCTCCCGCATGCCCCGCAGCCCGTTGCCGCGGCCCTCGTCGGGCGTACCGCCGACGCCGCGCCCGGTGTCGGCGACGCACAGCTCCACCGCATCCGGTCCGCCGCGGATGTCGATGTCGACGGTGGCCGACTGGCCGGCGTGCTTGAGGGCGTTGGTCAGCGCCTCCTGGGTGATCCGGTAGACCGACAGTCCGATCCCCGTGGGCAGCCCGTCGTCCTGGCCGGTGAGCCGCAGCGTGATCGGCAGACCGGTCGCCCTGACCCGCTCGACCAGATCCGGCACGTCGGCCAGCCCCGGCAGCGGCGCAAGCTCCGGCCCCTCCGCGCGGTCCATGCCGAGCAGGCGGCGCATCTCGGTCAGCGAGGCGCGGCCGGTCGCCACGATCGACGCCAGCGCCGCGCGGGCCGTGGCGGGTCGCCGCTCGAGCGCGCCCGTCGCGGCCTGAGCCTGGATCACGATGACCGACAGCCCGTGCGCCACCGCGTCGTGCAGCTCCCGCGCGATACGGGCGCGCTCGGCCGCGGCGGCGAGGGCGGCCTGCTGGTCGCGCTCCCGCTCCAGGTCCCGGGTGCGCTGGGCGACCTGCACCCGGTAGGCGGTGTGGGCGCGGGCGCGGTCGCCGATCATCCATGCCAGCGCCACGGCGATCGGCGGCGTGAAGCTGCCGCCGCCCCAAGAGCCGAGCAGCAGCGACGGGCCACGCGCGACGGGCACGAGCGCGCACGCGACCGTGCCCGCCAGCGCGGCGTAGGACACGAGGCGTGAGCGCGAGCTGGCGGCGAGGGTGAGAAGGGCGATCGGCGCCGCCAGGTCCACGGCGGTGAACGGCACGATCAGGGAGCTGACGTGGACCAGGCTCATGGCCACCGTGACGACGAGGGCGACCAGAGGAAGCCTGCCGCGCACGAGCATCGCGGCCATCCCAACCGCGGTCGCGGTCCACCAGCGGGCCAGCTCGAGCTGCCACGCGGCGTGCCCGCCGGCGGCGGGAAGGGTCTTCTCGACCAGGAGGCGGCTGAACGAGGCTCCCTCGTCGGGCGTCACAAAGCGCCAGGCGCCAAAGGCGACGGTCGCCACCGCGAGCAGGGTGACGACGCCGACGTCGACCGCAAGCCGGTGAGGGATCCTCAGCATGCCGGCAGCATACGGGCCACTTCGAGCATAGACATCTGCCTTGCGGCGTATCTCGGGTCTGCCTTGTGGGAAAGGGAAGATCCGCCTTGCCGCCGATGGCCGATCTATTCGGGGGCAGACGACCCCGGCGGGTCATGGCGTCGAAGCTGGCGCGACGACGGAACCTGCTTCCCAGGGGGTCAACGTGACCAGACCACACCGCTTCACCGGCGCGGCGCTGCTGCTGTGCGCCGCCGCGGCGCTGCTGTCGGCCTGCCAGTCCGGCTCGGCCGGGAGCGCCACCCCACCGGCCAGTCGCGCCGCCTCCGACACGGCCTCGGGCTCGGCGGACGTGTGGGCCCGCTATGTCGCCTGCGCGCGCTCCAACGGCTACCCGGGCTGGCCCGACGCGGTGGTCGCCCCCGACGGGCGCGCGACCTTCCCCGAGGCCGCCGGCTTCGACATCAAGCAAGCTCGGACGGCGATCCAGGACGCCTGCGGTCCGGTCCTGCGCGACCTCCCGCCCCAGATCCGCCCGAGGACGCCGACCGCCGCGGAGCTGGCCCAGATCCGGCGCTACTCGGCGTGCATCCGCGGGCACGGCATCCCGCACTTCCCCGACCCGGACGCCAGCGGCGCCTTTCCTCCCGGTGGCGAGGAGGTCTATGGCCGCGAGTTCTTCTCGCCGCAGCGCGCGGTCGCCGAGCGCGCCTGCGAGGACGTCTGGCCATCGAGCTACCAGCCGGTGTCATGACCCGCCGGATCGTCTCGATGCTGGTGGCGCTGGTCCTGCTCGTGCTCGCCGCCGGCCTCGCGACGGGGTGGCGGTCGTTGCGGTGCCCAGGCGCGGCCGCCACCACCCAGGGGCCCAGCGCCGCGGCGACCGCCGTGGTGGTGCGTGCCGACCTTGCCGCCCGCAGCCAGTTCGCCGGGACGCTTGGCTTTGCGGCCGACTGGCCCGTGGTGCACCCGGGCGGCTCGGGGGTGCTCACCTGGGCGCCGCCGCCTGGCGCGGTCATCTCGCGCGGGCGGCGGCTGTATGAGGTGGACGGCCGGGCCGTGTGGCTGCTGTATGGCACCCGGCCGGTCTGGCGGGAGCTGCGCGTGGGCATGCCACCCGGCGAGGACGTGCGGCAGCTCGAGCGGAACCTGGTCGCGCTCGGGCTCACCGGGCTCACAAGCCTCACCGTCGACTCGAGGTTCACCTCCGCGACCGCCACCGCGGTGCGCCGCTGGCAGGCGCGGAACGGCCTGGTGCCGACCGGGCGCCTGCCGGTCGGCACGGTCGTGTTCGAGCCGCGGGCGGTGCGGGTGGTGGCGGTCCCCTCGCCGGTTGGCGCTCGGATTGGCGGGGGACCGGTGTTGCGGGTCAGCTCGACCCGGCGCGTGGTGACGGTGGCGCTACCGACCGCCCGCCAGGGCAGCGTCCGCGTCGGCGGCGCCGTCGTGGTGACCCTGCCGAACGGCCGGCGGACAGCGGGCCGCGTCGCCGCGGTCGGCCGGGTCGCGCGGGCAGAGCAGTCGAGGCTCGGTGGCCAGCCGGGCGACGCCACCGTCACCGTGACGGTGAGATTGCTGCGGCCCGAGGCAGCCGGCGAACTGGACCAGGCCCCGGTCCAGGTGGCGATCACCACCGCGGCGCGCCGGGGGGTGCTTGCGGTGCCCGTCACCGCTCTGACCGCCGCGGACGGCGGCGGCTATGAGGTGGTCGTCGTGCAAGGCACCGCGAGGCGGCGGGTAGCCGTCACGCCTGGCCTGTTCGACGAGGTCGGCGGCCTGGTCGAGGTCGCCGGCGACGGGCTCGCCGAAGCAATGCGAGTCGAGGTGCCACGCCAATGAGCGAAAAGGTGAGCGCCCTGCCGCGGCGACCGACACGGGCTGAGCGTGGCCAATGGACCCCACGGTGAGCCGGACGGTGAGCCCGCCCCTGCTGCACCTGGTCGGGGTGGGCAAGCGCTACCCGGGCACGCCGCCGGTGGTGTCGTTGGACGGCGTCGACCTGGCCGTCCACCAGGGCGAGCTGCTGGCCGTGGTCGGCCCGTCGGGGTCGGGCAAGTCCACGCTGCTGCACCTGATGGCGGCGCTGGACCGGCCAAGCGCCGGGGAGGTCCGAATCACCGGCGTGGACGTCGCCCGCCTACCGGACCGCGTCGTGGCCGGGATTCGGGCACACCAGGTGGGCGTGGTCTTCCAGCAGTTCCATCTCATCGACAGCCTGACCGCCGTCGACAACGTCGCCACCGGGCTGCTGTACCGGGGCGTGCCCGCGCACCGCCGGCGGCGGCTGGCCCGCCGGGCGCTGGAGCGGGTCGGGCTGGCCGACCGGCTCGGCCACCGGCCCTCGCAACTGTCGGGCGGGGAGCGCCAGCGCGTCGCGATCGCCCGGGCGGTCGTCGGGCGTCCATCGGTCGTGCTGGCCGACGAGCCCACCGGCAACCTCGACTCGCGCAGCGGCGCCGAGATCCTGGCGCTGCTCGCCGACCTCCACCGTGAAGGGACCACCCTGGTGGTGGTCACCCACGACGCCGCCGTCGCGCGGCGCATGCGCCGCCGCGTTGAGCTGCGCGACGGGGCCGTGGTCGCCGACACCCGGCAAGCAGGCGACCGATGAGCCGCTCGCGGCTGCGGCTGGCGGACCTGCTGCCGCTCGCGTCGGTCGGGCTGCGCACTCGCCGCCTGCGCGCCGGACTCTCGGCGCTCGGCATCGCCGTCGGGATCGCGTCGCTGGTCGGCGTGCTGGGCATCACCGCCTCGTCGCAGGCCAGCCTGCTCGCCGAGATCGACCGGCTCGGCACCAACCTGCTCACCGTCACCAACGGCCGGGACCTCCAGGGGACCGAAGTGCCGCTGCCCGCGACCGCGCCGGGGGCGCTCAGCCGGCTCGACGGCGTGACCGCCGTGGCGCCCACCGCCGAGCTGCGCGGTGTCCACGCCTATCGTCACGACCGCATCCCGGTCGTCCAGACCGGCAGCCTGTCGGTCCGCGCCACCGACGACACCCTGCTGCCCGCGTTGGACGC
>JBEDUQ010000182.1:0-20140 GCA_040414855.1 Actinomycetota bacterium
ATGCCGGCGTCCTCCAGCCAGGTGGCGTAGGTGTGGCGAAGGTCATGAGGGCCGCTCAGCTTTAGGCGGACCAATGCGCCGGGCCGCAGCGCCGGCACAGCCCAGCGCCGCTCCTCACCCTCGCCGGTGACGACGACCAGGTTGTCGGCCTCCAGCCTGCTGAGGGTCCAAGCGACAGTCTCGGAGCGCAGCCGACGTCCGGCGGCGAGCCGCTCGACCACCTCTGCGAGCGTCTGCGGGCCACCGGCTCGGAGGGATGCCAGGGCGCGCCGCTCTGAAGTGCCTAGCTCGACCACGGCGGCAGGGTCGCCCGTCTTGGCGACCGCCGTCAGGTACACCCGCCGGAAGTTGCCGCGAGACAGCACCGTCCGGGTACCACGCGGCACCCCCGGCCCGCCGTGCTTTGGCCCGGCACCGCCACCGGGGCCGGTGAACACCAGCGCGTCGGGGTCTCTTCCCGGCGGCAGCTGGCGCCCGACCGCGGCCACGACCTGCGCCGGCATCGGGACCTCACGGATGCCGGCAACACTATTCGGCCCCTTGAAACCGCTGCCGTAGGCGCGCCGCCCACCTGATAGCGGGTATCGACCACCTGGAGAACGCCACGGTCGAGGTGGACGCGCCGGCAGCGCAGGCCTGCCAGCTCGCTGATCCGCAACCCACAGCCAAGCAGGGTGAGCATGTGATCCCACCAGAATCGCGGGAGCGCAGCCAGCAGCACCCGGCTTCCTCAGGGGTGAAGACGCGGCGGCTGGGTGTGCCGAGCACCGTCTCGGGGTCGACCGGCGGCTTCGGCGCCGGCACCCTGCGCATGGGGTTGGCGGGGATGGCGCCTCCGTCGGCGGCGAACTGCAAGATGCGGAACACGAGCGATCTACACGCCATTACGGTGGGGTATCCGCGGTGGGCGCCGAGCTGGTTCTGCCACTGGCGCAGTAGCCGCGGGCTCACATCCTCGATGGGGCGGACGAAGAACGGGCGGACGTGGTTGCGCAGCCGGCTCGCCGCCATCCCGAGCGTGTTCGGGCTTGGCGGCGGCGTGGTCGCCGACCAGACCTCCCACCACTCGTCCGCCCACTGACCGAATGGCAGTTTGCCCGCTGCCGACCCTTCCAGGTACCGCTGGCGATCTCCAGGCGCTTCCCAGCGGCGAGCGTACGGGCCTGGTCAGGGGTGTCGACGGTCTTGCCGCCCTGCGACCCGTCGTCCAGCCGCCAGTTGACCAGGCTGTCCACGTGTCCCCGGCTTAGCCGAAGCTAAAGGCGTAGGCCTGGACACCAGGGTCGAGGAAGGTGATCTCAAAGGTGCGCTCGGTGACCGGGCCGGGCTGGCGGATGAGCTGGTACAGCCGCGGGTCGGTGACCGTGCCGTTGCCCTGGTCGTCGACGTCGGTGCCGTGGGCGGCGTCCGGCGGCTGCCCGTCGAGGAGCACCCTAAACGGCACCGGCTTCCCCTGGGCTGGCGGTCCCATGACCAGGTGCAGGTCACGGGCGTGAAAGCGGTAGACGATCCGCCCCTCGGCCCGGTTGAGCACGACGGCCTGCCGCTCCATCGTCCAGTTCCCGGCAAGGGCCCAATGGTTGAGCCGCAACCGCGCGGGGATAGCGTAGACCTGCCGCGTACCCAACACCGCACCGTCGGGAGAGGCGAAGTTCTGGGTGCGCTGGTGGCCGAGGTAGTTCTCTGGGGACCACAGGCTGGCCCAGTCGGCGGCGGCTTCGATGCCGGACGCCTCGACCGAGACCAGGTCCTGGTCGGTGCCGCCGCTGCCGGCCTCGGTCAGCAGTTGTTGCAGGATCATCTCGGACTGCTCGTACTCGCCCTCGCCGAAGCGATGGTGCCGGATCTGTCCGTGTGTATCGACGAAGTAGAACGCCGGCCAATAGCGGTTGCCGAAGGCCGTCCAGATCCCATAGTCGCTGTCGATCCCGATCGGATAAGTAACCCGCAGGACCTTGGCGGCTCGGCGGACGTTGTCGAGGTCGTGCTCGACGTCGAATTCGGGGGTGTGCACGCCGATGACCACCAGTCCGTGGTCCTTGTACCTGTCGGCCCAGGCGCGGAGGTAAGGGAGGGTGCGGAGCCAGTTGATGCAGGTGTAAGTCCAGAAGTTGACCAGGACGACGTGGCCGCGCAGGTCGGCTGCCGTCAATGGCCGCGAGTTGAGCCACCCGGTCGCCCTGTCGAGGGAAGGCATCCTTCCTTCAACCGGCAACTGGACCGCCGCCGGGTGCGTGGTCGCGCGGAAGAGCTGGTTGGCTCCTCTGAGGAACCTCGTCCATTCGCTGCCTCCGGGCTCATCCGTCGCTCCTTCAAGGCGGGAAGCCGAGCGCGCCGATCAGTACGCCGAGCCCTTCGAGCCCTCGGCGGGGCCCGAGTGGCTCGGAGTCGAGCCACTCGACCGCCCCGCCGAGTGAGGACATGTGCACATGGGCGAACACGGTCCACCTAGCGAAGCGATCGGAACGTCGCGCGCACGTCCTCTGAAAGCAGCTGCGGTTGCTCCCAGGCGGCGAAGTGGCCGCCCCTGTCGTGCTGGTTGTAGTAGACGAGGTTGGGATACGCCCGCTCGGCCCAGCTCCGCGGAACCCGGTAGATCTCATCGGCGAAGGTGCTCACGCCGACCGGAATCGTCACGCCCTTGGCGGTGAAGAAGCCACCCTTGTACTCCCAGTAGAGGCGAGCCGAGGAGACCCCGGTGTTGGTCAGCCAGAAGAGCGTGATGTTGTCGAGGATGTCGTCGCGTGTGAGCTCGCTCGGCTTCTGCAGACGTCCCTCGAGGACCTGCTGAACCAGGCCGGGCTGACCGAGCCCGTCGCCGTGGTCGAGCATGAACGCCGCGAGATCGATCGGCGAGTCCGCCAGCCCGTACAGCGTCTGCGGACGCGTCGCCATGATCAGCCCGTAGGCCACGTGCGCCGCAAAGAAGGCGCGCAGCTGCTCGTACGTGCTCAGCTCCTCGTCCGAGAGGCCGGACGGCGGCGGGCTGCCAATGAAGGACGCGATGTAGAGGTCCGGCGGAATCACACCGGCCATGTTGGTGTGGATGCCGATCAGCTCCGGCGGCGCCAGCTCAGCCGGCCCCGGGTCGCGGCCGCCGGCCATCACATCGACGACGACCGCGCCCCAGTCGCCGCCCTGGGCGACGAACCGCGTGTACCCCAGGCGCTTCATAAGCTCGACGTAGGCCTTACCGATGCGCACGGGACCCCAGCCGGGGCTGGTCGGCTTGCCGGAGAACCCGTACCCGGGCATCGACGGGACCACCACATGGAACGCGTCAGACGCGCTCGCGCCGTGCGCGGTCGGATCCGTGAGCCGTCCGATAAGCTTGAGCTGCTCAACGATCGAGCCCGGCCAGCCGTGGCAGACCACGATCGGCAGTGCGTCCTCGTGCTGCGAGCGGACGTGGATGAAGTGGATGTCCAACCCATCGATCTCGGTCATGAACTGCGGGAGGTCATTCAGCCGCGCCTCGCACTTGCGCCAGTCGTAGTCCGTCGCCCAATAGCGCGCGAGGTCCTGCATGAGTGCCAGCGGTACGCCCTGCGAGTCATCGCCGACCGTCTCGCGCTCGGGCCACCGGGTCGCGTCGATGCGCCGGCGCAGCTCGACCAGGTCCTCCTCGGGAACCTCGACGCGGAAGGGCCGGATGGTGGCGTTCTCGGTCGCCGCGCCCGGCGATGTGGGACGTGGACCGGCCGTGGTGCTCTCAGACATCACCGTTTCCTCTCATCGGTGCAGGGGACAACCCGACGGGCAACCGTCGACCGTCCGGGACCTTCGTCGCGATTTGCTGTGTCGACACGGCGCATGCGGCCCGCCAAGTGTCGTTGGCGCCGGCCAGCGTTCGCGTCCGGCCACTGGATAGTCCAAGTGGACAGTCCGAGTGGCCAGTTGTCGGCTTGGTAGCGCGCCGACGTAGGGACGTGAACTGGCCGGTGGCTAGCCTGACCGGACGGTGGTCGGGTCGCTGGGCAGGGCCCGATGCAGCTGGGCGCGGGAGCTGATGTCCAGCTTGGTGAACACCTTGCCCAGGTGGTACTTGACCGTGCGCGCACTGATGAACAGCCGGGCGCCGATCTCCGGGTTGGAGAGGCCGTCCCGGGCCAGCCGCGCGATCACGGCCTCCTGGGCGGTCAGCTCGGCAGTGATGTCCGGGGTGCGCTTGCGCACCTTCTCGCCGGTGGCCAGCAGCTCTCGGCGGGCGCGCTCGGCGAAGGCCTCCATGCTGATTGCGGCGAACATGGCATGGGCGGTGCGAAGCTGCTCGCGCGCATCAACGCGGCGGCCCTGGCGGCGGAGCCGCTCGCCATAGAGCAGATGCGCGCGGGCGAGCTCGGGACGGAGCTGGGCACGTCTCAGCCGATCGATCGCTTCGCGATACAAGTCGTCGGCGGCCGCGCCGTCGCTCAACAGCGCCCGGGAGCGTGCCTCAATACCAAGCGCGAAGTCAGTGCCGCAGGGCTGTGTCGTCTCCGCCAGCCGCTCGAGCGCATCACGGGCGGGCTCGGCCTCACCTTCGCGCACGGCCGCCTCGACCAGCTCGGGCAACACCCACATGGACCACCAGTTGCGGGGGTCTGCGGTGGCCTGCCGGGCCGCGGATGCTGCCGCCTCGTAGCGGGCGAGACCGTTGTAGAGGACGGCGGCCGCCCAGTGAGCCCAAGCCGCCGTATGCCCTTGCTCTCCGGGTGCGGCCTGCTCGATCGCGCTCGCTATCGTGGCGGTGGCCTCGGCTTCCCTCCCCTGCATTGCCAGGAGTCTCAGTAAGGCGTAGGGAGCCTGGCGGCTCCCGGTCGCCGCCGCCACGCTGTCGCTCTCCGCGATGAGCGAGGCGGCACCCGCGAAGTCGCCCATCCACGCGGTTGCGATCCCCAGATTGGTGAGGGAGGGCGGCAGCGCCGCGAGTGCGCCGGCGTCGCGGAGGAGCCGGACCTCTCGCGCGGCGCTCGCGCGCATACCCTCGATGTCCCACAGGAGAGCGCTCGCGGACGGCGCTATCCAGCCCCACAGCAGGACGTCTTCCACGGGGATGTCGGCGATCGCTTTGGCTGCTCGCTGCAGCGTCGGAGTCGCGCCGGCCTGTCCCTCGGTGGTCACCAGAGCGAGGCCGTCAAGCAGCAGGTCGAGGGGACGTGGAGTACCCGGCGGTGGAGGGAGCGCCCGCACGGCGCGGCAGATCTCCAGGAGGACGCCATCTCCGGCGACATGCCCGGTGACGAGCGCCGCGCCGTAGGCGGTCAGGTAGGTTTCGCGCGCGAGCTGCAGGTCGAACGGCTCGAGCCGCCTCGCCGCATTGAGCAGCAGCCTGGAAGCATCGCTGCCAGTAAACGAGAACCAGGCGACGTGGGCCCGGAGCAGGTCCCCGCGGGCGCGCTGGAACTCGTCGAGCGCTCCCGCCTCGGCCGTGGCCAGGAGCCCGAGCGCCGCGTCGAACGCGCCAGCCTGGAGGCTCGCCTGGGCCGCGGCCAGCGCCCGCTCCGCCCGCCGCGCCGGGTCTCGCGTCAGCGCGACCGAGCGCTGCAGGAACGCGGCCGCCGCAGCGAGGCCTCCGCGCGCCTGGGCGCGGCCGGCTGAGCGCTCCAGCTCAGCGGCGATGTCCTCGTTGGGCCCGGGCGTGGCATGGGCCCAGTGCCAGGCGCGGCGGTCGGGGTCAAGCGCTGGATCGGTGGCCTCGGCCAGGGCGCGATGGACCTGCTGGCGCTGCTGCAGCGACGCCGACTGGTAGGCCGCCGACCGCACCAGCGGATGCCGGAACCGCACCCGGGCGCCGACCTCCAGCAGGTCGGCTTCGGCCGCCGGCGCCGCCGCCTGAGTGCCGACGCCCAGCCGCTCGGCTGCCCGCCACACCACCACCGGGTCGCCCACCGGTTCGGCCGCCGCGACCAGCAGCAACGAACGAGTCTCCTCGGGAAGAGCCTCGAGCCGCCGCCGGAAGCTCTCCTGGATGCTCGCCGACAGCGGGACCGCGCTGGGAAGGGCAAACCCGCCCGCCAGCTCCGCCGGGGTCAACCCCCGGGGCAGCTCCAGCAGCGCCAGCGGGTTGCCACCGGTCTCGGCGACGATCCGGTCGCGGACCTGGGCGTCCAGCGGCCCCGTGAGCGCGGCGTCCAGCAGCGCCCGGGCATCGGCCTCTGGCAGGCCCTCGACCACCAGCTCCGGGAGCCCCCCCAGCTCGCCGCTGGGAACGCGGGCCGCGAACACCAGGCCGACCGACTCGGCGACTAGGCGGCGGGCGACGAACGCCAGGACCTGGGCCGAGGCGCGATCGAGCCACTGCTCGTCCTCGATCAGGCAGACCAGTGGGTGCTCTTCGGCCACGTCGGCCAGCAGGCTCAAGGTGGCCAGCCCGACCAAGAAGCGGTCCGGCGCCGGCCCCGAGCTGAGGCCGAACGCGGTCCGCAACGCCTGCCGCTGCGGCCCCGGGAGCCGCTGGAGGCGGTCCAGCATCGGCGTCAGCAGCTGGTGCAGCCCGGCGTAGGCGAGCTCCATCTCCGACTCGACCCCGGCGGCGCGCGCCACCCGGCAGCCCGACGCCTGCTCGGCCAGGTAGTCCAGCAGCGCCGTCTTGCCCACACCCGGCTCCCCGCGCACGACCAAGGCCCGGCTCTCACCGGCGCGGGCAGCGTTGACGAGCCGGTCCAGCGCGTCGCATTCGCGGCGGCGGCCTCGCAACTCCCCGGCGGGTCCCCGCAGGCCGGAGGGTCGCCATCCGCCCGGCACCGACACTACGCCGCCTCCATGACGCAGCGGCATGACCCGCGGCTCGGCGGCAGCGGCCCGGCCGTCTTGATCAAGGCCTCGCTGAGCGGCCTCGGAGCATGCCTTAGGAAGCCGCTGTTCGCCAAACCGACCTCCAACAAGCCCCAAGCGCAACTGCGCCTACTGTAGAGCGCCCGCGGCCTGAACACGACCCGCTGATCGAGGCAGATCACTGGAGAGACCGGGAACTGCTGCTTCTCAGGGGATTGTCAGCAAGTGAGTCGGGCGTGGCGTCCTGCTCGCGCGATGTACTACCAATGAGACGCCTTCCTTCTTGGGCCATTGGCTCCGTCGTGGCCAAGCGGTGCGCCTCATAGTGGAAAGTTCTCTCCCGAACGGCTCCCTGCCAAGGAACTACGACTGGCCTCGTCGTACTCTCGCATCAAGAGGTTGTAGGCGGTGCGCCGCGGGAGATGGGGCTGCCTCTGGAGCCGATATTGGTTCTCGGTGAACAGGTCCTGAGACCAGGCGTGTTTTCCATCGAGCGTGTCAAGGCCGACCGTCTGGTACTCCGTAAGGGGCACCCCCACATCGCCTCGGTGAATTGCCTGATCCTTTGCGACCTCGCCGTTGACCTTCGAGTTGTACGCCGAGTGGTAGGCATGAACCAGCTCATGAAACAAGACCACGTCGCTAGGTATCGGATTCCATGTTGCCGTCTCCGTCCTCGAAAGCGCGCGGTTCGCCTGCTCGAGCAGAGCCACGGCATTTAATTCGTCAGGGTGGATCTTGACCCTTGAGGCCTGGTCACCAGAATGCGTCTCGGGGGACACGGGCTTCGAGGCTGGGGAGATCATGGTATTCCATTGAACTTTCGCCAGTTTCCGCAGCAGCTTGGCCCCGACAGCGGTCTTGCGGATCTTCTTGAGGTCAGTGACGACTTTTGTCTTGAGGGCGGCCGCAATCGCCGCGTCGGGGTCGACCCGCAGGTGGGTGGGACCCAGCGGAGTGGCCTGCTCCCAGGGATCGATATAGACGCGATGCTCCGCCGGATGCCAGAAGGTGTGGCGCCGATGGGACGTCTTGACGTATCGCTGCTTCTTCGTCTGATCGGACTTCCAACGGTATTGACCATTCTCCAAGACCCAGAAGCGCTGGATCGTGTCGCGAGGCGCGAGGCCACCTTCGGCGGGTCCTGGGGCGGCTCCCGCCCGCACCGCCTGACCTCGTTGCTGAACGACGTGCGCGAGTTCATGGGCGAGAAGGTGCCGGCCCGCAGGGGCGCCGGCGTCCTCGCCCCTTCTGAAGAAGATGTGATCGCCCAAGGTGAACGCACGAGCCGAAATCGACCGGCAAAGCTCATCCGACGCCACGTCGCGGTGTACCCGCACGCGGCCAAAGTCGACCCCGAACGCCTCCTCCATCGGCGCTACCACGGGCCCTGCCAGCGGCTCCCCTCTGCCCGACGCGCGGGTGACCGACGCTTCCAGCCCCGCTGACGCTGTGCCCTCGACCCCGCCGCTTCGGCCAGCATCCTGGCCCCCAGAGTCGCGGCCCGGCCAACCACCCGCCACCCGCCGCGCGACCAGATCAGCCTGGCGCTCGTAGCGGTCACCGGGTAACCCCAAGGTCAGCTTGGGTTGGAGCACAGGCACCGGGCCGGCCGGCCCGCGACCGCCAAGCGGCTGGAGCAGCCGCTGCACCACAAGGTTGCCGTACCGACGCTGCACCGCGAGCAGGAACGACCCGGCAGGCGACCCCGGCCGGCCGCCCGCGCGGCCTCGGGCGGCAGCCTGAACCATGGGCGACACCGCGTCGGCTGCCTTGGTGCTACTGGCGAGCGGACCCACAGGCCGAGACGGCACGCGGGCACTCTGGGGATCGGCGGCACCGATGCGGCGGGCCTGGATGGCCCCGGGCTGGCCCAGCGCGGCGGTGTCGGACCGGTGGCTTCCCATGCCGTGCTCCTCGCGGCTCAGGCACACGGCCCGCCGAGCCGGCCGGCGGTCAGGGCCTCGCCCATCGTCTGGTCCCCGTGGTGCTCGCGCCGGGTTGCCGGCACCGCGCGAGTCGCGTCCAAGTCGTGGCCGATGCTGGCGATCCCGCGGGTGCTCGGAGAACTCGGGGTCGACAACAGTCAAACCCCGAGGGGTCGGCGGGGTGTCTGCGGGCACGTCTGCGGCACGTCTTCGCCGCACCCGCCCGGTCGGTCGGTGGGCATGGGGACCGTGGCCGCCCGGCTGTCGGTGCATCCAGCCCTGCGACATCAACCGCGAGAGGGCGCGTCCCTTGTGCTGGTACCTGTCCTCTGCTGAGAATTGGCACGTCGGGCTGGCCGCGGCGGCAGCAGAGGAGGCGGCCCATGGCAGCGGCGCGAAGCCTCCAGGAGGTCCTCAGCCACCACGCGCAGGCGCCGGGCGTCGCGCCCTTCCCGACGGGAGGGTGAGGTCCGTTGCACGTCGTGGCCGCGGTGGCGCGGAACCGCCCGCTCACCAGGGTCATGGTCGCCTATGCGGTGTTCAGCGCCACCCAGAACGCGGTCTGGCTCGCCATGCTGGTCTACGCCTATGACCGCGGCGGAGCGGGGACCGCGGGTGCCGTGGCGGTTGCGCAGCTGGTCCCGGCGGCGTTGCTGGCACCGGTTGCGGCGGCCGTTGCGGACCGGCGCTCGCCCGTCGGCGTGCTGGTTGGCGGCTACCTGGTCCAGGTAGCAGGGATGCTCACGGCTGCCTTGGCGATTGGGTTGGACGTGCCGCCGGCGGCGTATGCCGGTGCCGTGGTCGCCTCCGCCGCGGTGGCTACGACCAGACCGGCGCAGACGCCACTCGTCCCCGGGTTGGTGCGTAGCGCCGAGGAGCTCACTGCCGCCAACGCCCTGACGGGCTGGATCGAGAGCGCCAGCGTCGTCGCCTCCAGCGCCGCCACCGGACTGCTGCTCACCTTGGCCGGGCCGGGCTTGGTGTTCGCGGTGGCCGGGGCGGCGGGCTTGGGGTCGGCCTTGCTGGCCGCGACGGTCCGAGGGATGGGGCCGCTGGCCGTCGACGAGGCCGCAGGTCTGGCCGGGACCCTGGCGGGCTTCCGGGTGCTGGCACACCAGTCCGCCCCGCGGCTGCTGGTCGCCCTGCTCGGCGCCCAGTGGGTGGTCATCGGCGCGCTGGACATCCTGTTCGTTGTCCTCGCGGTGGACGTGCTGGACCGTGGCCAAGGCTGGGTCGGCTACCTGAGCATGGCCTACGGCGCCGGCGGCGTGCTCGCCGGCCTCGCTGGAATGGCACTGGTGGGGCGGCGCCGGCTGGTCACGCCGATCCTCGGCGGCGTGATCCTGATCGGCGCGGCACTCGGCCTGAGTGCGGTGGCACCCAGTGCGGCGGCGACCGTCGTGCTGCTCACGATCGTCGGTGGCGGTCGGGCGCTGTTCAACCTGGCAACCCGGACGCTGCTCCAGCGCGCCGTCCCGGCCGAGGTCGTCGGTCGGGTCTTCGGCGTGGCCGAGGCCTTGGCGATGACGGGGCTGGCCATCGGATCCGCGATCTTGCCGCTGCTGGTGGCTGGCGGCGGGACGGTCGTCGCCGTGCTCGGTACCGCGTCCATCCTTCCGCTGGTTGCCCTGATGGGCGGTCGAGCGCTGTTAGCGCTGGATGCCGCGGCGCATGTGCCCATCGTCGAGATCGCGCTGCTCCGATCGCTCCGGGTCTTCCACGCCCTCCCCGCTCCGGTGCTGGAGGGCCTGGCGCGCTCGCTGGAACCGGTTGGCCTGGCAGCCGGCGAGGCGCTCATCCGCGAGGGCGAGCCAGGCGACCGCTTCTACGCCATCGCGGACGGCCGGCTCCAGGTCACCATCGGCGGCGCCCCGGTCGCCACAAACGTCCGCGGCGAGGGCATTGGCGAGATCGCCCTGCTCTACAGCGTGCCGCGCACGGCCACCGTCACGGCCGCGTCGCCGGCGACCGTGTTCGCACTCTCTCGGGAGGACTTCCTCACCGCGGTCGCCGGCCACACGCCCACCGGCCAGGCGGCCTCCGCTGTCGCCGATGAGCGGCTCGAGCACGACCGCGACCGGCACTCACCCAGGCCCGACGGCCCCCAGCGCGACGGCGCCTCGGCATAGCTCGCGCACGCGGTGGTGGCGCATCCCGGTCAGCCATTCGATGACCAGCGCGACGCGCTCCAGGGCCCACAGCTGGCCAACGACCGGCGGCGCGGAGCCGGCCAAAGGGGGATCGAGGCCAGTTTGGCTCCTCGCCCTGATTTGTTCAGACGAAGGACAGCAGACACGGAGGGAATACAGCAAACGACGTATACAACCTAGCGGTGGATTCGCGGAATACTGTTGGTTGCTTGTTCTGCTAGGTTGACCAACCCCTGACGGCCTATTTCCCGAGCGGTTTGGCGCACTCTGTCCACGCCGTCCGCACAGCAGGTTTCCACATCCGAATCAAGACCGGCGGAAAAGGGGCTTGTCGCGGCTCGACAGCCGGGGGGGGGGTGGTCAAACGACGGGACGAAGCGCGGAACAAGTTTCCGCGAAGCATCAGGCGATGCGTAAAGAGGCCATGGTACAGCCGGCTCTTGGTGCGTGATCCACGCGGCCACGGCCCTGGCAACGCCATGCCCATCGACGCCTTGCACAGCATGCAAATGTGCTTGCGCTTCGAAATCTAATTCGGGGGGTTTTACTGCATGAAGTTGCTGCACAATCGCCGTCGGTGGCTCCGCCGTCTGGCCATCCCAACCGCCGCCGCGCTGGCGATTTCCCTCTCCTTGGCCAACACCGGATTCGCGAACCTGCCCGGCAGCACCTTTGAAGGCAACGACGGCAACCTGGTGGTCAACACCGCCGGCAACACCGACTGGGCGAACGCACCCAACCGCGTCGTTGGCCTGGACCAGCCCAGCGGCACCAACGACAACTCCTTCGGGCAGGGCACCAAGGAAGACGATCCCAACACGAAGGTCGTCACCGGCTCGATCCCGCCCAACAAGAACGACCTGACGCGCTTCTATGTGGGGTCGGAGTTCGCCAACGGCAGCAACTTCCTGTACCTGGCTTGGGAGCGGGCCGTCAACACCGGCTCGGCCAACATGGACCTGGAGATCAACAAGAACCCCACCCCGTCGTTCACCGGCACCACGACCGGGCCGCTCACGCTCAACCGGACCGCCGGAGACCTGCTGGTCAGCTACGACTTCTCCGGCAGCGGCACCCCGACCCTCGGGCTTCTGCGCTGGGTCACCAGCGGCCCGATCAGCCAGTGCTTCTCGGCCAACACGCTGCCGTGTTGGGGTAACCGCGTCGACCTCTCGGGCCTCGGCGAGGCCGAGGGCGCGGTCAACACCGCCACGGTCACCGATCCGGTTCCCCCGGGCGCTCCTCGGACCCTGACCACCGGGCTGTTCGGCGAGGCGGCCATCAACCTGACCGCCGCCGGGGTGTTCCCGCCCGGCACCTGTACCGCGTTCGGCAGCGCCTTCCTCAAGAGCCGCTCCTCTTCCTCGTTCCCAGCCGAGGTCAAGGACTTCATCGCGCCCCAGCCCGTCAACATCAGCAACTGCGGGACGGTCAACATCATCAAGCACACCGACCCGCGCGGCATCAACCAGGACTTCAGCTACACCTCGACCATCCCCAACCCAGCGAGCGGCTCCAACACGCCCGACTGCTCGCTTGACACCACGCCGTCCAGCTTCACGCTGAACGACAGCGCCGGTGTCGACCCCTCGCCGATCGCCGGCACGGCCAATACCGAGCACTGCGCCAACGTGCCGGTCGGCACCTACACCGTCACGGAAGGAGCCGACCCGCCGAACTTCCTCTTCGAGGACCTGACCTGCTCGGCCGACGGCGGTAGCAGCTTCAGCACCTCCGGCAGGACCGCGACCATCACCGTCGCCCCGGGCGGCACCGTGACCTGCATCTACACCAACCAGCTCCAGACCGGTGCGATCAAGATCACCAAGACCCGCAAACACGCGGCCGACGGCCCAGGTGATCACCCGCACGCCGGGGTGAGCTTCACCGTCAACGGGGCGACCAAGCAGACCGACGCCAACGGCGTGGCCTGCTTCGACGGCCTGCTGTTCGGGACCTACACGGTGCACGAGACCGTGCCCGCCGGCTATCACGTGGACGCCAACGACAAGCAGGTCACGGTGGACAACACCGCCCGCTGCTCCGACAGCCCGTACGGCGGCGAGACGGTCAGCTTCCACAACACGCCACTGACCGACATCACCACCTCGGTCAACTCGCAGGTCGACGGGGGCACCGCCTCGACCATCACCTGCGTGGACTCGGGCAACACCACGGTCGCCTCCGGTTCCACCGGCGCGAATGGGGATGGCTCGGCCACCGCCACCGACCTGGAGCCAGGCACCTACACCTGCACAGTGGTCGTCGACCCGTAACCAGAGGAGAGACAGCCAACAGCCAAGGAGAATCGAGAAAAGCGCTGAGCCCTCCGGGATTGCCGGAGGGCTCAGCCGTTGCTCTGCTATCAGGCGTTCAGATGGTTACTGGACCTGGCGCCCGCGCATGCGGGAGGCGATGACCGCGGCCGCGCCACCCGCGACCAGCACGAGGCCGGCGATCAGGATCGGCAGCGCGTTCGTCCCGGTGAACGGGAGCTTGGCGGGGGCCACCGTTATGACCACCGTCGAGGTCGGCCGCACTTCCGCGTTGGTCGTCTCGGTCGGGCAGTTGGTGGTCTTGCCGTCGGTCTCGACGATGACCTCGAGCTCCGGCTCCTCGGTCGCGGCCAGTGTGTGCGCCTGCCCCTTGACCGGCTTGGCCACCTGGATGCTGTGGCTCGCAAGCGAGCGGGCCTGCAGCTCCGGGCTCTCCAGCACGGGGAATCCGAAGAGGAACACCGAGAAGCTGGAACAGTTCGGGAGGTCCACGGTGAGGGTGTGGTCACCCGGCCCGAAGAAGGAGTCCTCTTCGAACTCCGGGTCGACGTCCACGAAGTCTCCGGGCTCATTCAGCAGCCCGGTGAAGCTCACCAGAGCCATCTGGACGATGCATCCCTTGGCGACGGTGAAGTCGACTGAGGCGGTCGGGTGCGCGGCGGCCGTCTGCGTGGAGATGTCGCTGACCGATTCCAGCCCTTCATCGGGTGAGCATGGCCGGTCGCCGCCACCAGGCTCGGTGGTCGTCGTGGTTTCCTCAGGGGCCGTCGTTGTGGTGGTTTCCTGAGGAGCCGTGGTGGTCGTGGTTTCCTGAGGAGCCGTGGTTGTGGTGGTCTGCTCGACCACGGTGGTGGTGGTCTGCTCGACCGAGGTGGTCGTCGTGGGGTCCTCGGTCGCATGCGCCGGGCTGGCCCAACCCATGGCGAGCACGAGGCCGAGGAGAACCGCGCCGTAGCGGAGTCGCTTCACGCTGCCTACTCCTAGTCGTGGATGGCATCTGGCGGCCTGGCTGCGCTGCGGTCCCCCGCCGGCAAGCCGAGCGGCAGGCCAGGGAGCTGCCGCTCAGTCAGGTGATACCGGACGATCAGTGCCTGAAGGACTCTAGGGCGACCAACCAGCACGAGTCGACCGTTTGGGCATCGCCACGGTGCCGGCTTCGCATCTTTTGCATAACTTTGCTGAAACCGCCCGGTCCGGCGGCGCGGAGAGTCAGACTGGATCCCGGGGACCGTCACGCTGCGCTCGATCGAGGTCCTCACGGCGACCGGGACGCCCGGGACGGTGCTCCGGCAACTCGCGGGGAACGAGCTGGCCGCGTGCACGCACCTCGTGTCCGGCGCGCCGCCAACCTTGTCGATCCCAGCGTCGGCGACCGTGGCCACGATCATCGACGTCGCCGTCCCGCAAGACGCGCCGCCGGTCTCGCTGACCCACCGGATCGCCTATGACCTCCCGGCGAACCTGGACCAGACCTTCCGAGCGTTGATCGGCAGCCTCGAGGTCAATGGTCCCGTCCTGCGCGTCGACCCGCGCGCCCCCACGGTGATCGCCGCGCCGATGCACGGCCCCGGCTGGTTCAACGCGGTCGGCTGCTGCCAGCCGACGCTGCACCGCCGGCTCTTCTACCCGGCCAATGGCAGCTGGGTCAAGGGCGAGACGTTCGCGATCGACTGGCTCCAGGAGCGCGACGGCGCCCTGTTCGAGGGTGACGGCAGCAGCAACAGTCAGTGGTTCGGCTTTGGCGCGCCGCTGCTCGCGGTCGCGGACGGCACCGTGGTGAGGGCAGTGGACGGCAAGCCCGATATCCCGCCGGGCGCCCCGCCGATCCTGGCCACCCCCGAGGACTTCGCCGGCAACTATGTGCTGGTGCGGATCCGGCCCGGTGTCTTCGCCGAGTACGGGCACGTGCAGGAGGGTTCGGTGCAGGTGCGGGTCGGCGACCGCGTGCGTGCCGGCCAGCAGCTCGGCCGGCTCGGCAACAGCGGCAATACCACCGCGCCACACCTGCACTTCGGGTTGATCGACGGCCCCGACGTCGCCGTGGCCAACAGCGTGCCGTTCGAGATCGACCACTTCCGGTTCGTTGGGGAGGCGAACCTGGAAACCGGTGAGATCATCGGCACGCCACGCCAGGTGCAGCGGGTTCACCCGCTCGTCAACGTCGTGATGGACTTCGACTGAGGGCTCGACACCGCCAACCCGGCCCGGTGTGGGGAGCGCCAGGCCCAGACCCAGGCACCGTGGGCGGGTCCGGGGGCACCGCGCGGCGGATCGTTCCCTCACGGTCGCGCGGTGGTCACCTTCTTGTCCCCCATTGACCTATCCACCAGCCGTTTGCTCGGATATGGTTGCGCTCGCCAAACCGTCCTGGCCGGCTTCGGTGAGGTCCTTTCCACGGCTCCGAGACCCGTCTGCCTGCAGGATCGTCGGTTTCGTCTCGTGGAGGTGCATGTGACCCGCCTCGCTCGAAGTCGCCCGGTCGGCCTGACGGCCGCCGTCGCCCTGATCCTGCTGCTTGCGCTCGTGGCCGCGACGCCCAGCCTTGCCGCGCCATCGGGTGTGGACAGCGCACAGTCTGGGCAGGCGGCATCCGACCGCCGCGCGGTCTTCTTCACCTCGGACGGGCTGCGCCAGGACCTCGTGAAGCAGTACGCGGCCGAGGGCGTCATGCCGACGATGGGCAGCCTCCTCAAGAACGGCGCCTCGGCTTCGGGGAACGGGTTGCTGACCGAGGCCCCACCGAACACCGGCGCCGGCTGGTACTCGCTCGCGACGGGTGCCTGGCCGAGCATCACGGGTTCGACCAACAACACCTTCCACGTCAACGGTCAGGCGTTTGGCAACCGGACCTCCTCGTTCGATACGGGAGTCCTGCAGGCCGAGTCGATCGCCCAGTCGGCCGAGCGAGGCGGGCTCAAGGTCGCCCAGGTCGAATGGGCCGGCGGCCGCAACGCCACCATCGCCGGCCCCACGATCGACTTCCAGTCCTTCTTCTCCGGTCGCGGGGTGGCCACGAACTTCATCGGGCACGCCGGCGAAGCGCTGTTCGACGACGCGCCGTTCATCGCCTCGTTCGGGCTCCAGTTCGACACGCCGGCCGGGTACGCCGGCCAGGCACCGTTCCCCGCCGCGGAGCCCACGCCCGCGAGCGGCTGGTCGGGCGACCTTCCCGCGACCTTCAGCCCGGCCAAGGAGATGCGTCTGCGCGTGCTCGACTTCGGCGTCGACAAGTACGGGCTGAACGCGTACCTCTTCGACAGCACCGACGACCAGAAGGTGAACTACGACAAGGTCCTCTTCTCGAGGACGAAGAGCGCCGCCGACGCCGTGGCCACGCTCGCCAATGGCCAGTTGGCTGACGTCAAGGTGAAGATCCAGGGCGGCGCGCTGAACGGCCAGACGGCGGGCATGCTCGTCAAGGTCGAAGAGCTGACCGGCGACCTCTCACGCGTCCGTCTCTTCCACACTTCGGTCAGCCGCGCGATCGCGAGCTGGGCGAAGTGGCCCGGCGAGCCCGGCTTCACCGGCGACTTCGCCGAGTTCCTTGCGCAGAGGTTCCCGACCTCGACGGCCGCGGACTTCGCGATCCTCGAGGCCGGCGTCACCAGCGAGGAGACCTACGTCGAGCAGGGCCTGTACTGGGCGACCGGCCACCACCCCATGCTCGATTACGTCGCCAAGACCTATCGGCCCGACCTCATGCTGGTTGGGATGCCCACGACCGACGAGTTCCAGCACCAGTTCCTCGGGCTCGTCTCGCCGACGCTCCCCAACGGCGATCCGAACCCGGCCTACGACGACGTCGACCTGAACGGCGTGCCGGACGGCCGCGTCGCGGCCCGGGAGCGCTTCCTCCGCACCGCCTACCAGGAGGCGGACGAGACGCTCACGCTTGCCCGCGGCCTGCTCGGCAGGGATCCGCTGACCTTCGTCTCATCCGACCACGGCTTCGCGCCGCAGTTCCTCGCGATCGACGCGAGCCAGCCGCTCGTCGAGATGGGCCTGCTGTCGAAGCCCCAGACGACCAACTGCCGCCCCGCCGCCGGCGAGACGATCGGCAAGGCCAAGGCCTGCTGGGCGGGTGGCGCGCTCCAGATCTACCTGAACGTCGCGGGCCGCGACCCGGCCGGCGGAGGCTTCACACAGGTCCCGGCCGGCGACGTCGCCGCGACCGTCAACGCGATCAAGGCGAAATACCTCGGCCTGAGCGATCCGAACGACTGGACCCACGACGGTCAGCCCGAGGGCTGGAAGATGATCGACCGCGTCTTCAGCAAGGCCGAGGCGCGGCGCATCCCCAACGGCCCGGGCAGCACGACCGACATGGCACACCCGACGCGCACGGGCGACGTGGTGGCGTTCGCCTTCCCGCCGTACCAGTTCGACGCGGAGACGCCGGGAACGCTGGTCGCGCCGTCGCACTTCTTCGGCCAGCACGGCTACGTGCCGGACGTCCAGGACCTGGCCGGCAACGTCAACATGCGTGCCACGTTCCTGGCCGGCGGCAAGGGCATTGCCAAGAGCACGGTGACCGCGAGGACGATCGACCTGGCCCCAACGCTCGCCTATCTCCTGGGCATCCCGGAGCCACAGCACAGCCAGGGCAAGGTCCTGCTCGACATCGTCAAGGGCAGCGACGCCGTCACGCCGATCTCGATCGTCGGGCTCAACGACTTCCACGGGCAGCTCGACCCGACGACCCTGGCGTTCGACGGCATCAACCAGCCGGTCGGAGGTGGGGCGTTCCTCGCCACGAGGTTCGACGAGGAGCTCGCCGCGCTTCCGAAGCCGGGGCTCATCCTGGCCGCCGGTGACAACGTCGGCGCTTCGCCGCCGAACTCGCTGCTCCTCGAGGACAAGCCCGCGATCGACGTGGAGAACGCGTGGGGCCTCGACGCCACGTCGTACGGCAACCACGAGTTCGACGCCGGCGTCGCGCGCCTGCTCATGCAGCAGGCACGGGCCGACTTCCCGTTCCTCGCGACCAACATCGTCGAGACGTCCACCGGCAAGGCGCCATCGTGGGTGACGCCGTCGAAGGTCTTCCAGATCAACGGCATCCCGGTCGGGGTGATCGGCGCTGAGCTCAAGAACACCCCCGAGCTCGTCTCCGCCGGGGCGACGGCCGGCCTGTCCTTCCTCGACGAAGCCCCGCGGATCAAGGCCGAGTCGGAACGGCTGCGGAAGCTCGGAGTGAAGGTCCAGGTCGTCGTCATTCACCAGGGCACGAACGTCGGCTCGAACCCGACCGGGAACACGGCCGGTGTCGAGTGGCAGGGGCCGATCCTCGATATCGCCGACGCCCTTCAGGGGACGACGGTGGACACCATGATCGTCGGCCACACCCACCGGATCTCGAACCTGATGCGCGGCCACATCCTGGTGACCGAGGGCATCAACGCAGGGGTCAGCTATTCGGTCCTCCAGCTCATGGTCGAGGGTGGAGACGTCTCCTGGGCGGGTGGGGCGACCCGGGTGGCCACCGACATCGGCGTGGCTCCCCGTGCCGACGTCCAGGCGATCATCGACGACGCCAACGCCCAGACCGCGGTGCTCCGCAACCAGGTCATCGGGACCCAGGCGAACGACATCACACGGGCTCCCGACCGCCTGCATGAGTCGGAGATGGGCAACCTCGTCGCCGACTCGATGCGAGCCAGGTACCCGGGCGTCGACGCGGCCCTCACCAACTCCGGGGGCCTCAGGAACAACCTCGTCTTCACGCCGCCGAGTGCCGGCGAGCAGCCAGGTGAGATCACCTGGGGCGAGATGTTCTCGGTCCTGCCGTTCGGCAACCGGTCGGTGATCCTCACGCTCACCGGCGAGCAGCTCGAGACGGCGTTCCTCAACGGCTTCACGCCGTTCTGCGATCCGGCGTTCGCCGGTGGCACCGGCAGGTTCCCGCAGGTCTCCGGCCTCAAGGTCCAGTTCCACTGCAACGGGACGACCCCTGTGGTCGACACGATCTGGAAGGCGCCGGACGGTGTCGCTGGGCCACTCACGGTGCTCGGCCCCGCCGACACGGTCCGTGTGGTCACCAACGACTTTATGTTCGGTGGCGGTGACGGCTACACCGTCCTCGCCTCCGGCACGAACGTCGCCCAGCCCGGCGACGACCTTCTCCAGGTCGCCATCGACTGGATCTCGGCGCACTCACCCGTCGACCCGGCCGTCGACGGGCGGATCGTCGGGCCCTGACGCCCTGACGCGCCCGCGGATGCGCGTGGAGGCCGGCCCTCGTGGTCGGCCTCCACGGCCTCTCGGTGGCGTCGCGGCTCCTCGGTGGTAATCGGTGGCCGACGCGCCGTCCACAGCGAGGCCGGTGGCGACGCGCCGGTCGAGCGAGGGATGGTAACCTCCCGTCTGCTCTTGACGGGTGGACTCGAGGCGAGGTGAGTGCTCGGGCTTGGTTGGCAAATAGGGTTGAAGAGACTGACCGCGTACCTGGTACAGTCGTGGAGGCTCCAAGGCTGCATCCTCGCAGGTCAGCACGGCGGTAGGGCACCGACGCACGGTCCGGACGGCGTCGGCGGCCGGACCCGTCGGGGGCTCGAAGAGTCGGCTCCGGCCGGCTTGCCGCGGCGGCGTAGCTCAGAGGCAGAGCAAGCGGCTCATAATCGCTGTGTCGGTGGTTCGAATCCACCCGCCGCTACCAGCAACGAGGTTCGCGGCGGCAACCCCGATCCTCCCCGAATTCGTGATCGCGGTGTCGCCGTCCCTCGTGAGCGGGGCGCGGTGCGTCGCCCCTCGCGACCGGCCAAATGGACCGGCTGTGGCGGACGACGATCGGCCGGGCCCGCGAGCCCAACCCGAACACAGGAGGCCGACAACGGCGGCGTCTCGGTGAAGCGCGTTCAACAGAAACGGCAATCGTCCTAGGCGGCGAAGGGAGAAGCAGACAGCCATGGCGAAGAAGAGGTTTGAGCGGACGAAGCCGCATTTGAATATTGGGACGATGGGTCATATTGATCATGGGAAGACGACGTTGACGGCGGCGATTACGAAGGTGTTGCACGAGGCGAACCCGGAT
>JBEDUQ010000183.1:0-2841 GCA_040414855.1 Actinomycetota bacterium
TGCTGGTCGAGGTGCAGGTGCCCAAGCTCGGGGCGGGCAGCGGGTGGGGGTACCGGTACGAGAAGTTCCAGCGGGTCGCGCAGGCCTGGGCCATCGTGGGCGTGGCCGCGCTGGTCCGCCGTTCCGACGGCGTGATCGAGCAGGCGCGCGTCGGCCTGACCAACATGGGCGCCACGCCGGTGCGGGCCACCGCGACCGAAGCCGCCCTGAACAACGCCCAGGCCGGCGCCGGCGCCGTCGACGAGGCGGCCGGGCTGGCCGCCGAGGGGACGAGCCCGGCGAGCGACCTGTCCGGGCAGGCCGGCTACCGGCAGCACCTGGCCCGTGTCCTGACCCGCCGGGCCGTCATGGCCGCAGCAGGAATGTAGGAGAGTCTTATGCAGCTGGAGAACGAATTCTCGGTCCCCGCGCCCGTGTCCGAGGTGTGGAAGACCCTGCTCGACGTGGAGCGGATCGCACCGTGCATGCCCGGGGCGACCGTGGAGCGGGTCGACGGCGACGAGGTCGCCGGGCGGGTCCGCGTCAAGGTCGGGCCGATCACGGCGAGCTACGCCGGCACGGCCAGGTTCGTCACCAAGGACGAGGCGGCCCATCGCTTCGTGCTCGAGGGCAGCGGCCGCGAGACCCGGGGCACCGGGACCGCATCCGCGACGGTCGAGGTCAGCATGACCGAGCAGGACGCCGACACCCGGGTGCGGGTGGTCACCTCGCTCGAGGTGACCGGCAAGCAGGCGCAGTTCGGCCGCGGCGTGATGGCCGACATCGCGGCCAAGCTGACCGGTCAGTTCGCCGCGTGCCTGGCCGAACGAGTGCGCGGGCCTGCTCCCGCGTCCGATAGCGCCACCGCGGCGCCGGCACCGGCCGCCACCCAGGCGCCCGCGGCGGAAGGTACCGCCGGGTCCCAGGCCGCCGCGGCCGGTGAGTCGCTGGACCTGGTCAGCACCGTCGCCATGCCGGTGCTGAAGCGGTTCGGCCCGGTGCTCGGCGGCGTGGCGTTCGGGCTCATCCTCGGCCTGCTCCTTGGCCATCGCCGGCGGATCGTGATCATGACCGCGGCGGCGCCGCCGGGTGGCTACCCGCCCGCGCGAACCGTGCTGTAAAGACCCCGGAAATGACCGGGGGGGCGACCTACAACCAGCGCAGGCTGGTCGGCCGGGCGCTCAGGTCCCGCGTCCCCCGGTCGGCGCATGAGGCCTGGCGGCCGCCCGTCGACCGGCCCGATCCGGTCGACCTGCTCGAGGAGAACAACCGCCCCCGGTTGCCCGACCTGGTGCCGGTCCGCTACGGGCGGATGCTCGCCTCGCGCTTCGCCTTCCTCCGCGGCTCCGCCGTGATCATGGCCAGCGACCTGGCCTCGACGCCGGTCACCGGATTCCGCGTGCAGGCCTGCGGGGATGCCCACCTGGGCAACTTCGGCGTGTTCGGCACGCCGGAGCGCAACCTCATCTTCGACGTCAACGACTTCGACGAGACGCTCCCCGGGCCCTGGGAGTGGGACGTGAAGCGGCTGGCGGTGAGCGTGATCGTGGCCGCCGGTAACCTGAGGCTGGAGGCCGAACGGGCCGCCGAGATCGCCGCGGCGACCGTCCGCGCCTACCGCGAGCGGATGGCCGAGCTGGCCCGGGTGGCACCCCTCGATGTCTGGTACGACCGGATCGACGTGGCCACGGTCCTGGCCATCGCCCGGCAGCGGCGGGCCAGGGAGCTGGAGCGCCAGCTCTCCGAGCCCAGGCTCCGTCAGCGCACCAGCCTGCGGGTGCTGCCCAAGCTGACCAGCGTGGTCAACGGCACCAGGAAGATCATCGACGACCCGCCGCTGATCGGCCACTTCGACCCGGAGGCGTTCGACGGCGAGAAGCTGATCGAGGCCTACGCCGCGTCCCTGCCGCCGGATCGCCAGCCGCTGCTGCGCCGGTACCGGGTCCTCGACACGGCCAGAAAGGTGGTAGGCGTCGGCAGCGTCGGCACCCGCTGCTACCTGAGCCTGCTCACCGACGCGGACGCCCGCTCGCCGATCTTCCTGCAGCTCAAGGAGGCGAACCAGGCGGTGCTCGCGCCGTACGCGGGCCAATCGGAGTTCGCCCACCAGGGGCAGCGGGTCGTCGTCGGCCAGCGCCTCATGCAAGCCGCCAGCGACATATTCCTCGGCTGGACCAGCTACCGCGGCCACGACTACTACGTGCGGCAGTTCCGCGACATGAAGGGCTCGGTCAACCTGGATGCGATCACGCCGGGCGGCTTCGAGAGCTACGCCGAGGTGTGCGGCCGGACGCTGGCCCGGGCGCACGCGCGGTCCGGCGACGCTGCCGCGATCGCGGGTTACGCCGGCGCCGGGACCCGGTTCGACGAGTGCATCACGGCGTTCGCCCGGGCCTACGGCGAGCAGGTCCGGCGCGACTACGACGCCCTGGTCGCGGCGGTCGGCTCCGGCCGGGTCACCGCAGCCACCGGGTTACCAGGCAGCTCAGACCCCGCCGATGCGCGCGGTGCTGAACACCAGGTCGTACTCCTCGACCGCCCGGATCAGGGCGCCCGTCGACCTAACCGTCTCGACCCGGACCGCGGCGGCCTCGCCGCGGCTGGCCGCCAGCGCCTTGTGGCTGTCCCACATGGTCTCGCTGATCGAACGGCCGCTGTCCCGGTCGACCAGCAGCAAAGCGCCGCAGAACCCTCCGGCTTCGGCCAGCCGCGGCACCACGGTGGCGCCGAAGCATTCCACCGTGTCCTCGATCCGCGGGGGGTCCACGTCCATCCGGGTCAGCCGGAGCCCCGCCGCGGTGTCCAGCGGCGCCTCCCGCTCGTAGACCGGAACCCGGTAGCGCTCGACGCTCACCGTGCCCA
>JBEDUQ010000184.1:0-10523 GCA_040414855.1 Actinomycetota bacterium
CGACCAGCGCGAGCGCCAGCCGCTTTGCGAGCAGCCGGAACAGCGGCGGTGGCGTCGACTCGTCGCGCAGGGCCGTGAGCATGGTCGCCGCCAGCGGATGATCGACCACGGTGACGCCCATCGCTAGAACCCCCTTCCACTCATGTGGGGGGAGCTCGCTCCCCCCACGGCCCCCCAAGGTCAACTTCGTTGCGCTGGCCTCGCGTGGCGGATATCCCGTGGTGGCCGCCTGTGCCTACGACCTATGACTGATCAGGTAGCCGCCGAGCGCGAGGTCCTCTCGGAGGACCGCCGAGGTCAGCTTGGCCCGGCTGGCGCTGATGGGGCTGGACCTGGTGGGGGACGGGAAGGCGACGAAGCCGAGGTCGCTGGCCTGCTTCATGGCCCGGAACATGTGGAAGGGGTCCGAGACCACCACCACCCTGGGGTGATGGAGCTTCAGGCGCTCGTCGAGGACCCGCTTGGCCCCTGACAGGTTCTCGTAGGTCGTGCGGCTCGACTCCTCGGCCAGGGTGGCGGTCTGGGGCACACCGTGCTCGATGGCCCAGCGCATCCCCGACCCTCCCTCGGTGAAGCGGTCTCCCGGCTCGTTCCCGCCCGTGAACACGATCAGCGGGGCGACCCCCCGCCGGTACAGGTCCACGGCGTGCTGGAGCCTGGCTGCGTAGATGGCCGAAGGCCGCCCGTCGTACTGGGCTGCCCCGAGCACGACGATGGCGTCGACCTTCGGGTGCTCGTCCTTGCCCATCCAAATCGCCACAAGGGCGGTGGTCACGGCGAAGTAGAGCACGATGGCGGCGACGATCCCAATCAGAACACGGCGCATGGTCCCTGGATTCTACGTAGAGCCGCCCCTCAACGGGGACGGCATGGGTCTGATGGCCAGTTCCTTCCCAGGCCAGCCGCTTGCCAAGCTCGTGACCGTCATCATTTGGTTGGATACACTCCGGTCACCCCGGCGATGGGGGTCTGGGTGGGACAGGAGATGGAGCCATGAACAGGGGTTTTCGGATACTTGCGCTGCTCGCGCTGGTATCGCTGGTTGCCGCCGCTTGCGGTAGCAAGCCCAGCAACAACGGGTCGTCGGGTTCTGGGTCTGCCAACAGTAAGTTCCTCGCGTGTCAGGTGACGGACACTGGTGGCATCGACGACCGCTCGTTCAACGCGACCGCGTGGAAGGGCATGCAGGACGCCCAGTCGCAACTCGGCGTGCAGGTGAAGTACCTCGAGTCCCAGAGCGCCAACGATTACACGCCGAACCTGCAGACCTTCGTGCAACAGAAGTGTGGCCTGATCGTGACCGTCGGCTTCCTGCTCGGTGACGCCACCAAGGCCAGCGCGGCGGCGAACGCGAACCAGAAGTACGCGATCGTCGACTTCGCCTATGACCCGGCGCTCACCAACGTGCTCGGTCTCACCTTCTCGACGGACCAGGCCGCTTTCCTGGCCGGCTACGTTGCCGCGGGCATGAGCAAGACCCACAAGCTCGGCACCTTCGGCGGCCAGAAGCTCCCAACCGTCACCATCTTCATGGATGGCTTCTGGGCCGGGATGAAGTACTACAACAAGCAGAACAACGCCAAGGTCGAGCTGGTCGGCTGGAACCCCGCCAAGCAGACCGGCCTGTTCACCGGCGACTTCGAGAACCAGGACAACGGCAAGCGGGTCACCGAGACGCTGCTCAGCCAGGGCGCCGACATCATCCTGCCGGTGGCCGGCCCGGTCGGGCTCGGCGCCGCCGCCGCCGTCAAGGCCGCCGGTGGCGACAAGCGCATGGTCTGGGTCGACACCGACGGCTGTGAAAGCGCGCAGCAGTACTGCAGCCTCTTCCTCACCAGCATCGAGAAGAAGATGGACGTCGCGGTGCAGACGGCCATCAAGAGCGCCGCCGAGAACCAGTTCAAGGGCGGCACCTACGTCGGCACGCTGGCCAACGACGGTGTCGGCATCGCCCCGTTCCATGACTTCGAGAGCCAGGTGCCCCAGAAGATCAAGGACGACCTGAACACGATCAAGCAGGGGATCGTGAGCGGCTCGATCTCGGTGAAGCCGCAGGACTATCAGTAGCGGACCGGGTCGCGCGGGGGGCCATTTGGCCTCCCGCGCACCCCACCGGGTGGAGGCAGCTTGAAGCTCGAGCTCAAGGGGATCACCAAGCGGTTCCCCGGGGTCCTTGCCAACGACGGCATCGACCTCACCGTCGGGGACGGCGAGATCCACGCGCTGCTGGGCGAGAACGGCGCTGGCAAGACCACCCTGATGAACGTCCTGTACGGCCTCTACCACGCCGATGAAGGCGAGATCGTCGTCGACGGCCAGCCGGTCAGGTTCGGGAGCCCGGCCGACGCGATCGCCGCCGGCATCGGCATGGTCCACCAGCACTTCATGTTGATCCCGGTGTTCACGGTCGCCGAGAACGTGATCCTCGGGGTCGAGCCGACCCGCCGGCTGGGCATGCTCGACCGCAACCAGGCCAGGGACCAGGTGCGCGCGCTCTCGGAGCGCTACGGCCTGGTCGTCGATCCCGACGCGATGATCGAGGACCTCCCCGTCGGGGTGCAGCAGCGGGTCGAGATCATCAAGGCGCTGCTGCGCGATGCCAAGCTGCTGATCCTCGACGAGCCGACCGCCGTGCTCACCCCGCACGAGACCGAGGAGCTGTTCGCGGTCATGCGGTCGCTCCAAGAGTCCGGGCACTCGGTCCTGTTCATCACCCACAAGCTCAAGGAGGTCCTGCCGGTCGCGGACCGGATCACCGTGCTGCGCAACGGCAGGGTGGTCGGCTCGACCGTCCCGGCGGAGACCAGCGAGCAGGAGCTCGCCTCGATGATGGTGGGCCGCTCGGTGCTGCTGCGGGTCTCCAAGGACGAGGCGGAGCCCGGCGAGGACGTGCTCGAGGTCGACGGGCTCACCGTGCTCGACGACCGCGGTCACGTCGCGGTCGACGACGTCTCGCTGAAGGTCCGCGCCGGCGAGATCGTCACCGTCGCGGGCGTCCAGGGCAACGGCCAGACCGAGCTCGTCGAGGCGCTGACCGGCCTGGCGCCGCCGCGGTCCGGCTCCATCAAGGTGGCCGGCAGGGAGCTCGAACACGCCAAGCCGCGGGCCGCCCTGCGCGCCGGGATCGGCCACGTCCCCGAGGACCGCATCAAGGACGGGCTGGTGGCGACCTTCTCGGTCGCCGAGAACCTGGTGCTGAACACCTACGACGACCCGCCGTTCGCGCACGGGCCGGTGATGGACCCCGCCAAGGTCAGGTCGGTGGCGGTCGAGCGCGCCAAGGAGTTCGACATCCGCGCGCCGTCGGTCGACGTCGAGGTCAGGACCCTTTCGGGCGGCAACCAGCAGAAGGTGATCATCGCCCGCGAGCTGTCGCGGCCGATCCGGCTGCTGATCGCCTCCCAGCCGACCCGCGGGCTGGACGTCGGCTCGATCGAGTACGTGCACCGCCGCATCGTCGAGGCGCGCGACCACGGCGAGGCCGTGCTGATCGTCTCCTCGGAGCTCGACGAGGTGATGGCGCTGGCGGACCGCATCCTGGTCATGTTCCGCGGCCGGATCGTCGGCGAGCGCCCGGGGAACGCGGACCGCGACGAGATCGGCCTGCTGATGGCCGGCGTCGGCGGCGGGCAGGGGAGGGAGGCCGAGTGACCGAGCCGGCCGTGAAGGCGCCAGAGGTCCAGGAGCCGGCGCCGCCGTCACGACAGCCGTTCATCGCCCGCTTCCTCGAGGAGCTGACCAGCCCGAGCCCCGTGCTGATCACGGTGCTGGCGATCTTCACCGCGCTCGTGGTGGGCGCGGTCCTCATCGTCTTCTCCGACCAGAACGTGCTGTCGACCTGGGGCTACTTCTTCGCCGCGCCTGGCGACGCGCTGAGCGCCTCCTGGAACGCCATCTCGACCGCGTACAGCGCGCTGTTCCTCGGCGCGGTCGGCAGCGGCGGCGCGCTCTCCGAGACGGTGGTCGCGGCCACCCCGCTGATCCTGGCCGGCCTCGGGGTCGCGCTCGGCTTCCGCGCGGGACTGTTCAACATAGGTGGCGAGGGCCAGGTGATCGCGGGCGGACTGGCCGCCGGCTACGTCGGCTTCGCCATCCACGGGCTGCCGGTGTACCTGCACCTGCCGCTCGCCCTGTTCTCCGGGCTCGCCGCCGGAGCGCTGTGGGGATTCATACCGGGCATCCTCAAGGCGACCACGGGCGCCCACGAGGTCATCACCACGATCATGCTCAACTACGTGGCCGCCAACCTGTCGCTGTACCTGCTCGCCAGCACGGCGTTCCGGCGGCCGGGGCGGATCGACCCGATCTCCAAGTTCGTCGCCGTGCCCGCGAGGCTGCCGCACCTGGCCGGCCAGGGGCACCGGCTCCACGCCGGCGTGATCGTTGCGCTGCTGGCGGCGGTCGCGCTCGCCTGGCTGCTCGGCCGCAGCACCTGGGGGTTCGAGCTCCGCGCCGCCGGCGCGAACCCGGCGGCGGCGCTCACCGCCGGCATCGACGTCAGACGCGCGATCGTGATGGCGATGGTGCTGTCGGGCGCGCTCTGCGGGCTCGCCGGAGGCGGGCAGGTGCTGGGGGTGCAGTTCGCGCTCGCCCCGCTCTTCTCTGGCGGTGTCGGCTTCGACGCGATCACGGTCGCGCTGCTCGGCAGGGCGAGCCCGATCGGGGTGGTGCTCGCCGCCCTGCTGTTCGGGGCCTTGCGCGCCGGAGGCCTGCAGATGCAGGCGGAGACCTCGACGCCGATCGACATCGTCACCGTGATCCAGTCGCTGATCGTGATCTTCGTGGCGGCGCCCGCGCTGGTCAGGGCGATCTACCGCGTGAGGGGGGCTCGCGCCGAAACCGGCGCGCCCTTGTCCAAGGGATGGGGGGGCTGACCATGGCGGTGGGCGCTACCGGCGTGCTGGCACGGGCAAGGACCGTCTCGGACCTGCGGAGGCGGGTCACCGGCGTGGTCTACCTGGTGCTCGCGGCGGTGATGGCGGGCCCGTTCGGGGTCGGCGTGTCCTCGGGCACGGACGCGCGCTTCGTGCTCGACCAGGAGCCGGCGATCAAGCTCCCCGACGCGGTCATCCCGGTGCGCCCGTTCGCGCTGGTGCTCGCCGCCGTCTGCGCCTACCTCGGCGCGCACCAGATCGTCCGCGGCTTCGGCCGCCGCGCCCCGGTCGTGCTCGGGGTGGTCCTGGCGCTGTTCATGCTCACGTTCCTGGCTTGGGCGGCGCACGACAACTCCATGAACCTCACCGGGCTGCTCGGCAGCACGCTGCTGCGCTCGGTCCCGCTGACGCTCGGCGCGCTGTCGGGCGTGCTGTGCGAGCGCGCCGGCGTCATCAACGTCGCCATCGAGGGCCAGTTCCTGTTGGCCGCGTTCACCGGGGCGCTGGTCGGCAGCGCCACCCAGACGCTCTGGATCGGGCTGATCGGTGGCGTGGTGGTCGGCGGCCTCGCGGGCGGGCTGCTCGCGCTGCTGGCGATCCGCTACCGGGTGGACCAGATCGTGGTCGGCGTGGTCCTGAACCTGTTCGCGCTGGGCCTGACCGGCTTCCTCACCGACCGCGTGCTGACGCCGCACCAGACGACCCTGAACACCCCGAACGTCTTCTCGTCGATCGAGATCCCGGGCCTGTCCAAGCTCCCGATCGTCGGCCCGGTGCTGTTCAACCAGAACGTGTTCGTCTACCTGATGCTCGTGCTGCTGGTGGTCCTGCACGTCGCGCTGTTCCACACCCGCTGGGGCCTGCGGGTCCGCGCGGTCGGGGAGCACCCGAGGGCGGCGGACACGGTCGGCATCAAGGTGCTCCGGCTGCGCTACCGCAACGTGATCCTCGGCGGCATGATGGCCGGCCTCGGCGGCGCCTATTTCACGCTCGGATCGGTCGGCGCGTTCGCCAAGAACATGACCGCGGGCCGCGGGTTCATCGCCCTGGCGGCGATGATCTTCGGCCGCTGGAGCCCCCTCGGCGCGTTCGCGGCCGCGCTGCTGTTCGGCTTCGCCGACGCCCTCCAGAGCATCCTCGCCGTGCTGGATGTGCCGATCCCATCGCAGTTCCTGCTGATGGCGCCCTACATCGCCACCATCCTCGCGGTCGCGGGCCTGGTCGGCCGCGTCCGCCCACCCGCCGCCGACGGCCAGCCCTACGTCAAGGAATAACGCGCCTGCTAGGCTCGCGCGATGAGCGGGCAGCGCACGAAGATCGTGGCGACGCTCGGGCCGGCGAGCGGCGACGCGACGGTGATCGGCGCCATGATCGACGCCGGCATGGACGTGGCACGGCTCAACTTCTCCCACGGCGAGCCAGCCGAGCAGCTCGAGCGCCTCGCCATCGCCAGGCGCGCCGCCGCCGACCGGGGCGCGGTGCTCGCGGTCCTCGCCGACCTCCAGGGACCCAAGATCCGCGTCGGCGTCCTCGACGGCGACGGCTACCCGCTGCGGACCGGGGAGGACCGCGAGCTGGTCGCCGGCGCGGAGACGGCGCCCGCCCCGGCGATCCCGGTGGTCTACCAAGCGCTCGCCGACGACCTCGCCCCGGGCGACCACGTGCTGCTCGACGACGGCGCCATCGAGCTGGAGGTGCGGCGGGTCGAGGGCCGGAGGGTTCACTGCGTGGTGGTCCGGGGCGGCATCATCCGCTCGCGCAAGGGCGTCAATCTCCCCGGCGTGCGGGTCTCGGCGCCGGCGCTGACCACCAAGGACCGCGAGGACCTGGCCACGGCGGTCGGAGCGGGCGTCGACTACGTCGCGCTGTCATTCGTCCGCCGGCCCGCCGACGTGATCGACGCCAAGCGCGCGATCGCCGGCCTCGGCGCCGACGTGCCGGTGATCGCCAAGCTCGAGCGCGCCGAGGCGATCGAGCACCTCAGCGGCATCGTGGCGGCGTCGGACGGGGTCATGGTCGCCCGCGGCGACCTCGGGGTCGAGCTGCCGCCGGAGAAGGTCCCGCCACTCCAGAAGCGGATCATCGCCGCGGCCAACGCCGCCGGCGTGCCGGTGATCACCGCCACCGAGCTGCTGGAGTCGATGGTCTCGAGCCAGCGCCCGACCAGAGCGGAGGCCAGCGACGTCGCCAACGCGGTCTTCGACGGCACCGACGCGGTGATGCTCTCGCAGGAGACCGCGATCGGCGCCTACCCGACCGAGGTGGTCGCGACCATGGGCAGGATCGCCGAGGAGGCGGAGTCGGCGCCGAGCCTGGTCCACCCGCCATCCCCGGCGGGCGGCCCACTCGACGTGCGGGCGACCGTCTGCAAGGCGGCCGTGCAGGCCGCGGCCGACCTGCGCGCCCGCGCGATCGTCGCCTGCACCGAGAGTGGCGCGACCGCCCGCTTCGTGTCGCGCTTCCGTCCGCGGGCACCGACCTTCGGGGTCACATCGCACGAGGCCACGATGCGGCGGATGGCCATGTACTGGGGCGTGCAGGCGCTCCCGCCGGTGGCGCCAGGGCTGCGGATCGGGGAGATGGTCCGCCGGGCCGACGAGCTGCTCCGGCGGGCCGGCGCGGCCACCGAGGGCGACCTGCTCGTGGTGGTCGCCGGCACGCCGCCCGGCGGCGCCGGCACCAATGAGCTGCTGGTCCACCGCCTCGGCAGCGACGACGTGGGCTGAGCCCCTCGGCGCGACTGAGCGAAATTGGCAATCTGTCCACTCTTTCGGGTCCTTTGTAGCCTTCGCGCTCAAGGTTCCTAGTGACAAGTCATTAGCCGTGCGCAACACTGCGAGTTCACGGCGCGTCCTCGCGGGCGTGCGCAGCGGAGAGGGGAGATGGCATGCGCTCTGAGATTGGCGAGGTCTACGAGTCCGCCACGACCCCCCGCCGCGCCCTCGAAAAGGCCAAGGGGCAGCGCCTCAGCCTGCGCCGGGCGATCGACGACTTCGAGGACGTGCTGGCCGCGGCGCCGGGCACCGAGGCCGCCGAGGGCCTCGCGTCATCGCTCGAGCACCTGCGGGTCGTGTTCGAGGTCCACGTCGAGGTCACCGAGGCGCCTGGCGGCCTCTACGAGGAGATCCTCGAGATCGCTCCGCGGCTCGCGAACCGGATCGAGCGCTTCAAGCGGGAGCATCACACGATCACCGCCGCGATCAACTCCGCGCTCGACGAGCTGCCGGCCGACGTATCGCCGCCCGATCGGGACCTGCACGCAAGGCTGGAGCAGCTGTTCACGGTGCTGTCGCGCCACCGCACGCGCGGTCTGGACCTCGTCTATGAGGCCTACAGCGTGGACATCGGTGGGGAGAGCTGACCGGCTCGGGGGCATTCGCGGAGCTCTTCTGATGCACTTGGCATCTGCACATTTGCATCAGCACTTGCATCGTCACTTGGCGTAGCCGATCATAGGCATCGCAGGGGGGACGCCACACGGCTTGCCCGAGACTGCGCAGGGGGTCGCGATGCCAACCGCGAGCACCGACACCGACGCGCTGCGGGTGCTGGTTGTCGATGACAGCGCCCCGCTGCGAGAACGAGTTTGCCTCGCGCTCGCGCATGCCGGACTGACGGTGGTGGGTGAGGCGGCCGACGGAGCCCACGCCCTGGTCCAGGCCGAAGCGCAGCGCCCCGACGTGATCCTGATGGACCTCCGCATGCCCGGGATGAACGGCGTGGAGGCGACCCGGACTCTCCTGCGGCGGCACCCCGACGCCTGCGTGGTGCTGTGGAGCGGCGAGACCGACGCGCACCTCGCCAACGCGGTCTACAACTCGGGCGCCCAGGCGGGGCTCCCCAAGGGAATCCAGACGACGGAATTGATCGCCACGCTGCGGCGGGTCTTCGAGGCCCGCTCCCGGACCGAACGGGACACGGCGGCGGCGACCTGAACGTGGCCGGCCCCCGGCGCTTGGCTCGGCACCGAGCGTCCAGTGGGGGGCGGGGTCCGGCCCGAAACCACCCCGGGGGGCGGGGTTCCACGCGGGGTGCCGCGTGAGTTGAGGGGGCGCGCCGCGCGGTGCGGCCCGAAACACTGCGGTCCCGCGTGAGTTGACTCAGCGTCCGGTCGACGCTTCGTCGTCCTTGCGGCCGTCCCGGCCGACCACCCTCGGTAGTCGCTCGAACCATTCCAGCACCGCCCGCTCGTAGGCGAGCCCGAACTCCAGGGTCGCCAGCGCGTACGGCGCGGCGTCCGCTGCACCGGCGGCGACGGCCTCACGGTGCTGGCGCTCGTAGTCCGCGAGCCGCTCGGCGTGGACCGCGCGGTGCGCCGCCAGGAACTCCGACAGCCGCTCCGCGGGTACGTGCCTCCCGAACAGGACGGTGAGCAGCAGCGGGAAGCGGATCGTCTCCGGACCGGGCTGGCGCCGCACCCACTCAGCGAAGGCCGCCCGCCCGGCATCGGTCAGCGAGTAGGGGCGCCGCTCGCGGCGGCCGCGCTCGCCGGCCTCGACCAGGCCGTCCGCGGCCATGGCGGCCAGCTCCCGGTAAACCTGGCTCTGGGTCAGCGACCAGAAGTCGCCGATCTCCCGCTGCGCGGTCTGGACCAGGTCCCAGCCCGTGAGCGGACCGTCGTGCAGGAAGCCCAGCAGGGAGGCGGCGGTGGCGTTGAGCTGGCGGGCGGTCATGGTGGCTCCGATCCCGTGGTTCCTTGGCGATTGACATTCCATTGTGTCAGGTCCAGAGTGGAATCACTGACATGCCATTGTGGAACATCGGCACCCCGGTCGCGGGCGTACCGATGCGGCAATCTCGAAGCCGAGGGAGTGTCATGACGCTGTCCCTGTCGTCCGACTCGCGGAGCACCGCGGGCGTGATCCTGCTGACGATCCTGTTCGTGGAGTACGGCGGCTGGTTCGTGCTGCGGGTGGTGCGCGGCCACGTGCCGATGACCGAGTTCCAGAGGAACTTCGCCCGCGCCGGCCACGCCCACGCCGGCGTGCTGGTCACCCTCGCGCTGGTCGGGCTGATCCTGGTCGACGCCGCCGACGTCAGCGGGTTCCAGGAGATGCTGGCCCGCAACGGCATCTGGGCGGCCGCCGTGCTGATGCCGGCGGGGTTCTTCCTGTCCTCGGCCGGGCGCGGGGTCGAGCGGCCGAACCGGCTGATCGTGCTGCTCTACGCGGGCGTGGCCGCCCTCGCGCTCGGCGTCGCCTCGCTCGGGATCGCCCTGCTGACCACCTGAGGGCCGTCCGGCCTCGGCTCGCTAGGGGAGGACCTGGGTGCCGGCCTCGCCGGCGAGGGCCTTCTCGGACAGCTCCGGCGTGGTGATCACCGCGCGGCGGCCGCCGCCCTCGAGGAACCGCAGCACGGCGCGGACCTTGGGCAGCATGCTGCCGGGGGCGAACTGGCCCTGGCGCGCGTAGGCGGCGAGCTCCCTGGTGGTGACCTCGTGCAGGTCGCGGCTGGTGGGCGTGCCGAAGTCGATGGCGACGTGCTCGACGCCGGTCAGGATCATCAGCACCTCGGCGCCGATGCCGGCGGCGACCAGCGCCGAGGCGAGGTCCTTGTCGACCACCGCCTCGACCCCGACCAGGGTGCCGTCGGGCTGGCGGACCACCGGGACGCCGCCGCCGCCGACCGCCACCACCACCGCGCCGGTGC
>JBEDUQ010000185.1:0-6053 GCA_040414855.1 Actinomycetota bacterium
TCGTAGCGCCACCGCCACACCGTCCCCCCGACGAGGATGGCGATGGTCACGTACGGGAGCGCGCCCCACAGGAGCCAGTCGCGGGCGCTCACGGCCGACCCCTCCCAGGCTCCGCCGGCGTCGCGGGGTACGGATCGAGGCCGACCTCCTCGCGTGGCGGGCCGCTGGCCGCCAGCGCGAGCACCGCCTCGCGGTCCTTGGGGGACGGGCCGGGCAGCGTGGCGCACAGCGCCTGTACCACCAGCGCGTATGGCGACCCCGCCTCCTCGAGCGCGAGCCGGACCAGCTCCAGCGCCGGCCGGTGCTCGAGCAGCGTGGCCCGGTCGCCGGTCGACGCGCAGAACTCCAGCACCACCGGCAGGAAGTCGGGTAGCTCGCCGCCCGCCTGCTCCAGCCCGGCCTTCCGGTAGCGGAGCTTGAGGCGGGCGAGTGCCGCGCCGCGGCGTCGGGTGTCGCCGTCGGTGTAATAGGTCAGGTAGAGACACGAGCGCCGGCGGAAATCGAACGCCTCGACGTACTCCTGCGCCCAGTCGGTCGCGGTGACGCCGTCGACGTGGTCGAGGAAAGCCTCCAACCGCCGCCGGGCCGTGCAGCCGGGCAGCGAGTCGAGGGCGTCGTGGACCAGCTGGAGCCGCTGGCGGGCCTGGGGCTCCTGGTCCGGGTATTGCAGGAGCATCGACGCGGCCTGATCGACGACGGCCAGCTCCCGTTCGCCGAGCTTCATCGCCCCTCCTCGCTCTCCCGGCCGTCCCGCGGCGGGAACAGGCCCTGCGGGTCCCCCTTGCCGTCCCAGTTCAGCAGGTTCACGCGGGCCGCCTTGCGCTCCGGGTCGACCGGCCGGTCGGCGGTCTGTCGCTGCTTGAGCGCGTGGAAGGTCTCCACCGCGACCGGCATCGGCCGGCCCGACGCCTCACCGAACGGCCCGCTGCCGTACATCCCCGGGCCGCCGTCGTAATCCAGGCTGCAGGCCAGCTCCTCCAGCTCCCGGCCCTGCTCCTCGTGGGCGGTCGGGATCACGTAGCGGTCCTCGTACTTCGCGAGGGCGAGCAGGCGGTAGAGCTCCTGGATCTCGAGGCCGGTCATGCCGACCGACGCCGGGATCGACTCGTCCGCCGGGCGGTCCAGGGTGAGGTCGCGCATGTAGGAACGCATGGCGGCGAGCCGCTGGAGCACGGTGCGCACCGGGGCGGGATCGCCGGCGCTGAACAGCTCGGCGAGGTACTCGACGGGGATCCTGAGCGTGTCGATGGCGCCGAACAGGTTGCCGACGTCCTCGCCGTCGTGGCCGGTGCCGCTGAGGGCGTCGACCACCGGCGACAGCGGCGGGACATACCACACCATCGGCAGCGTCCGGAACTCCGGGTGGAGCGGCAGCGCGACCCGGTACCGCTTCAGCAGGGCGTGGATCGGGGAGCGCGCCGCCGCATCCAGCCAGTCCTCGGGGATCTCGCTGGCGCGGCCGGCGGCGACGACCTTGGGGTCGGTCGGGTCGAGCAGCACCTCGAGCTGCGCCTCGTAGAGGTCACGCGGGTCCCGGACGCTGGCGGCCTCCAGCACCCGGTCGGCGTCGTAGAGCACCACGCCGATGTAGCGCAGCCTGCCGACGCAGGTCTCCGAGCAGACCGTCGGCTGTCCGACCTCGACGCGCGGGTAGCAGAAGGTGCACTTCTCGGCCTTGCCGGTGCGGTGGTTGAAATAGACCTTCTTGTAGGGGCAGCCGGTCACGCACATCCGCCATCCCCGGCAGCGGTCCTGGTCGACCAGGACGATGCCGTCCTCCTCCCGCTTGTACATCGCCCCTGAGGGGCACGACGCGACGCAGGAGGGGTTCAGGCAGTGCTCGCAGATGCGCGGCAGGAAGAACATGAACGACTGCTCGTACTCGAACCTCACCTTGGCCTGTGCGTCGTTTCGCATGCGCTCCACGATCGGGTCGAGGTGGCCCTGCTCGGGAGCGCCGGCCAGGTCGTCGTCCCAGTTGGCGCTCCACGAGATCGCGGTCGGCTTGCCGGTCAGCAGCGACTTGGGCCTGGCGACCGGGAAGTCGTCGCCGAGCGGGGCCGAGGTGAGGTGCTCGTAGTCGTAGGTCCAGGGCTCGTAGTAGTCGCGGATGTTGGGGAGCACCGGGTTGGCGAAGATCGTCAGCAGCTTGCGGAGCCGCCCGCCTCCCTTGAGGGTCAGCCGGCCGCGCCGGTTGAGCTTCCAGCCGCCACGCCACCGCTCCTGATCCTGGTAGCGGCGGGGATAGCCCTGGCCGGGACGGGTCTCGACGTTGTTGAACCAGACGTACTCCATGCCGCTCCGGTTGGTCCACGCCTGCTTGCAGGTGACCGAGCAGGTGTGGCAGCCGATGCATTTGTCGAGGTTCATCACCATCGCGAGCTGCGCCATCACCCGCATCAGTAGCGCACCTCCTGGCTGCGACGGCGGACCACGGTGATCTCGTCGCGCTGGTTGCCGGTGGGGCCGAGGTAGTTGAACGCGAACGAGAGCTGCCCGTAGCCGCCGATGAGGTGGGTCGGCTTGACGAGCAGCCGCGTCAGCGAGTTGTGCATGCCGCCGCGCCGCCCGTTCGCCTCAGACCGGGGCACGTCGATGGTGCGCTCCTGGGCATGGTGGACGAACACGGTGCCGGCCGGGATGCGGTGCGAGACGATCGCCCGGGCGACCAGCACCCCGTTGCGGTTGGTGGCCTCGACCCACTCGTTGTCCCGCACCCCGATCGCGCCCGCGTCCGCCGGGCTCATCCAGACGGTCGGGCCGCCCCTGGACAGCGACAGCATCAGCAGGTTGTCCTGGTACTCCGAGTGGATCGACCACTTCGAGTGCGGCGTCAGGTAGCGGACGGTCACCTGCATCCCCCCGTCGGGCCCCAGCGCCGGCTCTCCGAACAGCCGGTGCATGTCGAGCGGCGGCCGGTAGATCGGCAAGGCCTCGCCGAGGTCGCGCATCCATTCGTGATCGAGGAAGGTGTGCATGCGGCCGGTGAGGGTGTGCCACGGCTTGAGCTGCTCGACGTTGGTGGTGAAGGGCGCGTAGCGACGGCCGCCCGTCTCCGAGCCGGACCACTCCGGGCTGGAGATGACCGGGACCGGACCGGCCTGGGTGTCGGCGAAGGTGATGCGGCGCTCCTCGCTGCCCTCCGCCAGGTGGGCGAGCGGCCGGCCGACCTGGCGCTCCAGCGCCCGGAAGCCCTGCACCGCCAGACGCCCGTTGGTGGTCCCAGACAGCGCCAGGATGGCCTCGGCCAGCTTGGCGTCGGTGTCGAGGGCGGGACGCCCCTCGCCGGCGCCACCGAGCATCACGCCGTTGCTGTGGGCCAGGTCGTCGACCTCCCGGTCGGGATGGAACACGATCCCCTTGGTGGGCAGGCCGAGCCGCTCGGCGAGCGGTCCCAGTGTGGCGAGCTTGTCCGCGATGGCGCCGTAATCCCGCTCCACCACGGCCAGGCCGGGCATGGTCCGCCCGGGGACGGCCTCGACCTCACCCGCCCGCCAGTCGCGTGGCACCCCGCCGGGCTGCGCAAGCTCTCCCGGCGTGTCGTGCTGCAACGCCGTGGCGACCAGGTCCTCGCGGACCCCGAGATGTCGGCCCGCCAGCGCGCTGAAGGCCCTGGCGATGGCGTGGAAGGCATCGAAGTCGGTCCGGGCCTGCCACGGCGGGTCGATCGCCGCGTTGAAGGCGTGGACGAACGGGTGCATGTCGGTGCTCGACAGGTCGTGCTTCTCGTACCAGGTCGCCGCCGGCAGGACCACGTCCGACAGCAGCGTCGAGCTGGTCATGCGGAAGTCGATCGAGACCAGCAGGTCCAGCTTGCCGCGCGGTCCGCCGCCCTCGGCCGGCTCGCGCCAGGTGACCGTGTCCGGCCGAGAGCCTTCGGGGGTCTCCCGCGCGCGCAGGTTGGAGCCGGCCCCGAGCAGGTGCTCCAGGAAGTACTCGTTGCCCTTGGCGGAGGACCCGAGCAGGTTCGCGCGCCACAGCGTCAGCACGCGCGGCCAGTTCTCCGCGGCGTCCGGGTCCTCGCACGCGAACCGCAGCGAGCCGTCCCGCAGCAGCCCGGTCACGTACGCCACCGGGTCGGCTCCGGCGGCGCGGGCCTCGTCGACCAGGTCGAGCGGGTTGCGGTCGAACTGCGGGTAGGACGGCATCCACCCCAGCCGGGCCGAGAGCGCCACGGCGTCGGCGGTGTGCATCCCCGGCAGCTTGCCCTCGGCGAGCGGCGAGGCCAGCGCGTCGGCCCGGTAGCCGTCGTAGCGCCACTGGTCGGTGTGGAGGTACCAGAAGGCGGTGCCGATCATCTGCCTCGGCGGCCGCGACCAGTCCAGCCCCATCGCAAGGCTCGACCACCCGGTGAGGGGACGGCACTTCTCCTGTCCGACGTAGTGCGCCCAGCCGCCGCCGTTGCGGCCCATGCAGCCGGTCAGCATGAGCAGCGCGAGCACCGCGCGGTAGGTCGCGTCGCCGTGGAACCACTGGCAGATGCCGGCGCCCATGACGATCATGCAGCGCCCTCCGGACTCCTCGGCGCTGCCGGCGAATTCGCGGGCGATCCGGACCACGGTGTCGGCGGGGACCGAGGTGATCGCCTCCTGCCAGGCGGGGGTGTACGGCTCGGCGGCGTCCGCGTAGCCGCTCGGCCAGGTCCCGGGAAGGCCGTCGCGGCCCACGCCGTACTGCGCCAGCAGGAGATCGAAGACGGTGGTCACCAACCGCCCGCCCACCCGCCGAGCCGGGACGCCGCGGCGCAGCACTCCGCCGCCCGCCGCGCCGTCCGGAGCGTCGAACCGCGGCAGCAGCACCTCGACCGGCTCCGCGTCCGGGCCGTGCAGCGAGAGCGCCGGCGTCACCCCGCCGAGGTCGAGGTTCCAGCGGCCCTGGGAGTCGTCCCCGTGGCGGAACCCGAGCGAGCCGTTCGGCACCACCGCCGCTCCGGTCTCGCGGTCGAGCAGCACGCACTTCCAGGCCGCGGCTTCGCCCTGCTCGCCGAGGTCGGCGGCGGTGAGGAACTTGGACGGCACGTGGGCGCCGTCGCGCTCGCTGAGCGTCACCAGGAACGGCAGGTCCGTGTAGCGGGACACGAAGTCGACGAAGAACGGGACCGGCCGGTCGACCAGGAACTCCCGGAGGACGACGTGGCCCATCGCCATGGCCATGGCGCCGTCCGTGCCCGGCTGCGCCGGCAGCCAGGTGTCGGCGAACTTGGTGCTGTCGGCGTAATCGGGCGAGACCACCACGACCTTCGTTCCCCGGTAGCGGACCTCGGCCATCCAGTGGGCGTCCGGCGTCCGGGTGACCGGGACGTTGGATCCCCAGAGCACCAGGTAGGTCGCGTCCCACCAGTCGCCGGACTCGGGCACGTCGGTCTGGTCGCCGAACACCTGCGGCGAGGCCACGGGCAGGTCGGCATACCAGTCGTAGAACGAGGTCATCACCCCGCCCAGCAGCTCGATGAACCGCGCCCCGACCGCATGCGACACCATCGACATCGCCGGGATCGGCGAGAAGCCGGCGACCCGGTCGGGCCCGTACGCCCTGATGGTGTGGACGTGGGCGGCCGCGATGACCTCGACGGCCTCGTCCCAGGACAGCCGCACCAGCCCGCCCTTGCCCCTGGCGGACTGGTACCGGCGCCGCCGCTCGGGATCGCCGGCCACCTCCGCCCAGGCGGCGACCGGGTCGCCGAGCCTGGTCCTGGCCTCGCGATACATCTCCAGCAGCACGGCGCGCGCGTACGGATAGCGGATCCGGGTGGGCGAGTAGGTGTACCAGGAGAACGCCGCGCCGCGAGGACAGCCGCGAGGCTCATACTCGGGACGGTCCGGTCCGACCGAGGGATAGTCGGTCTCCTGGGTCTCCCAGGTGATGATCCCGTCCTTGACGTAGACCTTCCAAGAGCACGACCCGGTGCAGTTCACCCCGTGGGTCGAGCGCACCACCTTGTCGTGGCTCCAGCGGTCCCGGTAGAAGGCGTCTCCCTCGCGCCCGCCGACCTTGTACACAGCCCGGCCGTCCGGCGACACCTCACCGCGCTGGAAGAACCGGCCGGCCCGCAG
>JBEDUQ010000186.1:0-3636 GCA_040414855.1 Actinomycetota bacterium
GTCGTCCTCGGGCCGGCGCCCAAGCCGACCCTCGACGTTCCCGACTGCCTGTCCGCGCACCTCAGCAACGCGGTCGCCTGCCTCTCGAGCCGCACCGACGCCGTCAACGCCGCCGGCGTCCGCGCCGAACGCCAGGCCGTGCTGGGGGCCGGCGGCAGCTACCTGGACATCACGCCGTGGCTGTGCACGCAGCAGAGCTGCGCGGTCATGGTCGGCAACCTGCTCGCCTACCGCGACGACAACCACCTCAGCACGACCTTCACCAGGTGGGTCTCGCCGGTCCTCGGGTCGGCGCTCCAGGAGACGATTCGGACCGTTCCCGGCCCGCCGGTCGCCAGCGGCTCCGGTAGCCCCGGTGGGTCCGGTGGGTCCGGTGGGTCCGGCGGGTCCGGTGGGCCCGGTGGGCCGTCCGCCTCCACCCATACGCCCTGAATCCGGTTCCCCCAACGAGGGATCGCGATTGCCCCTCGCCGGTGATGTGCGCGCGGCGGCCGCTTGCCAACCTCGTCCTCAGCTTTCGCCGTCGGCCGAGGGAGGCGTTCATGCACAGGTTCTCGAGCACCGGGCACGTCGTCGTGGCGGTGCTCCTGCTCACCGTCGTGGGTGCGCTGGCGGGGTGCTCGTCGCGCGGGTCCGGGGGGTCGAGCGGTTCGGCCGCCGGGGGCGGTGGCGGTCAGGACGCTGCCGCCGTCTGGCACGACCTGGTCCAGTGCGCCCGCGCCAACGGCATGCCGAACCTCCCGGAGCCGCGCATCGACGAGAACGGCCAGCCCCAGTGGCCCGGAGGCGAGCCGCCTCGGCCGCCCCAACAGGTCATGACGGCGTGCAAGTCGATCATCGACCGGCTCCCGGCGGAGGTTGCCACGAACGACGGCGCCGACCCCGCGAACGTGCCCGCCCTGCTGCGGTTCGCCGCCTGCGTCCGCGACCACGGGATTCCGAGCTTCCCCGACCCGATGGCCGACGGCCGGTTCCCCGCGTCGATCAAGCGCGACCGCAGCCGCCAGTTCCTCGAGGCGATGGACGCCTGCATGCGGCTCAACCCGGACGCGAACGGCCAACTCTACGTCCGCTGACCGCCGACTCCTCGGAACGGAGACCTCATGAATGGTCTGCACGGACGAACGGGCAAGCCTCGACTGGTGGGGTGGGCGCTCCCACTGGCCTTCCTGCTCGGCGGGGCGCCTATCGCTGGGTGCTCGTCCGCCGGGTCGGGTGGGTCCGGCGGCAAATTCGACGCAAGCGCATTCCCGCCGGGCGTGAAACCCGGCAACCCCGAATTCGACGCCGCCATGCAGGCGTACGGGAGCCTCAATCCCGACCCGAACGGCGAGATCCATGCGCACTGAGGCGTCCGTCACCCGCCGACGGGCCGGCGCCGGGCTGCTCGCGGCCGTCCTGGCACTGGTGCTCGGGGTGGCCGGCTGGACCGCCCTTCGCCGCGGCGTACTCGAGCGCCCCGCCAGGCCGGCGGCGGCCCCGGAGGTCCCGACCGGCACCGCCAGGGTGACCCGGGCCGACGTGGTCCAGCGGCAGGAGGTCCCCGGCGTGCTCGGGTACGGTGCGGCCACGACCGTGGTCGCCCAGGGCGGAGGCGATCCGTCGGGCGGCCTGGCTGGGGGAGGAGCGACGCTCGGAGGAGGGGCGGCGGTCCAGCCGCTGGTCCCGACCCGGCTGCCGGCGCCGGGAAGGGTGGTGCGCCGGGGCCACGCGCTCTACGAGCTGAACGGCCGCCCGGTGGCGCTCTGGTACGGCGCTCGACCCGCGTGGCGCGCCTTCCAGCCGGGCATGGCCGACGGTCAGGACGTGCGCCAGCTCGAGGCCAACCTGGTGGCGCTGGGCTTCGACCCCGACCGGAGCCTCACCGTCGACGACCACTTCAGCGCCGCGACCAGGGCGGCGGTCCGGCGCTGGCAGGCCGGCGCGCTTGGCCTGCCGCCGCTCGGGCGGACGGGAGCGATCCCGCTCGGCGGCGTGGTCTTCTTCCCAGGCCCGGTCCGGGTCGCGACCGTCGCCGCGACCCTGGGCGCGCCGCTGGAGCCCGGCGCGCCGGTCCTCTCGGTGACCCCGACCAAGCCGGTGATCACCGCCGGGATCGATCCCGCGCTCCAGGGGCTGGTCCGGGCCGGGAACCGGGTGCGGGTGCTGCTCCCCGACGGCAGAGCCAGCGCCGGCACGGTCGCGGCTGTGAGCCGGGTCGCGACCGCGGTGGACGCCGGAGGGCGGCAGGGCGGTGACGGCGGCGGGACCGACTCCGGGCAGACGGTGATCTCGGTGACGGTCCGGCTGTCCGACCCGAGCGCGGCGCGCGGGCTCGACCAGGCGCCGGTCCAGGTCGCGATCACCACCCAGGCGCACACCGGCGTGCTGGCGGTGCCGATCGCCGCGCTGCTCGCCCGCCCCGAGGGCGGCTACGCCGTCGAGGTGGTGGGCCCGGGAACGGCCAGCCGCCGGGTTCCGGTGCGGACCGGGCTGTTCGACGAGACCGCCGGCATGGTCGAAGTCGCCGGCGCGGGGCTGGCCGAGGGCCTCGCGGTGGAGGTCCCGGCACCATGACCCCGATCCTCGAGCTCGACCGGGTCCGCAAGGTCTACCGGGGCACCCCACCGGTCGAGCCGGTTCGCGGCGTCACCCTGACCATCGCCGAGGGCGAGCTGGCGGCGGTGGTCGGCCCCTCGGGCTCGGGCAAGACCACCCTGCTGCACCTGATGGCGGCGCTGGACCGGCCCAGCTCGGGGGTGGTGCGCGTGGCCGGCCAGGAGGTCGGGACGCTGACGGACCGCCGCGTCTCCGGCCTGCGCGCCCACCAGATCGGGGTCGTGTTCCAGCGGTTCTTCCTGATCGAGTCCGCGAGCGCGCTCGACAACGTCGCCACCGGCCTGCTCTACCGCGGCGTGCCGCCGGCCGAGCGGCGGCGCCTCGCGCGGCTGGCGCTCGAGCGCGTCGGGCTCGGTCATCGGCTCGGCCATCGGCCCTCGACCCTGTCGGGCGGGGAGCGCCAGCGGGTCGCGATCGCCAGGGCGCTGGTCGGCCGGCCGCGCGTGGTGCTCGCCGACGAGCCGACCGGCAACCTCGACTCCGCCGCCGGCGCCGAGCTAGTCCGGCTGCTCCAGGACCTCAACTCGCGGGGGACCACGCTGGTCGTGGTCACCCACGACCAGACCGTCGCCGCCGCGATGACGCGCCGGATCGAGCTGCGGGACGGGCGGGTCGTGGCCGACTCGGGCGGCGGGTCAAGGTGAGCCCGTCCCGCCCGCGGGTCAAGCGGCCCCGGCTCCCGGTCCAGCGGTCGCGGCTCCCGGTCCAGCGGTCCCGGCCGCCGGTCCAGCCGCCCCGGCTCCCGGTCCAGCGGTCGCGGCTGCGCCTGGCGGACCTGCCGCGGACCGCGATCGTCGGCCTGCGCGCACGGCGCCTGCGGGCCGGGCTGTCCGCCCTCGGCGTCGCCATCGGCGTCGCCGCGGTCGTCAGCGTGCTCGGGATCACCCGCTCCAGCCAGGCGGACCTGCTGGCGCGGATCGACCAGCTCGGCACCAACCTGCTCACGGTCGTCAATGGCCAGTCGATCCAGGGCGACGAGGCCGAGCTGCCGGCCGCCGCCGGCGCGATGCTGCGCCGGCTCGACGGGGTCCGCCAGCT
>JBEDUQ010000187.1:0-18183 GCA_040414855.1 Actinomycetota bacterium
GCCCGATCGCCGCGGCCACGACCACCCCACGGTCCAGCCTGCCCGCACCGAGCCTCCGCGCCTGCGACGAGTCCGGGTCGACCCTCGCGAGCCGGTCAGCGATGCGCCGGTCGCGCTGCTCCTCGCGGCCTCGCTGGCCGCCCTGGCCCTGCCGCTGCCCGCCCCGCTCGATCGAATCCATGCTTGACAGCTTAACATTGTTCAGGTCAACCTTAACGCCGTTAAGTCATTAACAACGTTAAGGCGGTGCATCCATGGACCTCGCTGTCGAGGCCGAGGCTCTGACCAGGCGGTTCGGACGGAAGGCCGCGCTGGACCGGTTCGATCTCGCGGTCCGACCCGGCTCGATCTGCGGCCTGCTCGGACCGAACGGCGCCGGCAAGACCACCGCGATCAGGATCCTGTCGACGCTGCTGTTGCCCGACGGCGGCAGGGCCGTGGTCGCCGGCTACGACGTCGTCCGCGACCCCGCGGAGGTGCGCTTCCGGATCGGCCTCGCGGGCCAGTACGCCGCCGTCGACGAGATGCTCACCGGCCGGGCCAACCTGGTCATGTTCGGCCGGCTGTACCACCTGACCGCGCGGCGGGCACGCCGGCGCGCCGACGAGCTGCTCGAGCGTTTCGGGCTCGGCGAGGCCGCCCACAAGCGCGTCAAGGACTACTCAGGCGGGATGCGGCGACGGCTCGACCTCGCCGCCAGCCTGATCGTGGCGCCGCCCGTGCTGTTCCTCGATGAGCCGACCACCGGCATCGACCCCGGAAACCGCCTCGAGATCTGGGACATGATCGCCGAGCTGGTCTCGACCGGGACCACCGTCCTGCTCACCACCCAGTACCTCGACGAGGCGGACCGGCTGGCCGACCAGATCGTGGTGCTCGACCGCGGCCGGGTCGCCGCCGCCGGCACGCCGTTCCAGCTCAAGGCGGCGCTCGGCGGCGAGAGTGTCGACGTGGTCCTGCGCGACCGTCACCAGGTCGCGGTCGCGGCCGGCGCGCTCAGGTCGGCCGCCGGCGCCGAGCCGGTGCTGGAGGCAAACGAGGGCCGCCTCCAGGTCCGCGCGCCCGGCGGCGTCGCCACGCTGGTCGCCGCGGCCAACGCGCTCCACGACGCCGGCGTCACCGTCGAGGACATCGCGCTGCGCCGGCCGACGCTCGACGAGGTCTTCCTGCACCTGACCGACGGCTCCGGCGTCGCCACGCCGAACGGAAAGCCCACCGGCCGCTCCGCGACCACCACGGCTCCAACGGAGGTTCCCCGATGACGACCACCCTCACGGTGCCCACCCCACCCGAGACGCGCCGCGAGCGCCTGCGCTGGCTGGTCTCGGACACGCTGACGATCGCCAGGCGCAGCTACGCCCGGCTCCGCGCCCAGCCTGGCGAGCTGGTCGGCTTCCTCGCCTTCCCGATCATCGTCATCGTGCTGTTCGCGTACGTGTTCGGCAGCGCGATCGCCCTGCCTGGCGGCGGCAACTACCGCGAGTTCCTGATGCCCGGCATCTTCATGCAGGCGATGGCGCTGACCGCGGTCCAGTCGGCGGTCTCGGTCGCCGAGGACATGCAGCGCGGCATCATCGACCGCATGCGCTCGCTGCCGATCGCCCGCTCGGCCATGCTCGCCGGCCGCAACCTCGCCGACCTGACCCTGCGGGTCCTCGGGCTCGCGTGCATGGTCGCGCTCGCGGTGCCGCTCGCCGGCTGGAGCGTCCACAACGGGCTCGCGCAGGCCGCCGAGGGGATGGCGCTGGTGGTGCTGTTCGGGTTCTCGATGCTCTGGGTCGGCACCTTCATCGGACTGTCCGTGGGCAGCTCGACGCTCGCCGACCAGGCGACCTTCGCCTGGCTGTTCCCGATGACGTTCCTGGCCAACACCTTCGTGCCGACCCAGGGACTGCCCACCTGGCTCCGGCCGGTCGCCGACTGGAACCCGATGAGCGCGACGGTCGCGGCCATGCGCCACCTGTTCGGCAACCCGAGCCCCGCGCCCACGCACGTCGCTTGGCCGCTCGAGCACCCGGTCGGGGTCTCGCTCGCCTGGTCGCTGCTGCTGCTCGCGGTGTTCATCCCGCTCGCGGTGCGCCGCTACCGCACGGCCGCGTCACGCTGACCCGCACGCGGTCTCAGCGCAGGGCCGGCACCACCTCCGCGGCGAGGCGCTCCATCTGCTCGGCGTCGTCGAACATCGGGTTGAGCAGGATCATCTCGGCGCCGGCCTCGGCCACCTCGCGCAGGCCCTTCACGACCACCGCCGGCGGGCCGCAGACCGCCACGGACCCGAGGCGGCCTGGCGGGCCGCCGTAGTACCTGTCAAGCGCGGCTTCGACCCGCCGGCGGCCGCGCTCCGGGTCATCGTCGACGGCCAGGTAGACGCGCTTGGCGATCCGGTAGCCGCTCGGGTCGCGGCCCGACTCCGCGAGCGCGTCGCGCACCACCTTGACGTGCTCGGCGAACTGCGCGGTGGTGGTCGAACCGGCGCCGATGAAGCCGTCGCCGAGCCGCACGGCCCGCCGCAGCGAGTTCGGGCCCGCGGCCCCGAACCAGACCGGCGGCCGCGGCTTCTGGAACGGCTTCGGCTCCATGGAAGCGCCTTCCAGCCGCCAGAAGCGCCCGTCGAAATCGAACCTCGGCTCGGTCCAGAGGACGTTCATCAGGGCGAGCCCCTCGGTGAACCGGGCGACGAAGCTGGCGCGATCGGCGTCGAACGCGGCGAACGGACGCGAGGGCCCGCCGGTGCTGACGCCGACCTCGAGGCGCCCGCGGCTGATCTGGTCGAGGCTGCTCAGGCTCTTGGCGAGGTGGACCGGGTTGTGCAGCGGCAGGACGAAGACCGCGCAGCCGAGCCGCAGCCGCTCGGTGCACGCGGCCGCGTAGGTCATGGTCTCGACCGGGCCGAGCACCGGGGCCGGTCCCAGCACCTGCTCGCTCGTCCATGCGCTCTCGAAGCCGAGCGCCTCCGCGCGTTCCATGTACCCGCGAAAGCCGGCCGGATCGAAGCTGCCGTCGGCGGACAATTGCGGGATCGAGATCGCGAAGCTGGTGGCCACCTGGTCCTCCTGTCGCTCGCCCGGGGAATCCACACTCTACGCATGACCGAGCCGGCTCCTCCCGGCATTTGCGGCGGATGGCGCTAGACTGCCCACGACGTGGGGCCGAACCATCTGCCGAGGAGAGACGATCGTGCCGCGGAGCGGTGGCTTTGAAGATGCGGATGCGCGCGTGGCCATCGAGATCAACACCAACGTGGCGCATCCAGCACGGGTCTACGACTACTGGCTGGGCGGCAAGGACAACTTCCCCGCGGACCACGCGCTCGCGGAGGCGATTCTCGAGGCGGTCCCGATCATGCGGGACATGGCCTGGGCCAACCGGGCGTTCCTTGGCCGCTCCGTCCGCCACCTGGCCCATGAGGCCGGGATCCGGCAGTTCCTGGACATCGGCACCGGCATCCCGACCGCCGGCAACACGCACGAGGTCGCGCAGGAGGTCGCTCCCGACGCCCGGGTGCTCTATGTCGACAACGATCCAATCGTGCTCGCCCATGCGCGGGCGCTGATGACCAGCCACGCCGCCGGGCAGACCGCGTTCATCGCCGCCGACCTGCGCCAGCCGGAGTCCATCCTCGGCGATCCGGCCCTGGCGGCCACCCTGGATCTCGGCAAGCCGGTGGCGGTCATGCTGGTGGCGATCCTGATGTTCCTGCCCGACGCCGACGATCCGTACGGGATCGTGGCGAAGTTGCTCGAGGCGCTGCCGTCGGGCAGCCATCTCGTCATCAGCCATCCCACCGCCGACTTTGACGCCCAGGCCATGGGAGGCGCGGTCGCCGCGTCGAAGCGCTCCGGCATCTCCCTGGTCCCACGGACCCGCGCGGAGGTCGAGGCCTTCTTCAAGGGGCTCGACCTGGTCGAGCCGGGGGTCGTGCCGGTCGGGGCATGGCGGCCCGACCACGAGGGCCGGGTCGAGCCGCTCAACATCTACGCCGGCGTAGGCCGCAAGCCCTGAGCGGGCCGGGGGGTCCCATGCCGCCGCCGGCTCGCCCGCGCCCTCGCGGAGTCCGCGCGTTCGGGCGTTCCCGCGAGACGGCATCTACCGCCGATCGGCTGACGCCATCCATGCGGCGATCTGGGCGCGGGAGTTGACGCCGAGCTTGTTCAGGATGCTGCGGATGTGGCTGTCCACGGTGTGCTCGGAGATGAACAGGCGGGCCCCGATCTGCTTGTTGCTCAGGCCCTCGGCGACCAGGTGGGCGACCTCGGCTTCGCGTTTCGCGAGCGGGGAAGCCCCCGGATCGGCGACTGCCGTGGCCGTGACCTTGGCGGGTTCGCCGAGGGCCAGACCGATCGCGGCGTCCCGGCCCAGGCGCTTTCCGGCCTCGAACTCGGCCTGGAAGGTGGGGGAGCCGAGGGCGGCCCTCGCCGATTCGTTGGCTTCGGCCACCAGTGGGGCGACGTAGGGCAGCACGCTGCCGCCGATGCCCGCTTGCACCGTTTCCGCCGCGCCGAGCAGTTGGGCGGCGAGGCGTGGCTGGCCGGAACCCGCGGCGTGGCAACCCAAGGCGTCCAGCAGGCAGTACTGGGCCAGTCGGTCGTCGATCTGGCGGGCGATCCGCAGCGCTTCGGTGAGCGGCGGCTTTGCCTTGTCGAGGTCCCCGCGCATCAGGGCCACCAGGCCCAGGTTCAGCAGCAGCTGGTCGAGGCTGTACAGGTCGCCTGCTTCCCGGCTGGCCCGTACGCCTTCCGAGGTGGCCGATCTGACCGTGTCGAGGTCACCCTCCAGCAGCGCGTTGAGCGCCTGGGCCTGCAGCAGCAGGATCCTCGGGGGGTAGAGGTCGGTGGCGACGGCTTGCGCCGCGGCGAGCGAGCGCTTCGCGGCCGCGCGGTCGCCGCCCATGCCGTGCGCAACGGCGGCCATGGACAACGACTGCGAGTGCATGCTGACGTAGTCCGCCTCCTGGGCCGCTGTCGCCGCTTGATCGAGCGCCGCAACGGCGGCCTCCGGGTCGAATCGATGAAGGGCGAGGAACCCGTGCAGGAAGTGGGCGATGGCACGCGCCTGCGGGGTGGCGCCGCCGAACGGGAGCAGCTCGTCGAGCCACCGGGTGCCTTCGCTGGTCGCCCGAGTGATCCAGTACCAGCCGATCAGGCCGACCAGCTCGAGCCCGCGGTCGCCGTCCTTGTGGGCCACGCACCGCTGCAGGACGGCGCGGATGTTGTCGATCTCCAGGTTCATCCAGTCCAGCCACTCCACCAGCTGGTAGCGGGCTTCCTCCGGAGCCCGGGCGCATTTGCCCCGGTAGTAGTCGGCGCAGCGCAGCTCGACGGCGTCCTGCTCGCCGGCCGCTTGGACCTTGAGGCCGGCGTACTCGCGCATCGTCTCGTGCAGGCGGTAGCTCGCGACCTCGTTGGCGTCCTCCATCACCTTCAGCACCAGGGACTTGTCCACCAGCGAGGACAGCACGTCCAGTGCCTGGGCCTCCGGCGCGTCGTCGGACGTGCAGACCCCTTCGACGTCCTCGAGGGTGAACCTGCCCGCGAACACCCACAGCCGCCGCAGCAGCGTCTGCTCGCCGGCCGTCAGCAGGTCGTGGCTCCAGTCGATGGTGGTGCGCAGCGTCTGATGCCGCGGTAAGGCGGCCCGGCTGCCGCCGGTGAGCAGTCCGAACCGGTCGGTCAGGCGGTCGAGGATCTGCTGCGCCGTGAGCACCCGGGTGCGCACCGCGGCCAGCTCGATCGCCAGCGGTAGCCCGTCGAGCCGGTGGCACAGCTCGACCACGGCCGCCTGGTTGGCGTCGCCCAGCTCGAAGCCGCCCGAGGCGGCCGCGGCCCGCTCGGCGAACAGCGTGACCGTCTCGTTGTGGCGCAGCCGTGCCAGCGGCACGGTCGGGTCCGCGGGCGGGAGCTCCAGCGGCGGGACGGGGACCACGTGCTCACCCGGCGCCGACAGCGGCTCCCGGCTGGTGGCGATAATCCGCACTCCCGGGGCCGCGCGCAGGATCTCGCTCACGACCCGTGCGGCCGCCGGGAGCAGGTGCTCGCAGTTGTCCACCACCAGCAGCAGCCGCTTGTCCCGCAGGTAGGACCGCAGCAGCGCGAGAGGCTCGGTGGCGGTCTGGTCGCGCAGGTCCAGGGCGGCCAGGATCGCGTTGCCGACCAGCGCGGGCTCCCGGACCTCGGCGAGCTCGACCCACCATGCACCGCCGGGGAAGCCGCGGCGCAGATCGGTCGCCGCCCGGACCGCCAGGCGGCTTTTGCCGACCCCGCCCGAGCCGACGAGGGTGGCCAGGCGCACCTCGGTGAGCTTCTTGCGGATCGCGGCCAGCTCACGACGGCGGCCGACGAAGCTGGTCACCTCGGCTGGCAGGTCGCCCGGGCGGCGCGAGGGTCTGGCCATGCTGAACAGGACTCTATACCGCCTGTGGCGATCGTCGCGCGAACAGATCGCGACCGCATCACGAATTCGCGTGAGGTCAGCGCTTCGCGAACCGCCTAGACTCACGAGCAGACCGAGAAATTCCTTGGGAATTCAGGAGGAACCAATGCGGACCGGCACCGGCGAAGCATCACAGCCGCCCAGCACCGTCGAGGAATCACAACGGAAGGCGGCGAGGGCCGCGGGCCTCGCCTTTCTCATCTCGTTCGCGCTGCTCGCGTATGGCCATTTCGGCATCGGAAGGTCTCTGATCAGCGGGGATCCGATTCTCGGGCTCGTCAATGCGGCGGAGACCAGCCGCAACATTCTGGCGCACGCGTCGTTGTTTCGCCTCAACATCGTACTGGTTCTGGGGTGGTGCGTGGGAATGACGGTCGTTCTCGCGGCCTTCTACGTCATTCTCCGCCCGTTCGGCCGGACGATCGCGCTCGTCGCCGCCGTCAGCCACGGACTGTTCGCCGGAGCCTGGGCCCTCGGCGCGGCCAGACAGCTCGAGACTCTGCGACTGTTGAATGGCATCGGTGAGCTGCGCGCGTTCACGGAGGGCCAATTGCAGGCCCTGGCGTCGCTCCCGATCAGTACCTTCTGGGACCACTACTATATCGGGCTGCTCTTCTGGGCCGTGTCGACGACATTGTTCAGCTACCTGTGGCTCAAGTCGCGACAGATTCCGAGGGCGCTCGCCGTGTTCGGAATCGTCTCGGGCGTGTTGGCCGCGCTCTGCGCTTTGTTCGCTTTCGCCTTCATCGCCGACCCGGCATACTCCAATGACGCGAACCCATGGTGGTTGATGCTTGACAGCCCGATGGCGATCTTCGTGATCGTGCTGGGTGTCCTGCTGCTGGTCAAGCCCCTTCGGCCCCCCGCCGTCTCCAGCCACGCCTAGCAACAGAATCGCGCCACGACGAGGTCGGTCTCGCCAACCCCATCCACTCGGAGGTTAGCCGCGGCAGGGCCATCGGACACGCGCCGGCGCTTGGTTTGGCCTCCGCGATTCGGGTACCCGTCGGGCAATGAACACGATGCACGGCGACGGGCGAAGGCCGGGCACCGCGCGCCAACGGCGTCGCCGGCGAGCCGAGCGTGGCCTGCTGGGTTGGGCCGACGAGCAGCTCGGGATCGTCAAGCTCGCGAGGACGGCATTCCGAAGGGTGTTTCCCGACCACTGGTCGTTCCTGCTCGGTCAGGTCGCGCTCTTCTCGTTCGTCGTCCTCGTGCTGACGGGGGTCTACCTCACCTTCTTCTTCACGCCCAACACCAGGCCGGTCGTCTACACCGGGCCGTACGCCCCGCTGCGCGGCGCCACGGTGTCGGAGACTTTCAACTCGGTCATGAGGCTGTCGTTCCAGGTCCGCGCCGGGCTGCTGATGCGGCAGACCCATCACTGGGCCGCGCTGGTGTTCGTCGCCGCGATCGTGGTCCACCTCTGCCGGATCTTCTTCACCGGCGCGTTCCGCCGTCCCCGCCAGATCAACTATCTCATCGGGTTCGTGCTGCTGATCCTGGCGCTCGCCGACGGGCTGACCGGCTACACCTTGCCCGACGATCTGCTCAGCGGCATCAGCCTTCGGATCATCTTCTCCGCGGCGGTTGGCATTCCGGTGATCGGCACCTGGGTCGCATTCCTCATCTTCGGAGGCGAGTTCCCGACCGCCGACCTCATCTCGCGCTTCTACATCTTCCACGTCGTGCTGCTGCCCGCCCTGCTGATCGGCGCCTTGTTCGTGCACCTCGTGCTGGTGGTGCGGCAGAAGCCCACCCAATTCCCAGGGCCTGGGCGAACCGAGAGCAACGTCGTCGGCAGGCGGCTCTGGCCCACCCAGACCTTCAAGTACCTCGCGCTGTTGCCGCTCACCGCCGCCGTCCTCGCCCTGCTCGGCGGGCTCGTACAGATCAACCCGGTCTGGCAGTACGGCCCATACAACCCCGCCAACGTCAGCTCGCCGGCGCAGCCCGACTGGTACAACGGCTGGCTCGACGGCATCCTGCGGCTGGCGCCACCGTGGGACTTCCACGTCTTCGGCTACACCGTCTCCGAGCTGTTCCTGCCCGGCCTGGTGGTGCCCGCCCTGCTCCTCGGCCTGGTCGCGGCCTGGCCGTTCATCGAGGTCGCGATCACCAAGGACCGCCGCGAACATCACCTGCTCGACCGGCCCCGCGACCTTCCGTTCCGAAGCGCCACCGGCGTCGCCGGGCTGAGCATCTTCTTCGTGCTGTTCCTCGCCGGGGCGAACGACATCATCGCCGCCCAACTCACCATCCCGGTCGAGACCGTCACCCGCATCCTTCAGGGCATGTTGATCGGCGCCCCGATCGTCTGCTGGCTGGTCACCTTCTATGTCTGTAGGAAGCTGCGCGACAGCGGCGTACATCCCGCGGAGCCCACCGCCGGGCTGCTGCTCCGCCGCACCGCCTCCGGCTCGTACGAGACGATCCCCGTCGATGGCTCGCGCACCGACCGCGCAGCCACCCTCGAGCGGAGGCGCCAGCGCTGAGGTTCAGCCGTTCCTGGCTATTGATGGATTTCGCCTGAGCGTTCCCGCGAGCCGGTAGAGGTCGGCCTCCCAGGACCTGGCCTTGCTCTCGAGGAAGGCGACCGCTTGGTCGAGCCGCAGCACCTCGACCGCGACGACGCCCTCGCCCTCGGGCGGGATCTCCGGCCCGCTGGCCAACTCGACCTCGCCAAAGCCGTAGAGGCAGTCGTAGTCCGGGTGGGGGAGATGGGCGCGGTCGGGGGCGCCGCGGGCGTGGCAGTGCAGGACCCCGAACGGCGTGTAGTCGAGCAGCCGCGCGCCTGCTTCCTCGCGGAGCTCGCGCTCCAACGTGGCCCGGAGGGTCTCGCCTGGTTCCAGGCCTCCTCCCGCGGGCCCCCAGTCGCCGCCCTCGGTGTCGAAGCCCACCACCACACAGGCATCGCCAATGAACGGCACGACGTAGACGCGGGCGACCATGGAGGCGTCGAGCTCACCGGTGAGCAGGGAGAAGCGCACGTCGATCGGCAGCCCGGCGACCTCGGTCGTGCCGAACAAGGCGGGATAGTCGCGCTCGTCGATGACCTTCACCGTGCGGCTTGATCGTCACGCCGTCCTGGGTGCTCCAGGACCTTCTCGAAGATGATCGAGGCGCGACGGTAGCCCATGCGCCGCTCGTAGAACGGCACCGACTGCTCACTGTGAACCCAGGTGTCCAGTGAGACCAGCGTGGCGCCGCGTTCGCGGCCCCACCGCTCGACCGCCTCCATCAGCCGGGTCGCAACGCCGCGGCGCTGATAGGCACGCTCGACGCCCAGCGCGCTGACGAACAGGCGGGTCTCGCCCAGCGACCGCAGGAGTTGCCGCTCGGCGGTCTCCACCGGCCGGTGAAGCTCCGCGGCCACATTCCCCACCACGAGGCCATCCACCTCCGCCACCAGCCAGACCGTGTCCTCGGAGGCAGGGCGCGCCAGTAGTTCCTCGAACCATTCCGCGAGGCCGTGCTCGTCGGGGATCTGAAATCGCTCCGCGTCGAGTGCGGCGAAGTAGCTGCAGCCGTCGAGCCAGCCTCGCGCGAGGTCGGCGCCGTCCCCCGGGCGCGCCGGTCGAAGAACCACATCCATGACGCGAGGAGCCTACCGCGCCGGGCGGTCCACGCCGAACAGTCGTGAACGCGCGCGCAGTCCCCCTGCTTTCCGTACCGGTGGGTGATCGTCGAATACGGGCATTGCAGATGATCCGCGAGGCTCGCGGTTAACACGGCGTGTGCGTGGTATCTGAGGCCAGGGTGCTGTCGCTCGCAGAAGCTTGCGCCGGCTCGACCTGAACTCGGTGGCCGCCGCGACAGATCGGGCCGGCCAGGTGCTGGTTAGGAGTTGTGAGGGCTTCTCGACCGTACAAGGAGGCAGCATGCATGACGCAGCGGGACCAGGGTCCCGTCGCAGCCCACGCCGGCTCCGCCGGCTCCGCAATCTGCTCGTCCTCTGCCTGGTAACCGCGCTGGCCGCTCTTGCCCCGGTGGCGGGAGCCAACGCGGCACAGCCGGGCAACGCCTACCACCAGACCAATCTCGTCTCGGATCTACCCGGCCTGGCCCAGCTCACCGATCCCGACCTGGTCAACCCGTGGGGCATGTCCAATGGCCCGATGACCCCGATGTGGGTGTCCGACAACGGCACCGGCGAGGCCACCCTCTACCGCGGCTTCGTCAATGGCAGCCCGATCGAGAAGGTGTCGCTGACTGTGACCATCCCCGGCGGCGTCCCAACCGGACAGGTCTTCAACCCCACATCCGAATTCGTGGTTCACTCTGGCGCCGCCAGCGGACCGGCCACCTTCATATTCGCCTCCGAGGCGGGGCTGGTCACTGGCTGGAACGCCGGTGTGCCCCCGCCGGCGCCCTCCACCCAGGCGCAGGTCGGTGCCACCGTGCCCGATGCCGTCTACAAGGGCCTGGCGCTCGCCGGCACCGCGAATGGCACCTTCCTGTACGCGGCGAACTTCCACGCGGCGCAGATCGACGTCTTCGACTCGGGCTTCAACCTGGTCCACCTCGCGGGCAACTTCCAAGACTCCAAGATCCCGTCGGGCTTCGCGCCGTTCAATATCCAGGAGCTCGGCGGGCTGCTGTACGTCACCTACGCCAAGCAGGACGCCGCCCGACACGACGACGTCGCCGGACAGGGCCTCGGCTTCGTCGACATCTTCAGCACCAGTGGGCAGCTCGTGCGCCGTCTGATCAGGCGCGGCCAGCTGAACGCTCCGTGGGGGCTGGTGATCGCCCCGGCGGGGTTCGGCCGCTTTGGCGGTGACCTCTTGGTGGGCAACTTCGGCAATGGCCGCATCCACGCCTACGACCCGATCACCGGACAGTTCCGAGGGCGCCTCAGGCATGAGGATGGCACCCCCATCCAGATCGACGGCCTGTGGGCGTTGCGCTTCGGCAACGGCGTCATCGGAGACCCGTCCACCATGCTGTTCAGCGCCGGCCCCGACGCCGAGGCCCACGGCCTCTTCGGCGCGATCACCGCGGCACAGTAGCCGCCGCGGCGTCTGCCAGATGGTCCGGTGCCGCTGCCGTTCCGCGAGCACCGGACCGTCTGGCGCTGTAGGTACTGATTGGTGCCCACGGCAGGATTCGAACCTGCGGCCTACTGCTCCGGAGGCAGTCGCTCTATCCCCTGAGCTACGTGGGCTCGTGCTCGTGCGACCTGGGATGCGGGGCGTATGGTACCACCCAGCCCGAGTTCACCGTCGATGGGTGAAATCCCTGCTCAGAATGCATGTGTTATGCTCCGCGTCGCCGGTCCCAATGAGCGCCTCTCGTCTGTTTGCTCCATGATCAATGCGCGCATCTTGGTCGTCGACGACGATCGGGTCATCCAACAACTGCTCAAGGTGAACCTTGAGCTGGAAGGTTACGCCGTCGAGGTGGCCGACGACGGCGAAGAAGCCCTCGCCCAGTTCGAGCTCTTCCGGCCCGACCTCGTCCTGCTGGACATCATGATGCCCAAGCTGGACGGCTGGGAGGTCTGCCGCCGCCTGAAGTCGGACCCGGATTCAGCCCGGGTTCCGATCGTGCTGCTGTCCGCCCGGGCACAGGAGGCGGACGTGCAGCGTGGCACCGAGCTGGGCGTCGCCGCCTATGTCACCAAGCCGTTCGACCCGATCTCGCTGCTCGACCTCATCGCCGACCTCATCGCCAAGGAAGGCTTCAGCAGCGTCTGGGGCCCGAGGTAACGCCTCGGCCGGTCACGCCCCCGTGGGCTATGCCGCCGCGGGGAGCGGTACTGAGCCGCGCTCGGCCCGGCGGCGGATGGCGCGCAGCCAGCTCCGGCGGACGGCGCCGCTCCAGACCCGGATCACCTTCCAGTAGGTGCCGAACCGGCGATGGGTCAGCGCGTCGGTGGTGTCGACCCGCGTCTCGGTGACGACGCGGGTGCCGCCGGGCACCTCTTCGAGCCTGAAGCCGATCGCCACCTTGGCGAAGCCGGGCCGATCGAACGCCTCGAACTCGTTCCGGTCGCGGATGGTGGCCGTGACCCCTCCGGCGGGCCGCCACGGCTGGCCGGCTCCGCCGATCACCAGCTCGGAGCCTGGCCGGCTGCCAAGCACCGCGAACCCCATGCGGACGCCCATCAGCGCGCGGAACGCGTGCAGCTCGCCGAGCGTGAACTCCTCGAGTGCCCGGTACACCTTGGCCGGGGGCGCCGCGACGAAGGTCTCTTGGGCCTCGCGGGCCTCGTAGCGGGGGAGCACCTTGGCGATCAGGCTCGGTGTCAGCGTGGCGGCGGGAACGGTCATGACCTCTCCCAGTTTCGTGAATGTGAATGCATTCACAAGTTTACCTCGGTGAGGCGGCGCTTGCACCTGCCTCGGGTCGGCGCGGGTGGCAAGCCTCGCACCCACCTTGAGTGGCGCGGGTGGCGGGCTTCGAAGCCCCCTGTGGATAGTCGTGTGCTCGCCAGCGCCCGGTCAGGCAAGATGTTCGCCGACCGGTGCGAGGCCAACGGGGGTCGGTGCGAGGTCGTCGCTGTGACGGTCGACCGCGTCCGCGAGCAGCGCGGACGCGCGTGGAGGGGAGGCGAACGCCAGGTGGAGCCGATCAGGATCGGCATGCTCGGATGCGGGGTCGTTGGCACGGGGGTGGCCAGACTTCTCACGGAGCACGCCGCGCCGATTCGCGACCGGGCTGGCGTGCCGCTCCAGCTCCAGCGCATCGCGGTGCGCAACCTCGCCAAGAAGCGCGACCCGTCGGTGGACATGACCCGGCTGTCCGGCGACGCCGCCGCGGTGGTCCGCGATCCTGAGGTCGACGTCGTCGTCGAGGTGATGGGCGGCATCGAGCCGGCCCGGACCCTGATCCTCGAGGCTCTGCGGCTCGGCAAGCCGGTGGTCACCGCCAACAAGGAGCTGCTGGCCGCCCGCGGGGGCGAGCTGTTCGACGCCGCTGAAGCGGTCGGGGTCGACCTCAAGTTCGAGGCGTCGGTCGCCGGCGGCATCCCGATCATCCATCCTCTTAAGGAGTCGCTGTCCGGGGACCGCCTCCGCCGCGTCCTCGGGATCGTCAACGGCACCACGAATTACGTGCTCTGGCGCATGGCGACGACCGGCGCGGCCTACGACGAGGCGCTGGCCGAGGCGACCGAGCTCGGCTACGCCGAGCCGGACCCGAGCTCCGACGTCGAGGGCTTCGACGCCGCCGCCAAGTGCGCCATCCTGGCCAGCCTGGCGTTCAACGCGCGCGTGGTCGCCAGCGACGTGTATCGCGAGGGCATCACCGACGTGACCGCCGCCGACATCGCGGCCGCCTCGAGGATGGGCTACACGGTCAAGCTGCTGGCCATCGCCGAGCTGTCCGACGGCCAGGTGAGCGCCAGGGTCCATCCGGCGATGATCCCCTCGTCCCACCCGCTCGCCTCTGTCGGCGAGGCCTACAACGCGGTCTTCGTCGAGGGCGACGCGATCGGCCAGCTGATGTTCTACGGCCGCGGGGCCGGCAGCATGCCGACCGGCTCGGCCGTGGTCGGCGACCTGGTCGACGTCGCCCGCAACCTCGCCCAGGGCGCGCACGGGGTCGGCTGCACCTGTCTGTACGACCTCGGCGTCCGTGGCATGGACGACGTCTCCACCCAGTACTACCTCGCGCTCGACGTCGCCGACCGGCCGGGCGTGCTGGCACACGTCGCGGCGGTGTTCGGCGAGCACGGGGTGTCGATCCGCTCGGTCCTCCAGCGTGGCCGCGGCGACGAGGCGCAGCTCGTGCTGGTCACGCACCTGGCCAAGGAGCGCGCCATGCGGGCCACGCTCGACGCGCTCCGCGAGCTCGACGAGGTCAGCAGCCTCGGCAGCGTGATGCGGGTCGAGGGCGAGGAGGCCGACGAGGTGATGGCACGATGAGCGGTCAATCACATCGCGGCGGCCGCGCCGGCGTCCGGCCCGCCGCCGAGGCGCGGGCTCCCGGGCGGCACGCATGGCCGGGGCTGATCGAGCGCTACCGCGACCTGCTCCCGATCGGTCACGGCACACCGGTGGTCACGCTGCTCGAGGGCAGCACGCCGCTGGTCCCCGCGCCGGTCCTCTCGGCCCGGGTCTCGTGCGACGTCTGGCTCAAGGTCGAGGGCGCCAACCCGACCGGCTCCTTCAAGGACCGGGGCATGACGGTCGCGGTCTCCAAGGCGCTCGAGGAAGGCAGCCGGGCGGTGCTGTGCGCCTCGACCGGCAACACCTCGGCCTCGGCGGCGGCGTACGCGGCGCGGGCGGCGATCACCTGCGCGGTGCTGGTCCCCGAGGGCAAGGTCGCGCTCGGCAAGCTCGCGCAGGCGCTGGTCCACGGGGCGACCGTGCTTGCCGTCGACGGGTCTTTCGACGACTGCCTGGTGCTCGCGCGCGACCTCTCGGAGCGCTATCCGGTGACGCTGGTCAATTCGGTGAACCCGTTCCGGATCCAGGGACAGAAGACGGTCGCCTTCGAGATCGTCGAGGCCCTTGGCCGCGCGCCCGACGTCCACTGCATCCCGGTCGGCAACGCCGGCAACATCACCGCGACCTGGCTGGGCTACAGCGAGGCCGCGACGCACGGGATGTCAAGCGGCCGGCCGCGCATGCTCGGGTTCCAGGCGGCCGGAGCCGCGCCGCTGGTGCGCGGCACGCCGGTGCCGAGCCCGTCGACGATCGCGACCGCGATCCGGATCGGCAAGCCGGCCTCGGGACCGCAGGCGCTGCGCGCGGTCGAGGAGTCGTCCGGGGCGCTGGCCGCCGTCACCGACCGGCAGATCATGTCGGCCTACCGGCTGCTCGCCCGGGAAGAGGGCGTCTTCGTCGAGATGGCCTCGGCGGCGTCGGTCGCCGGGCTGCTCGCCACGGCCGCGGCCGGGAACCTCGAGCGCGGGGCGCTGGTGGTCTGCACACTCACCGGGAATGGGCTCAAGGACCCGGACTGGGCGGTCGCCGGCGCGCCACCGCCGACACGGGTCCCGGTGGACGCCGCCGCGGCGGCCGCCGCCCTCGGCATGGAGCCGGCGACATGAGCGGTCACGCCGCGCGCGACCCCGGCCGAACCGCCACGGACCCGCGAAGCGTGGCGGGGGTGCGGGTGCTGGCGCCGGCGACGAGCGCGAACCTCGGGCCGGGGTTCGACGCGGCCGGGCTCGCTCTCGACTGGTGGGACACGCTCCAGGTGCGCCCGGCACCGATGACCTCGATCACGGTCGCGGGCGAGCAGGCGGAGGCGATCACCAAGAGCGAGGACAACCTGGTCCTCGGCGCCATGCGGCGGCTCGCCGCCGAGGTGGGCGCGGCCCTGCCGCCGCTGCACCTCGACGTCGTCAAGGGGTTCTCGCTCGGCCGCGGGTTCGGGTCGAGCGCGGCGGCGGTCGCGCTCGGGCTGCTCGCGGCCCGGGAGCTGCTCGCCCCCGACCTGTCGGACACGGCGCTGCTGCGCCTCGCGACCGAGCTGGAAGGGCATCCCGACAACGCGGCCGCCTGCCTGTCCGGCGGCGCGACGCTGTGCTGGACCGAGAGCGGGGCCGTCCGCAGCAGGGCGGTGCCGGTCCACCCGGACCTGGTCGCGCTCGCGCTGGTGGCGTCGGAGCCGATGCCGACCCAGGAGGCGCGCCGGCTGCTCCCCGCCGAGGTGCCGTTCGGCGAGGCGGCGCGGACGGCCGGGCGGGCCGCGCTGTTGGCGCCGGCGCTGGCCGGCGAGTTCGACCTGCTGCTGCCGGCCACCGAGGACGTGCTCCACCAGCCGATGCGCCTGGCCGCGGTGCCGAACAGCGGTCGCGTGCTCGAACTGCTGCGCGAGCGCGGTCAGGCGGCGTTCCTTTCCGGAGCGGGACCGTCCCTGCTGGTCCTGTGCCCACGGTCGGGCTGGGACGGCGCCGCCGCCGACGCGGAGGAAGCCCTCAAGGTCGTCGCCGCCGACGGCTGGGAGGGCCGCCGCCTCGAGCTCGCCCGCACGGGCGCCCACACCGAACCCGAGGCCTGACCGGACCCAGGCTCCCGAGTGCCCCTGGGTCCGCGCGGCCGAGGCACAAGCTCCCGTCCCCGGCGGGCGAGGACCCCGCGGGCGAGGACCCGCCGGGCGAGGACCCGGCGGGCGAGGGGCCGCCCCGATCCCCGACCCCTGCCCGACCTCGAGGAAGCCGTGGGGACCTTGGGATGTTGGAGAGGGTAGGGAGGCGTGGCGGCGCCGGTGGGCCGGCCAAGACGGTACTTCGGGATGGATCCGACGGGTACACTGCCGGGGCAGCGCCGGGCTCCCGTCCGGACCTGGCGCGCCTCCCTTGCCAGGGCGAGGAGGTCACAGCTTCCACGCCAAGGCGTCGAGACGCGGAGTTCGTCACTTGGTGGACAAGGTGACCTCGCCAGCGGGCGAGGAGTTCGTGTTGGCCAGCGAGTCGGCCAATCGAGTCCTGGTAAAAGGCGTCGTCGCGGTTCTCGACCAGCGCACCGAGCGGCTGTACTCGATCAAAGAAGGCGATATGTTCCTTTTCGCCGACGCGGAAGGGAACCTCGACGCCGAGGAGGCGATCGGCGCCGGACTCTACTACCGGGACACGCGCTTCCTCTCCGATTACATGCTCACCTTCGACGGCCGCCCGCCGCTGCTGCTGTCGACCTCGGCGGACCGCCCGTACTCGAGCCACATCGACCTCGCCAACCAGGACCTGACGGCTCCCGACGGCACGGTCACCGCGGTCCAGGGGACCGTCAACATCCGCCGCACCCGGGTCATCAAGGACCGCCTCTACGAGCGCATCCGGGTCAAGAACTACAACGCCTCGCCGGTGTCGATGCGCGTTGAGCTGACCTTCTCCAGCGATTTCGCGGACATCTTCGAGGTCCGCGGCCTGAAGCGCGGCCAGCGGGGCAAGCTCGCCCTGCCCAAGGCGGGCAAGCGCTCCGCGGTGCTGGCCTACCTCGGTCAGGACAACGTCTTCCGCGAGACCCGGATCAGCTTCGAGCTGGAGCCGGACGAGGTCGAGGTGACCGGCGAGAAGGTGTGCGTCCGCTGGCAGGTGCAGCTCGAGCCCAGCCAGACGAGGGTGATCGCGCTGACGGTCGAGCCTCGCATCGCGGGGAGCCGCGCGCCGCTGGAGACCTTCGACGCGGCGGTCCACATCCTGCGCCGCTCCTATGAGGAGTGGGAGCGCGGCTGCACCCGCATCTGGACCGACAACCAGCTCTACAACTCGCTGTTGACGCGGGCGATGCGCGACCTGCGCGCGCTGCGCACGCCGACCGAGCACGGCGACATGGTGGCCGCGGGCATCCCCTGGTTCGTGGCGCCGTTCGGGCGCGACGCGCTGATGACCTGCCACCAGACGCTGATTCTCAACCCGGACCTGACCCGGACGACCCTCGAGGTGCTGGCGAAGTACCAGGCCGACGAGGTCGACACCTGGCGGGACGCCGAGCCGGGCAAGATCCTCCACGAATACCGCCAGGGCGAGCTGGCCAACGCCCACGTGATCCCGCACAGCCCCTACTACGGCTCGGTCGACTCGACGCCGCTGTGGCTGCTGCTGCTCGGGACCTACTTCCGCTGGACCGACGACCTCGCCTTCTGTCGTGAGCTGCTGCCGAACGTGGAGCGGGCGCTGCACTGGGTCGACACCTACGGCGACCTCGACGGCGACGGCTTCCTCGAGTACCAGGCGTCGAGCCCGCGGGGCCTGGCCAACCAGGGCTGGAAGGACTCGCACGACTCGGTGGTCCACGCCGACGGCAAGATCGCCCAGGGCCCGATCGCGCTGGCCGAGGTGCAGGCCTACACGTACCT
>JBEDUQ010000188.1:0-4544 GCA_040414855.1 Actinomycetota bacterium
ACCGCGCTGATCGCCGCGGTCGGCTTGATCTTCCTCGGTGAGCCGGCGCGGTGGAACGTGCTCGCCGGGATCGTCCTGGTGATCGTCGGGGTCGTGCTGCTCAACCTCCACGGCGCCACGCACTGAGGCAGGGAGCGTCAGCCTCGGCGCGAGATCTCAGACGGAAATCGCGTTGAGCGGTCGCGCGCGTGGGTGTGAACATCCGGTATGCGCTCCCGTCCCTACGCCGGCCCGGCCGACCTGCGGCTGACGCAGGACCTGGTGCTCGAGCGGTGGCGGCGGCTTGGCGCCTCGGCCGGCTGGCACATCGGCGACTTCGCCTGGTGGATCGCGCACGACCGGCGGCTCCTCGACGCCGCCGCCGACCGTGTCCACCTGTGGCTGGACGACGGCCAGGACCGAGCGCTCGCCTCGGCGTGGATCGACGGTCACGGCACGCTCGACCTCGAGGTGCTCCCGTCGGTCGACCAGGCCGACCCGCTGGCGGAGGCGCTCCGCTGGCATCAGGAGCGGGTCGCCCGGCTGATCCCGGCCGAGCGGCACATGGGCCTCGCCTCGGTCTATGCGATGGACGGCGACCCGCGCCGCATCGAGCTGCTCGGCGAGGCCGGCTTCACTCGGGGCGGCGACGGTCGCGACCTGGTGCTCAGCCGCTCGCTGGCCGACGGCGGCCCGCAAACCGCCGCGCTCCCGGTCGGCTGGCAGGTCCGGCCGTTCCGGCCGGAGGCCGAGCTGGACGGCATGGTCGACCTGCACAGGGCCGCGTTCGGGTCCTCGCTGACCGCGGACGCCTATCGGAGGGTCGTGGCCACCTGGCCGTACCGCGCCGACCTCGACTGGGTCGCGGTCGCGCCCGACGGTGAGCTGGCGGCGTTCTGCCTCTGCTGGCTCGACCAGGCCAACCAGGCGGTCACCCTGGAGCCGGTCGGGTGCCGGCCGGAGCACCAACGGCGGGGCGTCGCCCGCGCGACCTGCTCGGCCGCGATCCGCCACGCGGCCGGGCTCGGCGCGACCGTCGCGACCGTCTGCGGCGACCCAGAGACGGTCCCGGCGTGGGGGCTCTACGACTCGCTGGGGTTCAGGCCGGCGGTCGAGCGGCTCCGCTTCGAGCGGCCGCTGGAGGCGGCCACCCGCGATCCCGGCTGACCCGAATTGAGGCCCGCTACGGCCCGGCCCGCGGCGGCGCCTCGTCCTCCCGCAACAGACGGAACCGGAGCGCGGACCACACCTCGTCCACCGAGATCTGCGTGATCGGCCGCATCCCGTACTCACCGAGGATCGGCCAGAGCGTGTCGCGGTTGACGTCGGTCCGGTTCCCCTTGGGATAGGCGACCCAGAGGACGCTCGGCCGCGCCAGGTGGTCCTCGTGGGCTTCGAGGATCTGATGCAGCGAGTTGGCGTTGTCGGCGAACACCACCGCCGTGGTCGCGTCCGCGATCGCGTCCACCGTGCGCACGCCGTCGGGCAGCGGCTCGACCAGGTCCAGGCGCGCGGGATCGGAGGACCAGAGGGTGGTGCCCGGCTTGATGAGGAGCTTCTCGGCGACCGACTTTGGGCTCATCGCGGTTCCTCCCCAGTGGATGCCGCCGTTCGAACAGGCAGTCGACACCCTCGCACCCGACAGCCGGATCATCAAGGCGACCCACGTCGTGACCTGGCGGGACCCGCGCCGCGACCGGTTCGAGTCCGTTTCGCCATTGTCGCGAGGCTCGAGTGGGTCCGCGCCGTTATCGCAGCGGTCCAAGCTGAGGCCCTGGACCCGCCAGGGGTCGTGCGTCTTCGGGGGAGTCGCCATGCGCCCAGCTCGTGCCGTCATCATGCTCGTCCTCACCGCGGCCGTCGCGGTCGCCGGGTGCAGCGCCCACGCGCCGTCCGTGTCCACACCGGTGGCCGCGCCGCCTTCGCACAGCGCCGCCGCGCCGCCCGCGTCCAACCCGTCCCCGACCATACCGACTCCGCCGACCCAGGCGCCGACCACGGCGCCGAGTCAAGCGCCCGTCACGGCGCCCTCCGCGCCGGTACCGTCCGGCCGGCCCGCCACCGGGCGGTGCGAAGCCTCGGCGCTGCGCGGCGTTGACCTCGGCAGCGAGGGAGCAGCCGGAACCATCTGGGTGACCATCGAGCTGCGCAACATCTCGACCAGCACCTGCGCGTTGCGTGCGGTCCCGGGCGTGCGTCTGCTCGGCGCCCAGGGCCAGCCGGTGACGCCTCCGTCGCTGGCCTTCGACCCGGCGGGAGGCCGGCTCCGGTTGGTGACCGTGCGGCCAGGCGGAGCCGTGCGGTTCGCGTTCGGCGCGAGCGACGTCTGCGACGCGACCGTCGCCGGCGCGCGCATCCGCCTGACCGTGGCTCCGGGCATGCCGAGCCTGGTCGTCCCCCTCGGGGAGCGGTTGGAGACCTGCCGCGCCATCCAGGTCCAGCGTCTGGAGCCGCTCGGCTCGTAGGTCGGGGCGCAGCAGCGGCTACGAAGGAACCGGCTTGCTCAGCTCCCAGTCGTGCCCGAACGGGTCGGTGACGCGGCCGGTGCGCCAGCCGTGGGCCTCCTCGACGGACGCGACCGGGGTCGCCCCGGCGGCGACCGCCCGCTCGTAGGCGCCGTCCGGGTCGTTCACCGTCAAGATGATGCGGATCGGCCGAGCGCCGCCCGACGGGGGAGCCCCCTCGGGGTCCTCCTGGATCCAGAAGGTGGCGCCGCCGACCTGGAGTTGCGCGACCGCGATGGTGCCGCCGTCGCCGTCGAGGCGGTAGCACTCCTCCGCGCCGAGGGCGTCCCGATAGAACGCCACCGCCCGCGCGCCGTCGGCGACCGCCAACCACGGCGCGATGCTGGTCTCGATTGCATGACCGCCCATCCCCTTCGCCTCCAGTCCGCCGCTCGGGTCGCGGTTCTGGCGACCCTGGTCAAGGCGCAGGTTGCATCCTCGGCCAGTCTAATCGGACCACCGACGCCCGCGTGATCGATGGCCGCGTTTGGTGGGTCCAGCCATCGGTAAGACCGATCTGGTCAGTTGCTCGACCGCCGCTCGACCGTGGAGGACGGTTTTGGATGGGATGCATCGCTCCCTGCGCCGGCACGGCCTGGCGATGGTGATGGTCGCGGGGCTCAGCGGGGGTGTGGCCGGCGGCGCGCTCGGCGCGCTCGCCAGCGAGCGCCCCGGCGCCGTGGTCGCCTCCTCGGAGGTCGCCGGCGCCACGTCGACGACGCCGACCACAACGACGCGGCCGACCCCCCGGTCCGAATCGTCGGTCAGCTCATCGGCCTCCAAGCCGAGCAGGACCACCCGGCCAAAGGGGCACGACCACGCCGATGAAGGCAAGTCCGCCAACGGTGAGGGCGACAAGAAGGATGACGGCCCCGGCCACGGCAGCGACCACCACAGCGGCAAGGACGGTAAGGACGGCAAGGACGGCGGCGAGCAATAGGTCGGCGTCGTCAGCGCCGGCATCCCGCGTCTGGCCCTGGAGCTGAACCTTCGCCCAGTGTCGGCGGTCAGTGCCAAGATGTCGGCATGGACGAGAACGTCTGGGATGCAGTGCTCGGCCGGCGGGAGGCCTCCGACGCTGTCAGCGGCCTTGGCTGGCGGTATGCGCTGGGGCTGGTGCGAACCAGCGTCCGGGTGCGGTCCCTGGCACAGGCGGCCGAGGTCGCCACGCGCGCCGTGACCGCATCGGGCCCTGACGCCGACCAACACCTGTGGATGGACGTCCGCCCAGACCGGGTGGTCCTCAGCCTGCAATCCCTGGCTACCGCCTCGGTGACATCGCACGACATCGAGCTCGCCCGCCGGATCTCCGCCGCCGTGCTCGAGCTCGGGCTCCGCCCGGATGCCGAGGTCGGCGGCGACGCCCCACGATCGGTGCAGGTGCTGGAGATCGCGATCGATGCCCTGGACATCGCCTCGATCCGCCCGTTCTGGAAGGCGGTGATGGGCTACGCCGACGAGCGCGGAAAGGCGGGTCCCGAGGACGCCATCGTCGACCCGGTCGGGCAGGGCCCGGCGATCTGGTTCCAGCAGATGGATGCGCCGCGCCCCCAACGCAACCGCATCCACCTCGACATCTCCGTCCCCCACGACGAGGCACCCCACCGGCTCCAGGCCGCGCTGGCCGCGGGCGGCACCCTGGTGTCCGACAAATGGGCGCCGGCCTTCTGGGTCCTCGCCGACGCCGAGGGCAACGAAGCCTGCATCACGACCTGGCAGGGCAGGGATTAACCCGATGAGCGTCATCGAGGCGAGCCGGATGCCCGGCGGGGTCCGAGGCGGGGTGGCCGAGGCAGACCATCTTGCCGGCCTGGGCGACGCTGATCGCGACCAGAAGGGTCATCAGGGCGAGCTGGGCGCTGGCTGACCAGGCCGCGCCGGTGGTCGAGAAGTGGGCGATGAGTGACACGATCACCCCGCGACCGACGATCGCGACCGCCGAGATGATCGCGTCGTCCCGGAGACGGCCGCGGTCGACCGACAGGGCGCGGAGCAGCCACAACGCGACCACCATGTAGACCGCCCAGGCGCCGACCAGCGCCATGCTCAGGTCCCGCACGG
>JBEDUQ010000189.1:0-64634 GCA_040414855.1 Actinomycetota bacterium
GCGGCGATCTCGCTGAGCCGGCCGGACCACGGGTCGCGCGCGCCGTCCCACAACTCGGTCCCGCCGGCGTCCAGAGGCTCCGCGACGACCGTGTCGATCGGCGTGCCGAACGTGATCGGGCTCGACGAGCAGTCGGCGATCGGCGCCCTCCAGCGCTCCGGGTTCATCGCCAACATCACCTTGCGGTCCTCGAACGAGCTCATCGGCGTGGTGACCGACCAGAGGCCTCACGCCGGCGAGCGGCCGCCGCTGGGCGCGCTGGTGTTCCTCACGGTCTCGACCGGCCCGCCGACCACGGTCGGGGCCAACGGCGGCAGGACCTCCCGGCCGCCGGGGCCGCTCACTCATACCTGAGCGCCGCGATCGGCTCCATCCGCGCGGCCTTGCGCGCCGGGTAGACGCCGAAGAACACGCCGACGGCGACACTGACCCCGAACGCCAGCGCGACCGACCAGCCGGTGATCGCCGCCGGCACCGGCGACAGCCGTCCGACCACCACGGCGACCGCGATGCCGAGCACGATCCCGATCGCGCCGCCGCTCACGGTCAGGGCGACCGCCTCGAGCAGGAACTGGCGCAGCACGTCGCGGGTGCGGGCGCCGACCGCCTTGCGCAGCCCGATCTCGCGGGTCCGCTCGGAGACGCTGACCAGCATGATGTTCATCACCCCGACGCCGCCGACCAGCAGCGAGATGCCGGCGATCGAGGCAAGCACGATGGTCAGGATCGACAGCACCTTGCCGACCACGCCGAGGATGTCGCCCTGGGTGAGAACCTGGAAGTCCTGGTCGGGATGGGCGCGCTCGACCACCTGGCGGATGATCCGCTGCTCGTCGGGGATGTCGCGGGGAGAGAACGCCTTGACCGCGATGCCGTCGACCCGGTTCACCCCGAACAGCCGCTGCGCCGCGGTCACGGGGATGAAGGTCTCCTGGTTGCGGTCGACCCCGAGCGTGGTGCCGACCCTGCCGAGCACGCCGATCACCCGGAAGCGCACGCCGCCGATGGTCACGAACTTGCCGAGCGGGTCCCGGTCGGGGAACAGGGTCTCGGCCGGGTCGGCGCCGAGCACGGCGACCCGGCGGCGCACGGCCACGTCGGCGCTGGTGAAGAAGCTGCCGCGGGCGATCTCGCGGTCGAACACCAGCGGCAGGGTCTCGTTGGTGCCGTTGAGGTTGATGCGGGCGCGGCGCGGGCCGACCCTGGCCAGCTCGCCGGAGGCCACCGTGGCGGCCACCCGGTCAGGGTCGCCGACCGCGTCGCCGATCCGCCGCACGTCCTCGAGCGTCAGGCGCGACAGCGACGGCGCCGAGCCGAACGAGAAGTCGCCCGGCGCCACGAAGAGGATGTTGGAGCCGAGCGACTCGATCCCCGAGGTGACCTCGTCGCGGGCGCCGCTGCCGATGGCAACCAGCAGCACCACGCTGGTGACGCCGATCACCACCCCGAGCATGGTCAGCCCGGACCGCAGCCGGTTGGCCCGGAGCGCCTCCCAGGCCAGCCGGATCGCCTCGCCGAGCCTCACCGTGCCGCCGTTCCGGGCGGGCGGGCGGCAAGGCGCCCGTCGCGCACCAGCACGGTGCGGTCGAGGCGTTCGGCGACCCCGGCGTCGTGGGTGACCACCACCATCGCCACGCCGCGCTCGGCCCGCAGCCGCACCAGCAGCTCGAGCACCTCGTGCCCCGACTGCGAGTCGAGGTTGCCGGTCGGCTCGTCGGCCAGCAGCATTGCCGGCTCGGCCGCGAGCGCCCTGGCGATCGCGACCCGCTGCTGCTCGCCGCCGGAGAGCTGCGACGGCCGGTGGCCCATGCGGCTGGCGAGCCCGACCGCCTCCAGCGCCTGGGCCGCGCGCTCGCGCCGCTCCACCCTGCCGAGCCCCCGGTAGACCAGCGGCAGGCCGACGTTGGCCAGCGCGGTGGTCCTCGGCAGCAGCTGGAAGCTCTGGAACACGAAGCCGACCACCTGATTGCGCACCCTGGCCAGCTCGTCGTCGGACAGCGAGGCGACGTCGCGGCCCTCGAACGCCAGGCTGCCGCTGGTCGGGCGGTCGAGCCCGCCCAGCAGGCCGAGCAGGGTCGACTTCCCCGAGCCGCTCGGGCCCATGATCGCCAGCGAGTCGCCGTGTTCGACCGTCAGGTCCACCGCGTCGAGCGCCCGGACCTCGACGCCGTCCATGCGGTAGACCTTGGTGATCGCGCGCGCCTCGACCACGGGAGGCCCCGCGACGCCGCCGGGATCGCCATGGGACGGCGGCCCGCCCGCCCGCACGGCGCTCAGCTCCCCGGCCAGCTCTCGCCGTCGTGGAGCCGCTCGGCGCCGCGGCTGACGACCCGCTCGCCGGGGCGCAGGCCCGACGCGATCGCGGCGCGGTCCTCGCCGTCGACCGACACCCGCACGTTGCGCAGCCGCACCTTGCCGCCCTCGATCACGAACACCGCCTGCTGGCCGCCGTCGCGGCCGACCAGCGCGGAGCCCGGGACCGACAGCGCGGAGCTCGCGTGCCGCACCTGGATGTCGGCGGTGGCGGTCATGCCGACCCGCGGGGTCGGGCCGGCGCTGTCGCGCAGCACCAGGTCGACCTCGTAGGTGACGCCGCCCGCGGCGGACTGGCCCGACGACGGCGCGACCGCGACCCGGGCGACCTTGGCCGCGAAGCTGGCGCCGGGAAAGGCGTCCAGCTCGACGTCGGCGCGCTGGCCGTTCTTCACCAGCGCGATGTCGGTCTCGTCGACCTCGGTGGCGACCTGGAGGCTGCGCACGTCGTAGACGGTCGCGACCGTCTGCCCCGCGGTGACCTGGTCGCCGATCCGCAGCGGCGGTCCTGAGCCGCTCTGGCCGCCCGACCCGGCCCCGCCGGTCAGGCCCTGCACGGCCTGCTGGGCGCTCTCGGGGAGCTGCGACAGGTCGGGGAGCTGGACCCCGGAGGGCCCGCCGCCCGAGGCGCGGCCGAGCTGGACCGTGCCGGAGATCGGCGCGCGCATGGTGAGCTGCGACTTCTGCTCGAGGGCGAGGTCGAGCGCGAGCTGCGCCTGGCCGCGCTGGGCCGAGGTCGCGGCGCGCAGGGCGTCGCGCAGGGCGTTGCTCTGCTGGTCGACCGCACCGACCGCCAGCTCGGCGGCGGTGGCGGCGCGCTCGCGCGCCTGGGCGACCTGCTTCTGGGCCTGGTCGAGCTTGGCGGCCAGCTGGCGGCGCTGCGCCGGCGGCAGCGTCGCCAAGGTCGCGCGCAGGGCCGCGAGCAGCGCGTCAGAGGTGGCGCCGAGCTGCTGCTGGACCTGCTCGATGGCGGCGATCGCGGGTGCCACCGGGACGCTCGGGACCAGGCCGTCGAGCGACGACGCCGAGGCGAGCGCCGAGCGGGCCTGGCGGATCTGCTGGTCGACCTGGGTCGAGGAGAGCTGCGCGACCACCTGGCCGGCGCGCATCTGCTGTCCGTCGCGCACCTCGAGCTTGGCCAGCTTGGCGGGCGCCGGGGCGCGCAGGTCCGACTGCGCGGCCGCCTGCACGAACCCGGGGGCGCTGACCCGCTCGACCACGTCGGCGGTCCGGGCCACCTCCGCGGCGAAGCGCTTGTCGGGACCGCCGCCACACGCGCTCAGCGCCAGCATGGCCGCGACGGCCGCCGCGAGCGGACCGGCCACGGTGGCCGGAGCGAGCCGGACCCAGCCCCGCCTCCTCCGCATCCGGCAACCTCTCGCAGTCCGTACCAAGTCCACCGCGGTCAGCATAATTGCCCTGGGTGGTTTGCGCCGACCTCGGCGCCCCTCGGCACGGGCGGTGGTTGTGGCCTCGGCGCCCGCCGGGGCTGCGGCGTCAGCGCTTCAACAGGTTGGAGGCGAAGAAGTAGAGGTTGGCCGGGCGCTCGGCGAGCCGCCGCATGAAATAGGGATACCACTGGTCGCCGTAGGCGACGTAGACCCTGAGCCGGTAGCCCTCGGCGACCACCTGCTCCTGGAGGTCCCGCCGGATCCCGTACAGCATCTGGAACTCGAAGGTCGAGCGGTCGCGACCGTGGCGCGCCACCAGCGACTTGGCGAGTGTGACCAGGCGCTCGTCATGGGTCGCCAGCATCGGGTAGGCGTTGTCGCGGATCAGCGTGTCCAGCAGGCTGGCGTAGCTCGAGTCCACCTCGGCCTTGCGCTGCTGGGCCACCTCGGGCGGCTCCTGGTAGGCGCCCTTGACCAGCCGGACCGGGATCCCGAGTCGGTTCATGCGCTCGAGGTCGTCGGGCGTGCGATGGAGATACGCCTGGAGGCAGACGCCGACGTCGTCGTAGGACTCCTGGAGCGAGGCGACCAGGTCGAGGGTGCGGTCCACGTAGACGTGCGACTCCATGTCGACGCCGACCATGGCGCCGACCTCCTTGCCGCGCGCGGCGACCTTCGCCGCCTCGTCGGTGGCGAGGTCGTGGCCGATGTCCAGACCGAGCGCCGTGAACTTGATCGAGATGTTCGCGTCGAGCCCGCCGTCCTGGATGCGGTCGAGGGCGGCCAGGTAGGCCGCGGTGGCCGCCCGTGCCTGGCCCTGGGACTCGGTGTTCTCGCCGAGGTGGTCGAGCGCCACCGACATGCCGTCGCCGTTCAGCTCGCGGATCACCCGTTCGGCGTCGTCGAGACGGTCGCCGGCGATGAACCGCCGCGCGACCCGCCAGGCGATCGGGTTCGAGGTCACCTGCCGCTTCAGCGTCCGTGACGCGGCGGCCTTCAGCAGCGTCGCCTTGAGCACGCCCCACCTCACTTGCGTGTGCCACCCGCCGCTCCGCCAGGGGAGGAGAGACCGGGGGGACCTCCGTTGGCCCCGCTGCGAGTATGGCACGGCGACCCCGGCCGCCGGTCGGCGGCGGCCCTCACACCACCTCGACCGGGTCGAGCCCCAGGCGGCGGCCCTCACACCACCTCGACCGGGACCAGCTCCAGGCGCCGGCGGAACTCGCGCTGGAACAGGTCGCCGCCCTGCTCGGCCGCCTCCACGTCGCGGTCGGGCAGGTCGAGCGCGCGCAGGTCGAGCCGGGCGACGCCGTTCTGGATGTGGACGTCGACCTCCTGAACCACCTGGAAGTGGTCGGCGTCGAGCCCGTCGGCGATACGCAGCAGCGCGGCCAGCCGGCGGACGAGGATACGGTCGTCGTCGGACAGCGCCTGGAAGTCGGGGTGCCGCTCGGACGGCAGCGCCTTGCGGTGGTAGCGGGCGACGTTGGCGATCACCACCAGCTCGTTCGGGTCGAAGCCGTCGAGGTCGGCGTTGCGGATCAGGTACAGGGAGTGCTTGTGGTGGGCCGACTGGGCGACCGCGAAGCCGACGTCATGCAGCAGCCCCGCGAACTCGAGCAGCTCGCGCTCCCTCGGCCCGAGGCCGTGGAGGTCGGTGGTCTGGTCGAACAGCGACAGCGCCAGCTTGGTCACCTGCCGGCTGTGCGGCTCGTCCCAGCCGGTACGGCGGGCGAACTCCAGCACCGAGCGAAGCCTGGGGTCGTCGACCGGCTCGGCCGGCTGGCCGCTGTCGTGCCTCGCCAGGTACTCGAGGATCACGCCCTCGCGCAGCGCCCAGGGCGCCAGGACCAGCTCCTTGAGCCCGAACGCCTGCATCAGCAGGGCGGCGACCTGCGAGCCGGCCACCAGCGTTGCCGCGCGGAAGTCGTCGAGGCGCGCGAGCTTGGCGCGGTCGCGGGTGTTGCTGGAGGCGATGTAGCCGGCGACAACGTTGAGCGCCTCGCGGGTGAGCACCGGGGCGGTCTGGCCGTCGATGCCGGCGAAGCCGAACTCGTGCGCCGGGGTCGGCGCCTCGGGCAGCGCTCTGGCGAACACGCCGAGATTGCGGAAGGTCTTGGAGGTCGCGCAGGCGACCTCGAACTGCCGCTCCCTGACCCGCTCGGCGAGCGGCCCGAGCAGGGCGAGGGCGTGTACCCGCAGGGCCGCGAGCGCGTCGTCCTTCGGCGGGTCCGCGCGGATGTAGCGCCTGGTCAGCCTGGCCACGCCGAGCGGGAGGCTCTCGACCAGCTCGGGCCGGTCGCTCTCGCCGCCCGCGACCTCGAGGCTGCCGCCGCCGATGTCGACCACCAGCAGCCGCTTGGCCGAGAAGGCGGTCCAGCGGCGGGTGGCGAGGTAGGTGAGCCGGGCCTCCTCGACGCCGGCGAGGACGGTGATCGGCACGCCGGTCGCCTCGCGCACGCGGCCGAGGGCGTCGGCGCCGTTGCGCGCCTCGCGGATCGCCGAGGTCGCGAAGCCGACCAGCGCGTCCGCTCGCGCCCGGTCGGCGGCCTGGCGCATGCGGGAGACGCTGGCGATCAGCCGTTCGACGGCCTCGTCGGGCAGGAAGTGGCCAGGGAAGGCCGCGTCCGCCAGCCGCAGCGTGTCGCGCTCTCGGGCAACCGGAGCGAACGTGCCGTCTGGCCTGCCGTCGACGACAACCAGGTGCACGGTGTTGGAGCCGACGTCGAGTACAGCCAGACGCACTGGTGAGCCTCCTCCCCGGCAAATCGGGTAGTTCCCCTGGGCGCGATGGTACCCGCGGATGCGCGGCCGGTAAGCTGCCCAGGCAAGGTCGCTCGTCGACCCGACCCGACGGGGCGCCGCCCCGCCTGAGCCGGAGGTCCAGACCCGTGCACCCAGCCGCCGTGCCCACACCATGAACCAGCAGCAGGCGACGGGGGTTCCCACCTGGCTGTCACGCTCGGCAGCGCTGAGCTGGCGGCTGCTGGTGGTCGCCGCCGCCGTCGCCGTCGTCGGATTCCTGCTGGTCTACCTACGCCTGATCGTCCTGCCGGCGATCGTCGCGCTGTTTCTGACCACCCTGCTGGCGCCCCCGGCCAACTGGCTCCGCGAGCGCGGCTGGCCCCCGCTCACCGCCACCTGGGCGGTGATCCTGGCGGCGCTGCTGCTGGTCGCCGGGGCGATCGCCGGGCTGGCGCCACAGATCGGCCCGCAGTTCGGCACCCTCCGTGACCAGGTCGGCACCGGCCTGGACGACGTGCAGCGCTGGCTGCGCGAGGGCCCGCTGCACTTCTCCGACGCCCAGCTCTCCAGCCTGCTGGAGCGGGCCCGCGCGGAGGCGCAGTCGAACACCAGCGCGCTGACCAGGGGCGTGCTCACCGGCGCGACGCTGGCGGCCGAGGTGGTCACCGGCGCGCTGCTGTCCTTCGTGCTGACCTTCTTCTTCGTCAAGGACGGCCACCGCATCGGCGACTGGTTCGCTCGCCACGCCGGCCCCCACGCGGGCGAGCTTCGCGAGATGGGCCGGCGCGCCTTCGACACCCTCGGCGCCTACATACGTGGCGTGGCCACGGTCGGGCTGATCGACGGCCTGTTCATCGGCATCGGGCTGGCGGTGGTCGGCGTGCCGCTGGCGGTGCCGCTCGCCTTCCTGGTGTTCCTCGGCGCCTTCTTTCCGATCGTCGGCGCCTTCCTCACCGGGCTGATCGCGGCGCTGGTCGCGCTGGTCAGCAAGGGTCTGGTGGCGGCGCTGATCATCGTCGCGATCACGGTCGCGGTGCAGCAGCTGGAGGGCCACGTGCTGGCGCCGGTGGTGCTCGGACGCGCGGTCAAGCTGCATCCCGCGGTGATCCTGCTGGCGCTGGCCGGCGGCGGCGTGGTCGGCGGGATCGCCGGGGCGGCGCTGGCGGTTCCCACCGTGGCCGTGATCGGCGCGGTCGGCAGCTACCTGCGCGACCGGCCCAACCCGCCCGAGCGGCCCGGAGCCGCCGTGGCCACAGGTGGATCAGGTGACGCCGGCGGCGCGCGTGACACCGCCGACGGTGCGGGTGACGGCGTCGGCGGTGCGGGTGACGGCGTCGGCGGCTCAGCTCTCGGGGCTGACGGTGGACCTGGGGCGGCGCCGGCTGGCGACCAGCGCACCCGCCCCGGCCAGGGCGGCGCCGAGCAGGATCAGCGCCATGACCTGGTGGCTGATGCGCGCGACCAGCCAGTACGAGATCGCGGCGATGATCGCGGCGGCGGGGATGGTGATGATCCACGCCCACACGATCCGCCCGGCGACCCCCCAGCGGACCGCTGACAGTCGCCTGGTCGAGCCGGCCCCCACGATCGCGCCGGTGATGGTGTGCGTGGTCGAGACCGGCACGCCGAGGAAGGTGGCGATGTAGATCGAGATGGCCGCGGAGGTCTCGGCGCAGAAGCCGCCGATCGGCTTGAGCGCGGTGATCTTCTGGCCCAGGGTCTTGACGATCCGCCAGCCGCCGGAGAGGGTCCCGAGCGCGATCGCGGCGTTGGCCGTCAGCACCACCCAGAACGGCACCGGCAGGTTGCCGTTGGCATCCAGGTGCAGGTAGCCCGCGCCGACCAGCAGGGCGGAGATGATCCCCATGGTCTTCTGCGCGTCGTTGCCGCCGTGCCCGAGGCTGAACGCCGCCGCCGAGACCAGTTGGAGCCGGCGGAACAGGCGGTCGACCCTGCGTGGCGTCGCGCCCTTGAACACCCAGGCCAGCGCCAGCATCAACACGAACGCCAGCGCCATGCCGAGAAGCGGCGACACCACGATGAACACGAGCGTCTTCTCGAGGCTGGAGCCGTTCACCACGCCCCAGCCGGCCTTGGCCACGCCGGCGCCGATCACCCCGCCGATCAGCGCGTGCGAGGACGAGGTCGGCAGGCCCAGCCACCAGGTGGTGAGGTTCCAGGCGATCGCGCCGACCAGGCCGGCGAACACCACCGCCTCGCTGACCATGCCCGGCTGGATGATCTTGCCGACGGTGTTGGCGACGTGCGTCCGGAACACCAGGAAGGCGATGAAGTTGAAGAAGGCCGCCCAGATGACCGCGACCTTCGGGTTCAGCACCCTGGTCGAGACCACGGTCGCGATCGAGTTGGCGGCGTCGTGGAAGCCGTTGGAGAAGTCGAAGGCGACGGCGAGCACGATGATCGCGACGACCGACAGGAGCGCCGCGTCAGGCATTCTTCAGCACGATGCTCTCGACCGTGTGGGCGACGTGCTCGAGCTCGTCCAGCGCCTGTTCGATCTCGTCAACGATGTCCTTCCAGGTCAGCAGGTACCGCGCCGGGTGCTCGGCGTCGAAGCTGTAGAGGTCGGCCCTGACGTGACGATAGAGGCGGTCGCCCTCGTTCTCCAGCTCGTTGATCCGGATCCAGTAGCTGCGCAGGGCCTCCTCCTCGAGGTTGCGGAGGTGCTTCAGCCCCTCCGCGGTCTCGACCGAGGCCTTCAGGACCAGGCGGCTCTGCTCGATGACGGCGTCGATCGGCTCGCTGACGCGGTGCAGGACCATCATGTCGGCGGCGGCCTCGAGCGAGTCGACCACGTCGTCGAGGCTCGAGGCCAGCGCGTAGATGTCCTCGCGGTCGAACGGCGTGATGAAGGTCGAGTTCAGCCGCGACAGGATCGCGTGGGTGAGCCGGTCGCCCTCGTGCTCGGCGTCGTTCAGACGCTTCGCCTTCATCTCTGGGTCAACGAAGTCCTCGACCATGTCGAGCAGAAGCCGGGCCGCCTCCGCAAGGTTTTCAGCGGCGGCTTCGAACAGATCGAAAAAGGATTCTTCGCGCGGGAAGATCCGCAGCCTCACGAACGCGCTCCCGAGATCTGACGGCGACAGCGGCAAGGTAGCAGCCGCTGTCGCCGGATGTCGACAACAGTTCACCCTCCCGACCCCAACGCGTCACACAACGTGCCGGCTCGTGCCATTCGGGCTCACTACAACGTGCTCGTGGAGAGCATCGTACGAGGAGGCAATGTGAGAAACGTTCGGGCGCCCAGGGCACGTCACGTGCTCGGCACCATCGCCCTCGGGCTGGCGGTCGCCATGGTCGCCGCCGGCTGCGGCTCGTCGTCGGGCAGCAAGCCGGTGACCGCCGGCAACCAGAGCGGCTCGAAGTCGCTGAGCGGCGCCGGTGCGACCTTCCCGGCCCCCATCTACGAGAAGTGGTTCTCGGACTTCGGCAGCAAGGACGGCGTCCAGGTCAACTACCAGCCGATCGGCTCCGGTGGCGGGATCACCCAGTTCACCCAGGGCACGGTCGACTTCGGCGCCACCGACGCGCCGATGAAGGACGACGAGCTCCAGGCCGCCGAGGCCAAGGGCGGCACGGTCATCCACATCCCCACCGTGCTCGGCGCGATCGTGGTGACCTACAACCTGAAGGGCCTGTCCAAGCCGCTGCGCATGGACGGCAAGCTGGTCGCCGACATCTTCCTCGGCAAGGTCAAGAACTGGACCGACCCGGAGATCGCCTCGCAGAACCCGGGTGTGAAGCTGCCGAACAAGCCGATCCTGACGGTCCACCGCTCGGAGAGCTCGGGCACCACCTCCAACTTCACCACGTTCGTGGCCGCCGCCAGCCCTGAGTTCATGTCGAAGATTGGCGAGGGCAAGGAGGTCAAGTGGGTCGGCGGCGTCGGCGGCAAGGGCAATGACGGCGTCACCGCCGCCGTCAAGCAGACCGATGGCGCGGTCGGCTACGTCGAGCTGAACTACGCGCTGACCAACAAGCTGCCGTTCGCCGATATGAAGAACGCGGCCGGCAAGTACATCACCCCCTCGATCGAGTCGACCACGGCCGCCGCCGCCGACCTCTCGGGCGTTCCCGACGACTTCCGGATCAGCCTGGTCAACTCCAAGGCCCCGGACGCGTACCCGATCGCGACCTGGACCTTCCTGATCGTCTTCCAGAAGCAGAAGGACGACGCCAAGGGCAAGACCCTGACCAACCTGCTCTGGTTCGCGACCCACGACGGCCAGTCCGAGGCGTCCACCCTTTCGTACGCGCCGCTGCCGACCTCGGTGATCCCCAAGGTCGAGGCCAAGATCAAGTCGATCACGGGCACCAACGGGGCGGCCCTCTATACGGGACAATAGCCACCACGGATAGCACTGGCTCCACCCGCTTCGACCCGGTGCCAACCCGCGCCGGGTCGAAGCGCACGCAGGGCGCAGGTCATCGTCGGATGAGGAGAGGCAATGGCTGACCAGGAGCGATCGGGTAGTCGCGGCCGGCGCGGCGGCCCGCCGACGGTCGCCATCCAGGTCGGGACCGACCGTGAGCGCGACCCCGCCGCCCGGACCGGCGCGGGCGCGCCGGTCGAGCCGGCGCCCGCTCCGGCCGAGGGGGCTTCCCGGGCCAGGCCCATGCGCGGCGTGGCCGGGCTGCTCCGGCCAGGCGGCGGGCGTGGCGACCCCGTCTTCCGCTGGCTCTCGACGGTGATGGCGATCGGGCTGCTCGGCCTGGTCGCGCTGTTGTTCTACGAGCTGTTCGCCAACGCCCGCCCGCTGCTCGCCCGCGACGGGCTCTCGTTCGTCTGGCGCGACGACTGGGACGTGCCGCGCGACGTCTTCGGGGCGCGCTCCCTGCTGCTCGGGACCCTGATCTCCTCGCTGATCGCGGTCGTGATCGCGGTGCCGGTCGCGCTCGGCATCGCCCTGTTCCTCACCGAGGTCGCGCCCAAGTGGCTCCGCCAGCCGATCTCGAGCCTGGTCGAGCTGCTGGCCGCGGTGCCGAGCGTCGCCTTTGGCTTCTGGGGCCTGCTGGTGCTGGTGCCGCTGATGGCCCGCACGGTCGACCCGTTCCTGATCAAGATCCTCGGCTGGACGGGCTTGTTCGCCAACCCGCAGTTCGGGGTCTCGCTGTTCACCGGCGGCGTCGTGCTGGCGATCATGATCCTGCCGATCATCGCGGCCATCAGCCGCGAGGTCTTCAGGGTCGTGCCACCCGACCAGCGCGAGGCGGCGCTCGCGCTCGGCGCCACCAAGTGGGAATCGATCCGCATGGCGGTGCTGCCCTACTCGCGGGCCGGCATCGTCGGCGCCATCGTCCTCGGCCTCGGCCGAGCCATGGGCGAGACCATGGCGGTGGTGTTCGTGATCGGCAACTCGCCGCAGATCGTGCGCAACCTGCTCGCCCCCGGCTCCAGCATCACCGCGATGATCGCCAACACCTTCGCCGAGGTCTCGACCACCGGGCATCAGCTCCCCGCCCTGCTGTACCTGGCCCTGCTGCTGTTCTTCGTGACCCTGATCGTCAACGTCGCCGCCCGGCTGCTGGTCTGGCGGACGGCCGCGGTGGCGGGAGGTGTTCGCTGATGGCGGCGACCACGGGCACCGGGACGCGGCTGCGCTTCGAGCCCAAGCGCCGGCTCGGGCGCCGCAAGGCGACCAACATGATCGCCATCGGGCTGATGGGCGTGTCCGTTCTGCTCGCCCTGGTGCCGCTGGTCTCCCTGCTGGTCTACGTGATCGCCCGCGGCATCAGCGCGCTGTCGCTGACCGCGCTCACCCACGCGCCGGCGCCCGCGGTCGACGGCGGCGGCGGCTTCGGCCAGGCCATCCTCGGGACCGTGATCCTGCTCGTGATCGCCTCGCTGGTCGGGATCCCGTGGGGTGTGCTGACCGCCATCTACCTGAGCGAGTACGCGCAGGGCCGGCTCGGCCGCGTGGTGCGGTTCTTCTCGGACGTGCTCACCGGCATCCCGACGCTGGTCACCGGGCTGGTGGTCTACGGCCTCCTGGTCATCGGCCTGGGCAGCTTCTCGGCCCTGGCCGGCGGGGTCGCGCTCGGGCTGATCATGCTGCCGATCATCACCAGAGGCAGCGAGGAGATGCTCAACCTGGTGCCCGACTCGCTGCGCGAGGCCGGCCTCGCGCTCGGCATGCCCAAGTGGAAGGTGATCCTGCGGATCGTCCTGCCGACCGCCACCAAGGGCATCGTCACCACCAACCTGCTGGCGATCGCGCGCGCCTCCGGCGAGACCGCGCCGCTGATCGTCACCGTGCTCGGCTCGAACTTCTTCACCACCAGGCTGCTCGGCACGCCAATCGATGCACTGCCGCTCTACATCTTCAAGAACGCGACCCAGCCGGACCCGGTGAAGATCCGGCTCGCCTGGGCGGCTACCCTGGTGCTCATCGCCTTCATCCTGATCCTCAGCCTGCTCGCCCGCCTGATCGGGCGGGGCCGCGTCTCGGAGTGAACCTGCCCATGGCCAAGCAACTCGAGATCAAGGACCTGTCCCTCTATTTCGGCGGCCACAAGGCGGTCGCCGACGTCACCATGACGATCGAGGAGAACCAGGTCACCGCGATCATCGGTCCGAGCGGCTGCGGGAAGTCGACGCTGCTGCGCGCCATCAACCGCATGCACGAGCTGGTCCCGGGGGCCAGGCACGAGGGCGACATCCTGCTGGACAGCGAGGACATCTACAGCAAGGACCCGGTCGCGATCCGGCGCTCGATCGGCATGGTCTTCCAGCGGCCGAACCCGTTCCCGACCATGTCGGTGTTCGACAACGTGGTCGCCGGGCTGCGGCTCAACGGCATCCGCGACAAGAAGACCCTCAAGGAGGTCGCCGAGCGCAGCCTGCATCAGGCCGGCCTCTGGGAGGAGCTGGGCGGCCGCCTCGACACCGGCGGCGCGCGCCTCTCCGGCGGCCAGCAGCAGCGCCTCTGCATCGCCAGGGCGATCGCGGTGCAGCCGGAGGTGCTGCTCATGGACGAGCCCTGCTCGGCGCTCGACCCGATCTCGACGCTCAAGATCGAGGACCTGATCCGCGAGCTCCGCAACGACTACACGATCGTGATCGTCACCCACAACATGCAGCAGGCCGCGCGGGTCTCGGACTCGACCGCGTTCTTCACCATCGAGAAGGCCGGCGAGCCGGGTCGGCTGATCGAGTTCGGCGACACCGAGAAGATCTTCACCAAGCCGTCCAACCCCACCACCGAGCGCTACATCAGCGGCCGGTTCGGGTAGTCCGGGCCAGGGCCGAACTCACGCGATCGCCGCGGTGGCCGCGGTGGCCGCTTGGGGAGTTGGCTCCGCCCGGCTCAGCCGTCGAAACGATAGCCGACGCCGCGGACGGTCACGATCAGCTTGGGGTCGTGGCGGTCCTCTTCGAGCCGCGCGCGGAGCCGCTTGACGTGCACGTCCAGGGTCTTGGTGTCGCCGACGTAGTCGAAGCCCCAGACCCGGTCGATCAGCGTCTGCCGCGTGAGCACCCGGTTGCGGTTCTCCATCAGGATCTCGAGCAGCTCGAACTCCTTGAGCGGGAGGCCGACCGCCGCGCCGCGGACGGTGACCTCGTGGCGCTCCTGGTCGAGCCGGATCCCGGCGATCTCGATCACCGCCGCGTCGTTCGGCGCCTGTGCCTGGCCGGCCCGCCGCAGCAGGGCCCGCACCCGCGCGACCAGCTCACGCAGCGAGAACGGCTTGGTGACGTAGTCGTCGGCGCCCATCTCGAGCCCGACGACGCGGTCGACCTCGGCGTCGCGGGCGGTCAGCATCAGGATCGGCACCTGGCTGGAGGCGCGGACCCTGCGGCACACGTCCCAGCCGCTGAGGCCGGGCAGCATCAAGTCGAGGACCAGCAAATCAGGACGCTCGCGCTCGAAGTCGCGGACCGCCTGGGTCCCGTCCGCCGCGGTGACGACCTCCATGCCCTCACGGGAAAGCGCGTACCGGATCGCTTCGAGGAGGGACTCCTCGTCGTCAACCACCATGACCTTCGGCAAGACGATCCTTTCCTCGCCTTCGGAACGAGCACGCCGATCGGGGCGGCCGTCACCTGTTACGGTTCCATAGGATGTCGCTGGCCAGCAACCCTGTCCGGTCGCCGCTCGGGGGCTTTCCGATCAACCTTCACCTCCCGTTTCCCCTCGCGCTACGCGCTTGACCGCGTAGCGTTCGACCGCCGCGTACGATGAGCCTGAAGAGCTGAAAGGCCTGGTAACGGGGAGTGGGCGTGCGCGCGACGTTCGAGCAACGGCTGGAGGGCCTGGAGGCGAAGCTCGCCCAGATGGGCCAGGTCGTGCGGTCGCAGCTCGACCGCACCCTGGAGGCCCTCGCCGAGTCCGACAGCGACCTCGCCGACGAGGTCATCGTCCGCGACAAGCTGCTCGACACCACCTACGTCGAGGTCGAAGAGGAGATCCTGCGGACGCTGGCGCTGGAGGCGCCGGTCGCCAAGGACCTCCGCCTGGTCGCCGGCATCCTGCACCTGAACTCGCACATCGAGCGGATGGGCGACCTGTGCGTGAACATGGCGCGATTCGTCAGGATCGGCGCCGGCCACCCGGTGGTCCCCGAGATCCAGCAGACCCTGGCCGAGATGGGCGAGCACGCCAAGGCGCTGATGGCCGCCGCCTTCGAGTGCTTCGAGCGGCGCGACGTCGAGCTGGCCGAGCGGCTGCCGATCATGGACCAGCCGCTGGACGAGCTCAACGAGCTGGTCTTCCACCAGATCGAGCGGCTCGCGGACGAGCGCGGCACGCCGCCGGGCCCGTGGGCGAGCCGGACGGTCCTGGTCGCGCGCTACCTCGAACGCCTTGGCGACCACTCCGTCGACATCGGCGAGCAGGTGGTCTTCATCGTCACCGGTGAGGTCCGAGAGCTGGTCCCGCCCAAGGCGGTCCGGGCCCAGATCGAGCGGTAGCGAGGCGGACGATGCGACTTCCCAAGCTGGTCGGTGAGCTGCTGACCGGCTATCTGGCGCTCGCGGTCGCGGCCATCGTGGCGGCGGTGGCGCTCCAGCGGGGCCAGGTCACCACCCCGCTGGTGGTGGCTTCGGTGCTGCTGCTCGGGCTCGCCGTGGTCCTGTCGCTGTTGTCGGCCAGGTCGATCGGCGGCGCGCTCGGCGGGCTGCTCCGCGCGCTCGAGCGGCTCGCCAGGATCGGCGTGCCCGGCTGGCGCTGGAGCGGCTCCCCCGACGTCCACGAACTGACCGCCGAGCTGAACGCGATGATCCCGCGGCTCCGCGACCGCGTCGAGGAGCTGACCGAGGACCGCGACCGCGCCGGCCAGATCCTCGACGCGCTCGACGACGGCATCCTGCTGCTCGACGGGGCCGGGCGCCTGCTGGTCACCAACCCGACCGCGCGCGAATGGTTCGGGCTCGCCGACGACCTGCGCCCCGGCCTGCCGCTCCGGCGGGTGATCGGGATCGTGCAGATCGCCGAGCTGGCCGAGGAGGCCACCTCCAAGCGGGCGCCGGTCACCGGCACCGTCACCGTGGTCCTGCCCGAGCACCGCACGCTGGCCCTGCGCGCCTTCCCGCTGGCCGACCGGGGCCCGACCGGGCGGACCGTGGTGACCCTCAGCGACATCACTCAGCGGCGCCGGATCGAGGTGCTGCGCCGCGACTTCGTCGCCAACGCCTCCCACGAGCTGAAGACGCCCGTGGCCGCGCTGCGCGCGCTGGCCGAGACGCTGGAGAGCGCGCTCCCCGACGAGCCCGAGGTCGCCCTCGGCTTCGTCAACCGGATCGGGCGCGAGGCCGAGCGCCTCGACCTGCTGGTCCGCGACCTGCTCGACCTGTCGAGGCTGGAGCGCGGCACCCTGGACGCCGAGCCGGTCGACATGGTCGGGCTGGTCAAAGAGGTGGCCGAGACCTATGGCGAGCGGGCCGAGGAGCGTCGCATCCGGCTGCGGACCGAGCTGCGGCCGGGCTCGATGGTCCGCGGCGACCGCGCCCAGCTCAGCCTGCTGCTGTCGAACCTTGTGGACAACGCCCTGCGCTATACCGGCCCGCGTGGTACCGTCCGGATCCGGTTGGACTCGATCGACGGCAAGGTGGTGCTCGAGGTGGGCGACACCGGCGAGGGCATCCCGGCCAAGGAGCTGCCGCGCATCTTCGAGCGCTTCTACCGGGTGGACAAGGCGCGCGCCCGCCAGACGGGCGGCACAGGGCTGGGCCTCGCGATCGTCAGGCACGTCGCCGAATCGCACGGCGGCACCGTCACCGTGGGCTCCAGGCTCGGCAAGGGATCGACCTTCACGGTCACCCTGCCCGTCACCGGACCGTCGACGATCGGCGCCAACGGGACCTGACGGTGCCGCCGCCGGTGCCGGACCGCCTCGCGGAGGCGACGCTCGAAGCCGCTCCCCCCGACCAGGCCGCACGGGCAGGGCGCAGGCGGTTGCCGCGGCTCGACGGCAGGCTGCTGCTGCTACTCATCGTTCTGGCCCTCGGCGGTCGCGACCTGGTCGCCGGCGCGCTCTCGGGCCCCGCCCTGCGGACCTGGTCGACCATCTTCGTGTCGATCACCATCCAGGCGTTGCCGTTCCTGGTCCTCGGCGTGCTGCTGAGCGGCGCCATCGCCGCGCTGGTGCCGCCTGCCTGGATCGCCAGGGCGCTGCCCAGGCGGCCGCTGCTCGCCGTGCCCGCCGCGGGCCTCGCGGGCGCGGCGCTGCCCGGCTGCGAATGCGCCTCGGTGCCGATCGCCGCGCGCCTGGCGGCCGGCGGGATCGCGCCGGCCGCCGCGCTCGCCTTCATGCTCTCGGCGCCGGCCATCAACCCGGTCGTGCTGGTGGCCACCGCGGTCGCCTTCCCCGGGCGGCCAGAGATGGTCCTCGGCAGGTTCCTCGGCTCGCTGCTCACCTCGGTGGTGGTCGGCCTGATCTGGACCAGAGTCGGGCGCGGCCTGCCGCTCGGCGGCGGGCGGCGCTCGCTGCCCGAGGGTCTCGGCCGCCTGGCCTCGTTCAGCCACACCGCCCGCCACGACTTCCTCGAGGCCGGGGGCTGGCTGGTGGTGGGCGCGATGGCGGCGGCGACCCTCCAGGTGGTGGTCCCGCGCGGCGTGCTCGACGTCGTCGCCGACAACCATCTGCTCGCGGCGGTCGCGCTCGGGCTGCTGGCGGTGCTGCTGGCGATCTGCTCCGAGGCGGACGCCTTCGTGGCCGCGAGCCTCCAGCAGTTCTCGCTCACTGCCCGGCTGGTGTTCCTGGTGGTCGGTCCGGCGGTGGACGTCAAGCTGATCGCCATGCAGGCAGGCGTCTTCGGGCGCCGCTTCGCGCTGCGCTTCCCGGCCCTGACCTTCGTGACGGCGGTCGCCTGCGGACTGCTGGTCGGGCGGTGGCTCCTGTGACCGACCGGCGCACCCAGGGGACCATGCTGCTCGCGGTCGGCGCCATGGCCGCCTTCCTCGGTCGCAGCGACCTGACCCTGTCGTACGTGCGCGCCGGGATCCGCCCGCTGCTGCTCGCGAGCGGCCTGGTCCTGCTCGCCCTCGGCGGCACCGCCCTGCTGACCGGCGCTCGCGGCCGGGGTGCGGCGGAGGGGGCCGGGGCACCCACGGCGGGGTCCGCGGGGTCCGCGGGGGTCGGGGCACGGACGGCGGGGTCCGCGGGGGCCGGGGAACCCACGGCGGGGACCGACGCCGGGCACGACCATGGGCACGGCGCCCACGGGGCGTCGCGGATCGGCTGGCTGCTGGTGCTGCCCGTGCTGGTGCTGATCCTGGTGGCGCCGCCGGCGCTCGGCTCCTACGCGGCCGGACGGCGCGCCCCGGCGTCGGGCGGCGGCGGCGACCAGGGCTCGATGCCGCCGGTCGGCGCCGCGGTTGACGGGGCCGTCCCGATGGACCTGAGCGAGTTCACCTACCGCGCCCTCTACGACGAGCGCCACTCGCTGAACGGTGTGCGCGTGCGGCTGCTCGGCTTCGTCGCCCCCAACCACGGCGACGGCTACCTGCTCGCGCGCTTCGCGATGTACTGCTGCGCCGCCGACGCCGAGGTGGTCGAGCTGACCGTCCACGGCGACACGGTCAAGCGCGCGGCCGACCAGTGGCTCGAGGTCGAGGGCCGCGTGGTCCCGTCCGGCAAGGTCGCGGACCCTGGCGCCTCCAACGCGGTTCCCGTGCTGGTCGCCGACACGGTCAGGCAGGTCGCCCCGCCCAAGGACCGCTACGAGCACTCCCTGTTCGGGTTCTAAGGTCGACCGGCGGCGGCCCGCACGCGGCTGAGCCCCAGGGAAATCGCTTTGACTGGCGCCTGGAGGCGGGTCACGGTGATGGCGGCAGCCGCTCCAAGGGAGGTCACCGTGACCAGCTCCACCCCTGACACCCCGGAGCCGCGGACCCCATCTGCCGTCGAGCCTCACCTGGTGATCAGCGGCGACCGGGTCGGGCTCGGTCCGCTGCGCGCCGACCTCGTCCCGACCTATCAGCGCTGGATCAACGACCGCGAGGTCGCCAACGGCATCGGCATGTACGTGGTGACGACCGAGGAGGCCGAGCGCGACTGGTACGAGCAGGCCAGCCGCGCCCGCGACGGCCAGACGGTCTTCACCATCTACGACCTCGAGGACCTCGCGCCGGTCGGCACCGCCAGCCTGGTCGCCGTCGACCACCGCTCCGGCCGGGCGACCTTCGGGATCCTGCTCGGCGAGCGGCGCGGCCAGGGCCTCGGCACCGAGGCCACCCGGCTGGTGCTCGAATGGGCCTTCACCGTGCTCGGGCTCTACAACGTCGAGCTGCGCGCCTGGGAGTGGAACCGGGCCGCGCTCCGCGCCTACGCCAAGGCGGGCTTCCGCGAGGTCGGCCGCCGCCGAGGCGCCACCGTGTTCATGGGCAGGCGCTACGACGAGGTGATCATGGACGCGATCGCGCCCGAGTTCGAGGGCAAGGCGCTGAGCGCCTTGATCCCAGAGGGCGGCACGCCGGTCCGGTGAGCGGCGTCACGCCCGGCTCAGCGGGCGGCGGTGGAGCGCTGCGAGGGCGTCCGGCTCGACGCCCGCGGGCGCAGCTCGCCGAGCAGCTCCTCGGCCGTGCTCGGGGTGACGTTCAGGCCCTCGTCCGCGAGCGCGCGCACCAACTGCTCCGGCGTGAGCGACTCCTTGGAGTCGCGCTCGTCGAGGATCCGCGCGGCGACCACGTAGGGCGTCAGCGGCTTGCCGTTCTTGTCGAGCGCGCCGGGGCGCTTGCCGCCGCGGAGCCTCGTCGAGGTGAACACCGAGCGGTCGCCGTTGCCGGCCTCGGGCGCGTCGGGCCGGACCACGGGCTTGGAGACGCCCGAGGCCGCCTTGCTCGGCGCGGTGGTCGCCGCCCTGGCGGTGGCGGGCCGGGTCGACGACGGGCGCTGCTTGTCCGCCGTCGGGGTCGCGGGCGTGAAGATCGGCACGTTGGGGTCGCGACCGGGGTCCCGCGCTGGGTCCCGACCGTGGTCGCGAGACCCGTTCCCGGCGCCCGCGGCGGTGGTGTCGCGAGACCCGTTCCCGGTGGCCCCAGTGGCCGCGGCGGCGGTGGGTCCGGTGGGCCTGGTGGCCGCGGCGGCGGTGGGTCCGGTGGGCCTGGTGGTCTCGGCGGCGGTGCGGGCGGTCTCGGCGGCGGTGCGGGCTGTCTCGGCGGCGACCGTCGCGGTCGCCGCCGCCTTGGTGCTCTCCGCCTCCGGCGCGCTCTCCGGCTGCTCGGTGGCGACGACCTCGGCGGTCGGCACCGGGATCTCGCGGCGCTTGCGTGGCTTGCGAGTGATCTCGCCACGCACCGGCACCGGCGGCGCCTGGAGTGCGGCCAGCTCGAGCTGCTGCTTGTCGAGCTCCGCCTGGAATCTGGCGGCGCGGATCGTGGTCGCGCGGCGGAGCACCATCATCAGCAGCTCGACGCCGAGGATCAGGGCGGCGGGCGGGATCGCGGCGACGCCGCGCGCCGCCCAGTTGCCCGACTCCGCGTGCGCGACGTTGAGGATGAAGCTGACTCCGGCGGCGCCGGCGAGCAGCGCCTTCGGCCAGTAGATCTCCCAGACCCGCCGCTGCTGCTTGGTGGTCGTGAACCACAGGTCCGCGCCGGTGGCGACCACGATGAACGAGTCGACCAGCAGCGGGATGGCCCAGGCGTGCTGTGGCGAGATCCCGCTGGAGCGCTCGGCGTAGGACTTGATGGCCTCGAAGCTGGTGTAGAACGCCAGCATGCCGATGCCCGTCACGGTACCGCCGAGGATGATGACCAGGATGGTCCGGAACCGACTCAACCACTTGTCATGAGCGAGAGCCGTGGGTGAGAGCGGCAGGGGCTGTCCGGTAGCGGTCACAGGGGCACTCCTCGGGATGGCACGCGACACACAGGCTGTCTTTTACAACAACCATGCCCGGAAAAACCAATTGAACGGTGAGCCGCTTGCTGCGCGCTTACCCCTTGTTCGCGCCGTGTCGCCGCACGAAGTCGTTGACCTGGTAGTAGGCGTCGATCGACTCGCCGGCGTCGCCCCAGAACCCGTCGAGCACGTCGTACTCCATGGTGCCCTTCGATACGAAAAAGTTATTGACGTCCGTGATCTCCAGCTCACCCCGTTGTGAGGGGGTCAGCGTCGGGATCACGTCGAACACGGTCTCGTCGTAGCAGTAGATGCCGGTGACCGCGAGGCTGCTGGCCGGCTCGTCCGGCTTCTCGACGATCCGGACCACCCGGTCGCCGTCGTCGAACGCCGGCACGCCGAGGTGCCGCAGGTGGGCGGCGTCGTCGATGCGGGCGAGCAGGATCCTGGCGCCCTCCGGCTGGACCGCGAAGTTCTCGACCAGCGGCCGGATCGAGTGCTCGACCACGTTGTCGGCCAGCATGACCAGGACGCGGTCGCCGTCGACGAACCGCTCGGCGAGCCCGAGCGCCTCGGCGATCCCGCCGGGGCGCTCCTGGTAGGCGTAGAGCAGGCGGGCGATGCCGTACTCGTGCCCATTGCCGAGCAGGCGCAGGAACTCGCCCGCGTGGGTGCCGCCGGTGACCAGCATGATGTCGGTGATGCCGGCGGAGACCAGCGCCTCGATGGCGTAGGTGACCATCGGCCGGTCGTAGATCGGCAGCAGGTGCTTGTTGGTGATCCGGGTCAACGGATGCAGGCGGGTCCCGGTCCCGCCGGCCAGCACGACGCCCTTCACGGTACGGCTCCCATGTCCGCCCCCTGGTCAGGTTCCAGTCATGCTCCGTACTTGGTCAGCCGGTCGGCCGCCGCCAGCAACTGCGGCAGCAGGTGCTTGGCCTCGAAACGGCCGAGCGAGCCGCGAGCGCAGTTCACCTCGTCGAACTTCGGCAGCCCGTCGGCTGCGGCGGTCCCGCCCCACAGCAGCACCGGCACCGGGTGCCAGGAGTGGGCGGCCATCTGCGCGGGGGTCGAGTGATCCCCGGTCACCGCAAGGACCTCGACGCCGGCGTCGAGGATCCTCGGGACCAGCGCGTCGACCTCCTCTATGGCGGCGACCTTGCGCTCGAAGTCGCCGTCCTCACCCGCCGAGTCGGTCTTCTTCACGTGCATGAACACGAAGTCGAAATCGGGCAGCAGCCGATCCACCGCCTCGACCTCCTCCGGCGCCGCGCCGTCGACCTTGTGCGTATCGAAGTCGAGCAGCCGCGAGATCCCCAGGTACATCGGGTAGGCGGCGACCGCGAGCGCGCGCAGCTTGTAGCGCTCGGGGAACGACGGCAGCTGCCTGTGGGTGTCGAAGCCGCGCAGCAGCAGGAAGTTGCCGCGGTCGCGGTCCGCGAGCAGCGAGCGTGCCTGGTCGAGCACGCTGGAGACCAGGTCGGCGGTGTGCTTGGCCTCAGGGGTCAGGGCCCGCGGCGGGTCCGGTGGGACGCCCTCGCGCTGCGGGTCGGTGTCGGCGATCGCCGGGTCGAGCCCCTTGCCGCGCAGCACCAGCAGGCCGCGGTGCTCGCGCTCGGGCTGGACGAACAGCTCGGCGCCCTCCAGATGGACCTCTCGGCTGAGCAGCTCGGCGATGCTGGACGCCTGCTCGGTGGGCAGGCGGCCGGCCCTGCGGTCTGCGATGGTCCCGTCCGGCGCGAGCGTGCAGAAGTTCACCCGGGCGGCGACGTCGCCTGGCTCGAGCTGGAAGCCGATCCCGGCGGCGGACAGCGCCCCGCGACCGATCTCGTACGCGAGCGGGTCGTAGCCGAACAGCCCCAGGTGGCCGGCGCCCGAGCCAGGGGTGATGCCTCTGGTCACCGGGTCGTGCAGCCCGAGCGAGCCCTCGGAGGCGAGCCGGTCCAGGTTCGGGGTGCTGGCCTCGGTCAGCTCCGAGCCGCGCTCGACGGTCCGGTAGCCACCCAGCCCGTCCATGACGAGCAGCATCGCCTTCTTGCCTTCCGGCCTGGCCATTGCCGTCACGACGGACTCAGCGGTCAGTGGCACGTGCGTCCTCCGGGTGGAACGAGGATGTTCGCTCTGGAGTCTACCCAGTCTCCCGCTCGCCACCGGCCGCGAGGCGCTCCCGCCATGCCCGCTCGGCGGCGATGCTGGAGGCGAAGCCGATCTCGATCGACGGCAGGTAGGCGTTGTCGCACAGCTCCAGCACGGAGCCGACGATGCGGTCGACCTCCGCCGGGGTCACCGCCAGCAGCGGGACCTGCCCGACCACGAACAGGTCGCCGTTCTCGTCGAGCGTGAAGCGCAGGACGTAGCTGGACGCCTGCCGCAGCAGGAGGTCGCGGAACAGCCGGGCGTGCTGCTCCTCGGGCGCGCGCATGAAGAACGACTCGATCCGCAGGGTCCGGTCCCCCACCACCAGGTGCACGCCGATGCCGAGCTTGCGCTCGCCGGCGAGCACGACAAACCACTCGCCATCCCCGAGCCGCTCGGCGTTGACGCCGGTGTCGGCCAGGAACGACTCCACGGCGGTGAGCGCGGCGGATCGCACCTCCTCCGGCTCGGGGCGGCCGGAGTCCAGCGACTGACGGTTCCCGCCCGTGGTCTCCACCTCCATGTCCCCAAGATCAATCGTCCGGCCGATTGCCGGCGTGGCATCGGGGCAGAGATTATCCTTGCTCAGGCCGGCGAACACGACGAACACGGCCCCGGATCGACGTCGCGCGGGAGGAACGAAGGCACATGGCAGGCACCGCGATCGAGGTCGCCGACCTCCGGAAGCGGTATGGAGACGTTGAGGCGGTCGCAGGGATCTCGTTCGAGGTCGCCGAGGGCGAGTGCCTGGCAATGCTCGGGCCCAACGGCGCCGGCAAGACCACCACGGTCGAGATCCTCGAGGGGTTCCGGCCCCGGTCCGGCGGGGAGGTCCAGGTCCTTGGCATGGACCCCGAGACCGCCGGCAGGGACTTCCGCGAGCGGATCGGGATCGTGCTCCAGTCGTCCGGGCTGGACAGGAACCTGAGCGTCAGGGAGATCGTCTACTTCTACGGCGGCTACTACCCCCGCCCGCGTGGCGTGGACGAGGTCATCGAGCTGGTAGGCCTCACCGAGAAGGCCGACACCCGCGTCAAGGCCCTCTCGGGCGGCCAGCGGCGCCGGCTCGACCTGGCGCTCGGCATCGTCGGCGACCCGGACCTGATCTTCCTCGACGAGCCCACCACCGGCTTCGACCCCTCCGCGCGGCGGCGCTCCTGGGAGCTGGTCGACAACCTCCGGTCGCTCGGCAAGAGCATCCTGCTCACCACCCACTACATGGACGAGGCCCAGAACCTCGCCGACCGCGTGGTGGTGCTGTCCGGCGGCGCGATCGTGGCGGAGGGGACCCCGGAGTCGCTGGGTGGCCGCGACGTGGCCGAGGCGGTGATCAGCTTCCGGCTGCCGGTTGGGCTGTCGCTGGCGGACCTGCCGTCCGGCCTGCCGGCCACACCGCAGCTCCAGGAGCACCACGTGGTCCTTCGCACCACCACCCCGACGGTTGCGCTCAACCGGCTCACCGGCTGGGCGGTCGGCCGCGGCGAGGAGCTGGAGGCCCTGACCGTGACCAGGCCGTCGCTGGAGGACATCTACCTCCAGCTCACCGGGGACACCCATCCCTTCGTGCACAACGCGCGCAGCGAGGCGGCCGAGGAGGTCATCAATGGCTGACGTCGCGCCCGCCGCGCCGGGCCCCGCCGCGCCCCGGACCGCCGGACGGCGACCGGGAACCGTGCCGCTGCTCGTGCGCCAGTTCCGCTACCAGAACCTGCTCTTCTGGCGGAACCCGTTCTCCGCGTTCTTCACCATCGCCTTCCCGCTGATGTTCCTGCTGCTGTTCAACTCGCTCCAGGGCGGCCAGCGGATCGCCGAACGCGGTGACATCCGCTTCGCCCAGTTCTTCACGCCGAGCATCCTGGTGTTCGCGGCGGTCTCGGCCACCTACGTGAACCTGGCCACCTCGGTGGCGATCGCCCGCGACGACGGCGTCCTCAAGCGGCTGCGCGGGACGCCGATGCCGGCCTGGGTCTACGTTGCCGGCCGGGTGATCCAGGCGACCTTCGCCGCGCTGGTCGCCGCCGTGCTGATGGTCGGTGCGGGGGTCCTCGTGTTTCACGTGAAACTGATCTGGCACCTGCTGCCGGCGGCGCTGGTCACGTTGCTGGTGGGCACGATCGGCTTCTGCGCGCTCGGGCTCGCGCTGGCGGCCGTCTGCCCCAACGGCGAGGCGGCCCCGGCGATGGCGAACTTCACCTGGCTGCCGATCGCCTTCATCTCGTCCATCTTCTTCCCGCTCGACACGGCGCCGCATTGGCTCCAGAACCTCGGCGGGATCTTCCCGGCGAAGCATTTCGCCGAGGCGATGCAGGCCAGCTTCAGCCCCTACACCCAGGGCAGCGGGTTCCGCTGGCACGACCTCGCGGTGATCGCGTTGTGGGCGCTCGGCGGCACGATCGTGGCGACCCGCAGGTTCCAGTGGGAGCCGCGCCCCGCCTCCTCGGGCGGCCGAAGGCGGCGCCGCAACGCCGTGCCCGCCGGAGACGACTGACGCGGCCGGCTGGGGCCCGGCGTCAACGGCCGTGGGCCAACGGCCATGGGTCACCGCCCGTGGGTCAGCGGCCGCGGGTGTCGAGCAGGTGGAACGCCTCGGCCATCGGCAGGCCGAACTCCGCGCCGATGGCCGCGTTCCACGAGCGGACGCGGCGATCGAGGTCGGCGGTGTCCTCGATCTGGCTGCGGTGGGCCCGGAGCGAGGCGAGCTTGGCATCGATCGTGTCGCTGATGTCGACCACCTCGTCGGGCGCGTCCGTGCCGAACAGCAGGACCGAGTGCGGCCGGTGCGGCGCCAGCCCCTCTGACGCCAGCTCGGGCGCGTAGAGCGGATCGCGCGCCGCGATCACTCCGTCGACCGTGAGGAACCCGGCGGCGCGGTGGTCGGGGTGCAGCAGCCAGCGGCGCCAGGGGTCGTGCCCGACCACCACGTCCGGCCGCAACTGGCGCACCAGCCGCGCGACCGCGACCCGCAGCGCGAGCGTGACCTCCAGCTCGCCGTCGGTGGCGCCGAGCCAGTGCACGCCGGCCAGGCCCAGCTCGGCGGCGGCGGCGAGCGTCTCGAGCTGGCGGGTGCGGGCGACCTCCGCGGGGCTCGCCGAGGGGTCGTCGGTGCCCTTCTCGCCGGCGGTGAGGCACGCAAGCTCGACGTGGACGCCATCCCGCACCCAGGCCGCGAGCGTGCCGCCGGCCTGAAGCTCGACGTCGTCGGGATGCGCGCCGATCGCCAGGGCCCTGCCGACCGGCAGCATGGCTCAGCAGCTCTGCTCGAGGACCAGGTCGGCGCGGGTCTGAAGCAGCTCCGAGTAGGTGTCGAGCAGCTTGCCGGCGGTCACGTCCCAGCCGTGGACCCCGGCGAAGCGCGCGGCGGCCTGGCTCATCGCCGCGAGCTTCCCCGGGTGCCGCAGCAGTGGCGCGATCGCCGCCGCCCACTCCCGCGGGTCGTGGGACACCAGCAGCCGACCGGTGGTGCCGTCGCCGACGGCGTGGTTGAGGCCGCCGACCCTGGCGGCGATCACCGGAGTGCCGCAGGCCTGCGCCTCCAGAGCCACCAGCCCGAACGACTCCGAGCGCGATGGCACCAGCAGCAGATCGGAGGCGTGATAGACGGTGGCGAGCGTCTCGTTCGGCCGGGCCGGCTCGAACCGCACCCGGTCCGCAACGCCCAGCTCCCGCGCCAGACGAGCAAGCCGGCGGGGCTCGTTCATGCCGTTGCCGGAGGGACCGCCGACCACCAGCAGCTCGACGTCCAGGTCGGGATAGTCGCGGGTCAGCACGGCCAGGGTCTTGACCGCGACGTCGGGCGCCTTGAGCGGCTGGAGCCGCCCGACGAAGGCAAGCACGTGGCGGCGCCGAACGCCCAGCTCCGCCCTGGCGGCGCGCCGGTCCCCGGGGTGGAAGCGCTCGCGGTCGACGCCGTGCGGGACCACCCTGACCTTGGACGGCGGCGCGCCGTACAGCTCGATGAGCTGCCTTGCCTCGGCGGGGGTCGCGGCGGTGAGGCAGTCGGCGGTCGCCACCACCCGCTCCTCGCCGGCGAGCCTGGACGGCGGCTCGGGCTCCTCGCCCTCGGCGAGGCTGCCGTTCTTGACCCGGCCGAGGGTGTGGAAGGAGTGCACCACCGGGCTGTCCCAGCGCTCGCGCGCCAGTCTGGCGACCCATCCCGAGACCCAGTAGTGGCTGTGCAGCAGGTCGTACGGGCCGTGGCGCTCACCGGCCCGCAGCAGCGAGCAGAGGAACGCGCACAGGTAGCGGGGGAGCGCCTGCTTGGGGATCGGCTCGAGCGGCCCGGCCGGCAGGTGAAGCACCCGGACTCCGGGCTCAACCTCGACCACGGGAGGGTCGTCAGGCGAGGTCGCGCGGGTGAAGAGGTCGGACTCGACACCCGCCCGCGCCAGCTCGCTCGCCAGCGCGCGGATGTGGACGTTCATCCCCCCGGAGTCGCCGACTCCAGGGATCGCCAGGGGTGAGGAATGGACGGACAGCACTGCGACACGGCGGACACCCTCGTACTCCGACTCGGATTCGGCCTCTCGAAGCTCGCCACTCGCCGGCACTCGGTTCTCCCTGGTCGGACCGGCTTCGCGGTTGCGGAGCCGGGATCTCGTCGCTGCTCAGCCGGATCATGCTATCGGGGGGCCGGGAGGACCGGCCAAGTCGCTTTCTGGTGATTGGCCCCGGTACACCCACCATACCGAGGCTTGGCCGGCAAGCGCCGGTCGCGCCCCGGGGCGTGGGCCCACCCGGCCGCGCATGCGCCGCGTGTGCGAAAACGCATGCTCCGCGCATGCGAAACGGCCGGCTCCCAGCATGGGAACCGGCCGCTCGTCGCGATGGGAAGACCCTGGTCTACCAGGGACCTCCCCTGGTCGTGCCCGGTGTTACCGGTCCTCGCCCAGCTTGTCGGTGGCCGACTTCGCGGCCTTGGCGTCCTCGGCGGCGGCGCGCCGCACGGTGGTCGAGGCGCCCTTGGCCGCGCTCCGGGTGGAGCGCGCCTCGTTCCTCGCGCGCGTCCCGGCGGCCTTGGTGGAGTTCACGGCCACGCGGGTCGCGCGGCTGGCGCGCTGGGTCGAGCGAGAACCGCGGATCGAGCTGACCAGCGACTCGCCCCGCTCGACAAGGCTGCCGTAGGCCCGGGCCGCGCCCTCGGGGAACCGGCTGCGCAGCTTCTGCGCCTCGTCGGGCAGGCGGTTGCGCAGCTTCTGCGCCTCGTCGGGCAGGTGGCGAATGGTGGAGACGGCCAGGTCGGCGACGCCTGCGACGGCGTACAGCGCCTGCTTCGGGTCCCTGGACTCGATGGTTGCCATTGAGAACGGCTCCTCTCAGGTGGTGGGGTCGGCGGTTCCCGCCGCGCCACGAGCCCCGTCTGATTCAGGGTTCACCTCTGACGTGGCTCGAAACGACTCGTAGATCTCGATCAGGACTTGTTTTTGCCGTTCGGTGAGCCGCGGCTCGCGAAGGATCGCGGTGACCAGGTCGCCATCCTCTGACTCGGCATCGAGGATGCCCGCCCGCAGGTACAGCGTCTCGGCGCTGATCCGCAGCGCCTTGGCGATGTCCTTGAGGATCTTGGCGGAGGGCTGGCGCAGCCCCCGCTCGATCTGCGACAGGTAGGGGTTGGACACCCCCGCCTGGCTGGCCAGGTTGCGAAGGGAGAGCTCAGCCTGACGCCGCTGCTCGCGGATGTAGCGGCCGACGTCGCGAACCGCCCCGGTCGGGTCGAGCTGCTCGACTCCCCTGCGCACTCCGTCCTCCTCGAGGAACTCGCCGATGAACTCACCTGAACGCAGAGCATCCTAACCGCTCTGTGCAACTTTTGCAAGCACTCTGCAAGCACAGCAAGCACCGAAGGAGCGGGAAACCCCCTCCCGCCGTGACCCCGACCTACTCCGCGGGGGTCAGGTCGATGGTGGCGGGGCGGACGGTGCCGACGGGCTCGCCACCGCCGAGGACCGGAGTGGTGGCGGCCTCGCGCATGGCCTCCAGCTCGCGGTCGTCGAGCCAGCGGAGGGCCTGGAGGGCGGCGACCAGGGCGGGACCTCGGGCGCGCGGGGCGCCGTCGAGGACCTTCACCGCGACGCCCTGGTTGGTGGCGAGGTTCACGGCGGCCGAGGCGCCCTCGGCGCCGGCCTTGCTGAGCACGCGCCCGCCGGTGACCTCCAGCAGCAGCGTGTCGAGCTTGCCGGTGCCCGAGATCATCACCGGGTGCCGAAGGACAGCCTCGACCAGGGCGGCCGCCGGACCGTCCCCCGCGGCGGCGCGCTGGCCGATGCGCGCGTACGCGGTGGCCAGCGCGGCCAGCGGCATCGCGTGGACCGGGACGCCACAGCCGTCCACCCCGACGTGCTCGATGGCGGCGCCGGCGAAGTCGGCGACCGTGTCCGAGACCACCGCCTGGAGCGGGTGCTCCGGCTCGACATAGCGCTCGATCTCCCAGCCGCGGGATACCGCGCCGGCGAGCATGTAGGCGTGCTTGCCCGAGCAGTTGTGGTAGACGGGCGCCGGGCTCTCCACGGCTCGCCTGGCCTCGGCGTTCTCCGGGAGCGCGGCCGGGCAGCGCAGGGCGCTCTCGTCCAGCCCGGCGGCGGCCAGCACCTTGCGGACGGAGGCGACGTGCACCGGCTCGCCGGAGTGGGAGCCGGCCGCCCCGGCCAGGGCGACCTCGTCCAGCCCGAGCTGTTCGTCGACCCCGAGGCCGTGCACGGCGATCGCCTGGAGCAGCTTGGCGCAGGAGCGGAGATAGATGGTGAGCTGCGGATCGCCGAGGCTGGCGATCAGCGAGCCGTCGGCGTCGGCGACCGCGACGGCGCCGGGATGCTGGCTCTCCACGAACCCGGAACGCTCGACCTCAACGATGACCTGCATGGGGTCCCGAGCGTATCGCCGGACGGCGCGCCTTCGCTACCGGGCCAGGATCCGCTCGCGCACGCGGCTGCCGTTGTCGCGGGCGTGGAGCGAGGCGTGCAGCGCATCGAGGCCGGCGATCGACAGGAAGGCGTCGACCATGTCGGGGTCGAACTGCGTGCCGCTGCCCGCCTGGATCTGCCCGACCGCCTGGTCAAACGGGAGCGCGGTCCGGTAGGGGCGGTCCGAGGTCATCGCGTCGAAGGCGTCGCAGACCGCGAAGATGCGCGCGCTGAGCGGGATCCGCTCGCCGGCCAGGCCAGCCGGGTAGCCGAGCCCGTCCCAGCGCTCGTGGTGCGAACGGATGACCTCGACCGCCGGGCCGAGCGACTTGATGCCCGCGACCATCTGCACCCCCATCTCGGGGTGCATGCGCATGATCAGCCACTCCTCCTCGGTGAGCGGGCCGGGCTTGTTGAGGATCGCCTCGGGCACCCCCACCTTGCCGACGTCGTGCAGCAGGAAGCCGTAGCGCAGGCAGGCGTCGTCGGCGAGGTCGGAGTCGACCACCTCGGCGAGCGCGGTCGCGTAGTCATGGGTCCGGTCCAGATGCGCGCGCGTGGTCGGGTCCTTGGCCTCGACCACGAAGGCGAGTGTCCTGACCATGTCGAGGTAGGAGTCCTCCAGCCGGCGAAGCGCCTCCTCGAGCTGTGCGCCCCTGGCCCGTTCAGCCTGGTAGAGCAGGTTCAGCTCCCTCGCGAAGACCAGGAGCTGGCGCTGGGCCGCTTCGAGCTCGGTCAGGTATCGGGTCGCTGGATCCATGCTGGCACCTATCTCCGGGTGAGCCGCTGGACGTGGTCGAGCAGGGCGAGCGGCGAGTACGGCTTGGCGAGGTAGGCGTCTGCCCCAGCGGCGTGGGCGGCGACGCGGTCGCCAGGCCGGTCGTGCTCGGAGATGATCACGATCTTGGTGGCGGTGAGCTCCGCGTCCGCACGGATCGCGCGGCAGGTCGCGATGCCGGTCATGCCGCCCGAGGTGGCGGGCAGGTCGAGGATCACCAGGTCGGGACGCTCGGCCCGGGCGAGCTCGACGGCGGCGGCCCCGTCGGTGGCCTCGAGCAGGCCGAATTCGCGGAGATCGAGCAGCGTGCAGAGGAGCCGGCGAGCGGCGTCGTCGTCATCGGCCACCAGCACCCGTCTGAGCGCCAAGCGCGTCCGCGCTAGCAGCTTGGTCACCGCCCTGGCTGATGCCCCGCTGCGCGGCGGCCCCGTTGCCGCCGCCGCAGGGGCGCTCGATCGAACGCAACGGACGTGAGTCCGCAGAGTATCGATCGGAGCACCCTTCAAGGATCTTGAGATGTTCGAGCGGGTTGTGCGATAGAGGCGGCGACACCCAGGCCGGTGGGCGGGCCCGTGTCCCGTCCATCCCGGCCGGCTCCTCCCGGTGATCGGGCTCACTCCAGCAGCTTGGCGACGCTCGCGGTTCCGTCCCGGTAGCGGCGGGCCAGTTCGCCGCGCAGCACGTCGACGACCCGGTGCACGGCCTGGCGGTTCGCTGACAACGCCGCCTCCTCACGGCTCAGGATCTCGACAGCCCTGGTGATCTCGGCGGTGTCCAGCTCGGGAAGGCGGGCGATGGTCTCGTCCGAGACCAGGCGCTCGATGCGCCGCCGGGGCCTCCGGTTGGGAAACGGCACCCGGATCCGGCGGACGGCGGTGAAGCTGCCCCGACCGGCGTCGCTCAGGATCAGGGGCAGGCCGGCGACCAGCTCGCCCATGTCCTGCTCGGGCTCGCCGCCGCTGCGGCGGGCCAGCTCGGCCTTGAGGATGTCCAATCGCCCGTGGAGCATGCGGCGCAGGTAGGAGATGCCCTCCTCCTCGGCCTCCGCCTCACCGCGGCGGCTGCGCAGCTCCTCCAGCTCCAGACGACCGACGTCGGCGACGAAGACAGGGTCGAGGACCCGGTCGATCCGCCGCTTGCCGCCCCGAATCACCGAGACGCCCATCCTTGCTTCCCCCCTACAGACCGGAGGATCGCGTCGAGCGATCCCCCGAGCCCGGAATGTGTTGGACTGCCCTTCTCGAGTCCTGAGCGCCCCGCGTCGTTTGCGGGGCTCTCGAAGTTCCGGGAGTCCGAGCCGAACCTGCCCCGGACTGCTCAAGGCTGGCGAGCCGGAGCATTGTAACCGCCAACTCGCCCGACTCCTACCGCCAGAACCAAAAAATGACGCCTCAATTCCCAGAAGCGTCCAGGCGGTTGGGAAAGGCGATTAGGTGGACGGGGATGCCTGCTCACGATTCGGCGCGTCCGCGTGAAACGGGAGTTCCATTACGGTCGCCCCGAGATCGCCCGCGCGCACCCTGTCTCCGGTCCCGGCCACGCCGCGAAGGTACGCCAGCGCGATGGTCCCGAGCCGCGGGTGCCGGACCACGCTGCGGACCTGACCGGCGCGACGGCCGTCCTCGGTGACCAGCTCCGTCCGGGGAGCGACGACGGCCCGCTCGGTGGGCTCGTCGAACCGGAGTCCCGCGAGTCGCCGCTGGACCTGCCCTCGGTTGTGCACCCTGGCGACCGACTCCTGGCCCGGGTAGCAGCCCTTGTCCATGTGGACGTAGGTGCCGAGCAGCCCGGCCTCCTCCGGCAGGACGTCGTCGGTCAGCTCGGCGCCCCACCGCGGCAGGCCCCGCTCGACCCTCGCCAGCTCCCACGCCTCCAGCGGCGCGAAGGCCACACCGGCGTTCTCCAGCGCGTCCGCCGCCACGGCGGCGGCACCCGCACCGGCGCCGACGAGGTCCACTCCCAGCTCGGTCCGGTACACCACCAGCCCGTCGCCGAGCGTTGCCCGGCCGGGCGCGGCGGGGGCGGCGGGCAGGCCGGCGGCCTCCAGCACCCCGTCCACACCCTCCCCGATCAGGCTCAGGGCGGCGAGCGCGCCGCCGCCCGGCCGACCGTCGTCGAGGTCGCGGACCTTGACGTCGTAGCGGAACACGAAGCGCGCGAGCCGTTCGGCGAGCGCTCCGGCGGCCTCCAGCTCGGTGTCGAGTAGCGCGCCGCCCTCCAGCACCGCCATCCGGAACGCGAACTCGATCTTGCCCTTGGGCGAGAGCAGCAGCGCCTGGGTGGCGTCGCCCGGCCTGAGGTCCTCGGTGTGCTGGGACGACACCGAGTGCAGGTATCGGAGCACGTCGGTGCCCTCCAGCAGGAGAACGCCGAGGTCCGGGCGGCGCACGGCCACGACGCCGGAGCGCCCGTCGCGGGCGGAGCTGGTCTCGCGGATCGCGCTCATCTCGTCATGGTAACTGCGTTGCGCACCCGGGCATTTGTGTGGCCTACTGACGGCACGCGAGAAAGGAGGTGGTCCAACTGCATAAACCGTTTGGGACCCGCGAGGTGACTGCCCGATAGGGCGACCCGCTCCTGATCGCGGGACAGGGTACCGCCCGCGGAATCCACAGCAGATCACCGAACCCAGGGGGCCTCGGCCTGGTCCAACCGAGGCGGCGTTGCTCGTGTGCGCGCCGAACCCCCTGGGTTTTCGCTTGCCCGAGATCTCGGGCTCCCGCTGTCGCGGAACGGTCCCGGCCCCCGAAGGGGAACGGCGGTCGCCCGCGGGGGGAACGGTCCCGGCCCCCGGGTCCCGGCCGTCCGCGGGCCGGACCGGTCGGGACCCGGTGCGCCGGCAACGTGGCAGGCGGCTCAGGTCGCGACTTCGAGCACGCCGGCGCTGCCCGACAGGGTCAGCGAGCCCGGGCCGGTGGTCACCTTGTCGACCTTGATGTCGGCAGGCAACTGCGGCAGCGGCACGTCGAAGTTGAACTGCGACAGCAGCTGGTTCTCGAGCTGCGCGTTCCGCACGCCGCCGACCTCGACGCTGTCGGGGAGGAAGGCGAGCTGGCCGTTGCGGGCGCCGAGCCGGCCGGTCACCACCGCCTCGACGCGCTGACCCAGGATCTCGGACTGCACCCGCAGCTTGACCCCGCTCGCGGTGATGGTCACCGTGCCGCCCTGGAGATGGTCGGCGAGCAGCTTGTTGATCTGCGACTGGCCCAGCTCGACCTGGCCGTCGGTGTGGTCGACCCGCACGTTGCCGCCGGATCCGAGCATCGCGGACCGCGAGACCTGGATCCCGCGCAGGTGCACCTCGACGCTCTGGAGGGTGATCCCCTCGGCCTTGGCGTCGCTGGCCGCCAGGTCGATCCGCGAGAACCGTCCGGTCAGCAGGTGCGGAAGGAAGGGGAAGTCACGCACCTGGACGATCGGCCGCGGCCCGAGGTCGTACTTGCGCTCCAGCGCCGTGGTGACGCGGCTCTCGAACAGCCTGGCGGCCGCGAAGTCCGCGCCGACCCCCAGCGCGACCACCAGCAGCCCCGCGATCAGCAGGCGCCGCATCAGCGGGAGCCGCCGGAGAACGGTGGCAGCAGCGCCACCTCAACCCCGTCCGGCACCTCCGCGTCCATGTCCCCGCAACGGCCGCCGTCGACCAGCACGCTGGCGGTGGAGACGGCGCTGGAGAACCGCTCGCCGAAACGGGCCCGCAAGCCGGCGAGGATGTCGCCCAGCCGGCCGGCGGGCACCTCGACCTCAGCGACCCCGGCGGCCTCGCGCACCAGCGCGAACATGCGGACCCGTACCACCCTGCACGCTCCTCGTTGTCCCTCTTCCAGGGCGAATGCTACGGTGCCGGTGGCGCTCCGGTCGCCGCAACCCCGCAGTGGCCCCGACCGACAACGGCGGCCGCGGCGACGGGGAGGTGAGACGAGCAGGGTGGCGGAGCTGGCCTGCCTGACGAACCGGGCCGGGGGAGCGAAGGAGGCCCTTCCCGCGCTCGAGTATCTCGCGCACACCGTCGCCACAGCGCCTCTCGATCTCTCAAGCCTCGCCGGCGTCCCCGGCAAAGACCTCGTGCTGATCGACGCGACCAGGGACCTATCCAGGGCACAGGCGCTCTGCCGGACCCTGCGCGCCGCGGGTGAGTCGATGCAGATCATGGTGATCATCCCAGAAGCCGGACTTGCCGGCTTGCAGCCGGACTGGGGCGCCTCGGATTTCGTGCTCCCGTCCGCCGGCCCGGCCGAGGTCGAGGCGCGGGTGCGGCTCCAGGTCCAGCGGCCCGAGGCCGCCGAGCCCGACGCGGCCATCCGCGTCGGCGACCTGGTGGTCGACCCGGTCTCGTACCAGGTCCGGCTGGGCGGCAGGCCGCTCGACCTGACCTACAAGGAGTTCGAGCTGCTGCGCTTCCTCGCCTCGCGGCCGGGGAGAGTCTCGACCAGATCACAGCTCCTTCAGGAGGTCTGGGGATACGATTTCTTTGGCGGCACCCGCACCGTGGACGTCCACGTGCGGCGCCTGCGCGCCAAGCTCGGTCCCGAGTACGAGTCGATGATCGCCACGGTCCGCGGCGTCGGGTACAAGCTGTTGCCGGCGGACCAGGCCAGAGCGGAGCGGGAAGCCGCACGGGAGGTGGAGTCACCAGCGGGTGGACCGCTTTGAACTGCTTTGACAGCAAGGGCCAGACGATGGCACCATCGCGGCGCCCTGCCCGTGGGCCGCTAGCTCAGTTGGTAGAGCACCCGGCTTTTAACCGGGGTGTCGTCGGTTCGAGGCCGACGCGGCCCACCCCGCAAGAAACACCGGGCCCCCATCGTCTAGTGGCCTAGGACACCACCCTTTCAAGGTGGCGACGCGGATTCGAACTCCGCTGGGGGCACGTAGGATGCTGTGACCGAACCAAGGTGTGACACCAAGGTGTGACCGAATCAAGGTCCCGTGGAGCAGTTTGGCTGTGCTCGCCGCCCTGTCAAGGCGGAGGTCGCGGGTTCAAATCCCGTCGGGACCGCTCCGGGCTCCTCGCTTGAGGAGCCGCGGTCGCTCGGGCAGGTAGCTCAGTCGGTAGAGCGTGCGGCTGAAAACCGCAAGGTCGGCGGTTCGATCCCGTCCCTGCCCACCACAAACGGAACGGCGTGGCGTTTGCGGTACCGGCAGCCGCGACCATCAGCACGATCGCGATACCGACCAGCGCGAACGCCGCGAGAACCCGGCGGAAGCGCTGGCTGGGCATATCCCTCCTGAACACACCCGAGTGCGGATCCGCCGAAGGCTGCCGCGAATGGGACGATCGGGCATCAACTCCGCCAAGAGCGCCAGGCTCGCGGATCCTGCCGTAGTCGCAGTGCGGGTCCACCTCGTCCGGCCGGTCGGGCCCAGGCCCGCACCACCAATTGCCGGCGCATTCGTGTGAATGCCCGCGCAACAGATATGGTCTGCGGCGGTGCGCTATGAACACGATTGGTCACACTCAGGCGATGGGCCCCCGCATTGTGGGCGGCCGCTACGAGGTTGGCAGGCTGCTGGGCGCCGGCGGCATGGCCGAGGTGTACGAGGGCCTCGACCGGCTGCTTGCCCGCAGGGTCGCCATCAAGGTCCTGCTCGCCCAGTACGCCCACGACCCCGCCTTCCTCGCCCGCTTCCGCCGCGAGGCGCAGGCCGCCGCCAGCCTGTCGCACCCCAACATCGTCGGGGTGTACGACACCGGCTCGGAGGGTGACACCTGGTTCATCGTCATGGAGCTGATCGCCGGCAACACGCGGCGCGAGCTGATCCAGCTCCACGGCCCGGTCCACCCGGCCCGCGCCGCCGAGATCTGCTCGGAGGTCTCCGGCGCTCTGGCGGTGGCGCACACGCGGGGGATCGTGCACCGGGACATCAAGCCGGGCAACGTGATGCTGACCACCGACGGCAACGTCAAGGTGATGGACTTCGGGATCGCCAGGGCCACCGCGGTGCCGTCGATCACCCAGACCTCGGCGGTGGTTGGGACCGCCCAGTACATCTCTCCCGAGCAGGCGCAGGGCATGGAGGCGGATGCACGCAGCGACATCTACTCGCTCGGCTGCTGCCTGTACGAGATGGTCACCGGCCAGCTGCCGTTCACCGGGCCGACCCCGGTCGCGATCGCCTACCGCCACATGCACGAGCATCCCACGCCGCCGCGGGCGCTCAATCCGGACGTGCCGGAGCCCTTGGAGCGGGTGTGCCTGAGGGCGATGGCCAAGCGGCCAGAGGACCGCTACCAGACCGCCGTCGACTTCCAGCAGGACCTCGAGCGGGTCAGGGCAGGCGCGCCGGCCATCGCCGGCATCCCCCTGGCCAGCCGGCAGACCCAGGCGCTCGGCGCCACGCTCGGCACGCCGGCGGACGCCCAGACGACCGTCCTTGACCGCGGCACCGCCGCCATACCCGGTCGGGCGGCGCGCTACGGCGGACCTGGTGGTGGGATCGGCGCGCCCTCCCGGCCTCGCGCCCGGCGCTGGCGAGCGCCGTTGCTGATGCTGGCCACACTGGCGCTCACAGGGATCGTGGCGATGATGGTGGTCCGCGCGATGGAGATCCTGCCAGTGCCCACGACGACGCTGCCACCGATCACCACGCTGCCGCCCAACACCAGCCCCGCGACCCCCACCGCGGCTCCGACCTCCACGCCGGAGTCGACGACGCTCTCAGGCGGGGTGACGGTCCCCAACGTGATCGGCATGCGCGCCAGCCGCGCGACCGAGACCCTCCAAGCCGCCGGACTCAAGGTGTTCAGGCAGGAGAGCCCCTCGGGTAGCCACAGGGGGAGTCGGGTCGTCAGCCAGCTACCCCCCGCGGGACAGCAGGTGCCGCGGGACAGCAACGTCGTGATCGTCGTCGGCGCGTCCGACCACAAGGACGAGAACGACTGAGGCAGGCTGGGCACCGGGGCAAGCTCTACGTCGTCCAGCGTCGAGCCGCGATGGCAGCGGCGGGGGCGCCGGAGGTCTCACGGCTCCTGAAGGAGGTGCGGCGGATCGCCCAGGACCCGGGCGGACCTGCGCGAGCCAGGGGCGTTTGGGCCGCCGCTGCTCGGGGAGTCGGGCGCCGGAGGGGGCCAACGACGCCGAGCCGGTGCGGCCGAGCCGGTGTGGGGGGCGTTGCGGGATGCGGGTGGTCCACGTCGCCGCGACCGCGTTCGGGCCGGGCGGGCTCTATGGCGGTGGAGAGCGATACCCGCTGGAGCTGGCGCGAGCACTCGCGGCTGACACGGAGTGCGAGCTGGTGAGCTTTGGCGACCGCCCGGGCCAATGGCGCGACCGCGACGGTCTGTCCGTCCGGGTCCTGCGACCGGTCGGGCGCCTGCACGGCCATCCCGCCCAGCCGGTGGACCCGCGGCTCCCGATGGCGGTTGCCGGCGCCGACGTCGTCCACGCGCATCACTTCCGCAGCTTCCCGACGGGCGTCGCGGCCGTCACGGCCCGTGCCCTGCGCGCTGGTACGGCGGTCACCGACCACGGTCTGATGGGCAGCGGCCGGCGCGGAGCGTTCCACCGGCTGTTCGACCGTTTCCTCACCGTGTCCCGGTTCTCGGCCAGCGTCCTGGACGCGCCGCCGGAGAAGACCACGGTGATCTACGGCGGCGCGGACCCGCGGCGATTCGCGCCGGACGCCAAGTCGGACCGGGAAGGCGTCCTGTTCACCGGCCGCCTGACCCCCCACAAGGGGATTGACCGCCTGATCCGGGCGCTGCCGGCCGGCGCCAGCCTCCGGATCGCCGGCAGCGCCGGGCACGACCCCCAGAGCCCCGAGCGGGAATACCCGGAGCTGCTCCGCCAGCTCGCCGGCGACCGGGATGTCAGCTTCCTCGGCCCGGTGCCCGATCCCGACCTGCCCGACCTGTACCGCGGCGCGGCCGTGCTGGCGCTGCCGTCGGTCAACCGGACCTGCTACGGCCGGCCTGTCCCGGTCGCCGAGCTGCTCGGGCTGGTCGCCCTCGAGGCCATGGCGTGCGGCACGCCGGTGATCGCCAGCCGAACCGGAGGCCTGGCCGAGGTGGTGGTGGACGGGGAGACCGGATTTCTGGTGGAGCCGGGCGACGTCGACGCCCTCCGCGATCGGCTCGCGCTGGTGCTCTCCGACCGCCGGCTCGCCGCCCGGCTCGGGAGCAACGCGCGTGCGCTGGTGGTCGAGCGGTTCACCTGGCGCATCTGCGCCGAGCGCTGCCTCGCCGCCTACGAGACGCTGCGATAGCGCGCACAGACCGCGCACGCGATGGCGCGCGGCGGCGGCCGCGACGGTGGAGTCGCCCCCCGAGGTCTCGGCGGACCGGTGCCCGACCGAGAGGAGTTGTCAGTGACGCGGTCTCGGAGCCGAGACCCCGTCCCTCCGACCTGCCCCCCTCGGCCGGGTCACACGGATGTCGACGAAGAGCTCAGTTGCCCGCTTCGACTCCACGGAGCAGCTGGCGAACTTCGGTCTCCCGGTAGCGACGGTGCCCGCCAAGGGTGCGGATGCTGGAGAGCTTCCCAGCCTTCGCCCAACGGGTCACGGTCTTGGGGTCGACGCGAAAGAGCGCGGCCACCTCTGCCGGGGTCAGCAACGCCTCTGGTGCAGGCGTGTTCTGAACGTTACGACTGGCGGACATAGTTGCCACCTCACCTTAGGAACCCTCCCCGCGGGTCCGGATTCTCGCGGAGATCCTGATCATCCTAGAGGCGTCGAATGGGACAGACCATAGCAACTTAGGGCTATTTCTCCCCCTGCCTACTAGGACTATCGGCACCTGACCGTGTGGTCTTTAGCAAATGGGGCGGAGGGATCAATTGCTGGCTTCCCGTCCGCGGACGACAGACCAACGCTCACTGAGCAGGCCGTACAACTCAGCGGAGCGATCCAGATCTCCTTCTTCCAATGCTTCGAGCGCCTCCCACACCTCGGCGACCGAGTGGTCTTCGACGAGGTCTCCGAAGGGGATGATCCTCGTTAGCCCACCGTAGTCGAGTTGGACCAGGCTATCGGGGTCGAACCCGTGCAGCCATTCGAGTACCCCTTCAACTGCGTCGACCATCTCGGTGTCTTCCATTAGCTCCCGAAGAACGCCAAGCGCACGAGAGACCCGGGCAAGCGCGTTCTGCATGGTCGCCTGATAGGTCAGGCTGGCGTGGAGCGCGCCGCGTGGGGGCTCGATGGTGCGTTCGGCGGCTTCGAAGACGGCGAACCAGGGCAGGGGCACGTGCCACACCGCCTGTTGGATGTGGCTGCGCGATCCCGGCTGGTCGCTGCGGAGCCGCTCCAGCGCCCGCGACGCCCGCTCCACGTCGCCAGGGGCCACGAAGGCGTCGGCGACCCCGTCGGGCAGGGACTCGTGGAACGAGACCAGCGACTCGAGCGTCCGCAGCTCGGTGTGGAGCGGGCAGATGTACACGGTCCCACCGATCCGCTGGACCAGCGCATGCTCGGGCTCTTCCTTCACCGCCAGGCCGAGCGCTCGGGCGAGGCCCCGCCGCTCCTCCTGGCCGACCAGAACGTTGGCAGGCAACAGCCGGCCGCCCTCGACATAGGCGGCCCAATGGGTCCGCTCGCGTGCCGGGAAGGCGGCCAGCGGCTGGAAGACCCGCAGGTAGGCTGCTGCCGTATGACCCTCCATGCCGCTTGAGTATATGCACGCGTGAGCTTGGGTCCTTCGCCGGGCGCGAGCGGGGCTCGCGAACGTGCTCCCGAAATCGTGTGATAGGTTGGCGATCCGGCTGGGCTACCCTCGAGCCGGCAACGATGCCGCTCCGGCGGTGAACCCGTCGGGGCTCAGTCAGGGAGGGTCATCCATGGGAGCTTTCGAGCTCATGGGTGGCGAGTACGAGCAGGTCGTCTACAACCACGACCCCGACTCCGGCCTCAGGGCCATCATCGCCATCCATTCCACCGCGCTCGGCCCGGCCCTCGGCGGCACCCGCTTCTATCCCTACGCGACCGAGGAGGACGCGCTCCGCGACGTCCTCCGGCTGGCGCGCGGGATGAGCTACAAGGCCGCCGCCGCCGGTCTGGACCTCGGCGGGGGCAAGGCGGTGATCATCGGCGACCCCAAGCGGATCAAGAGCGAGGCCCTCCTGCGCGCCCATGGCCGCTTCGTCGAGAGCCTCGGCGGTCGCTACATCACCGCCGAGGACGTCGGCACCTACAGCGCCGACATGGACCTGGTCGCCCGCGAGAGCCGCTTCGTCTGCGGCCGCTCGGTGATCAACGGCGGCGGCGGCGACCCCTCGATCAACACCGCCTACGGCGTCTTCCGCGGCATGCACGCGGTCGCCGAGGAGCAGTGGCAGGAGCACGACCTGGCCGGCAGGCACGTCGCGGTCCAGGGCGTCGGCAAGGTCGGCCACGAGCTCTGCCGCCTGCTCAGCGAGGCCGGCGCCCGGCTGACGGTGGCCGACGTCGACCTCGACAACGTCGCCAGGGCGGTCGGCGACTTCGGGGCCGAGACGGTCGACCCGGGCAAGATCCACGCGGTCCAGTGCGACATCTTCGCGCCGTGCGCGCTCGGCGGCGTGATCGACGACGACACCCTGCCCGCGCTCGCCTGCGCCGCTGTCGCCGGCTCGGCGAACAACGTGCTCGCCAGGCCCGAGCACGGCAGGGCCCTCCGCGACCTCGGCATCCTCTATGCGCCGGACTACGTGATCAACGCCGGCGGACTGATCAACGTGGCCGACGAGCTGCGCGGCTACTCGGCCGAGCGGGCGCGCGCCGACGTCGAGAACGTCTACGGGAACCTGCGGATGATCTTCCACCAGGCCAAGGAGCGCGGGATCCCGACCAGCGAGGCGGCCGACCGCTTCGCCGAGCGGCGCATGCGCGAGGTCTCCCGGATCGGCATGGTGCGGGTCCTCCCCGGGATCAAATAGCCGCCGGAGGCGACGACCAGCCGGGCGGCCGGCGGCTCCAGCCCTGGGCGGTGACCCCGCCGCTCAGCCCTGGGCGGTGACCTCGCCCATCACCCAGTTGGGCACGCCCCTGGCGCTCAGGAAGCTGCTGGCCCGGTCGACCTCGCCGGGCGGCAGCACCGCGACCATGCCGATGCCGAGGTTGGTGGCGCGGGCCAGCTCGGCCTCGTCGACCGGGCCAAGCCTCGCGATCAGCTCGAAGATCGGCGGCGGCGTCCACGACGAGCGGTCGACCCGCCCGACCAGCCCGGCCGGCAGTGCCCGCGGCAGGTTGCCTGGCAGCCCGCCGCCGGTGACGTGGCAGAGCGCGTGCAGCTCGACGCCGGCGGCGAGCAGGTCGACCAGGTCTGGTGCGTAGATCCTGGTCGGCTCGAGCAGCTCGTCGCCGACGCTGCGGTCGAGCTCGTGCGGGGTCGCGTCGTAGCCGAGGCCGGCGCGCTCCAGCACCCGGCGCACCAGCGAGAAGCCGTTGGCGTGAAGGCCGGAGGAGGCCAGCGCCAGCAGCACGTCGCCGGGCTCGACCAGGTCGGGCCCGAGCATGCGGTCGCGCTCGACCACGCCGACGCCGAACCCGGCGAGGTCGTAGGCGTCCGGCTCCATCGCGTCGGGATGCTCGGCGGTCTCGCCGCCCAGCAGAGCGCAGCGCGCCTGCCGGCAGCCGTTGGCGACCCCCTCGACGATGGCGGCCACCCGCTCGGGCGCGACCCGCCCGACCGCCAAGTAGTCGAGCACGAACAGGGGCTGGGCGCCGGGCACAACGACGTCGTCGACCACCATCGCAACCAGGTCGATCCCGACCGTGTCGTGGCGGTCGAGCTCCTGGGCGACCAGCAGCTTGGTGCCGACGCCGTCGGCGGAGCTGGCCAGCACCGGGTCGCGGTAGCGGCTGCTGTCCAGCGATAGCAGCCCGGCGAACCCGCCGATGCCGCCGAGAACCCGGGGATCGTGGGTCGACTCGACCGCGGCCCGCATCAGCGTGACCGCCTTCTCGCCGGCCTCGACGTCGACGCCGGCCGCGGCGTAGGTCAGCGGCTCGCGGCCGGAGCCGTCCCCGTTCATGAGCTCCTCGGCGGCACGAAGTCCTCGAGCAGCGGCTCGCCGGTGAGCGGCGCACCCTCGAGCAGCTCCTTGCCCTGGGCGCTGGCGTCGACCGGGACCGGGTAGCCGCCGGTGAAGCAGGCGGTGCACAGCCCTTTGCCGCCCGGCTGCGCGCTCGAGGCCATCGCCTCCAGCGACAGGTAGGCCAGCGAGTCGGCGCCGATGTAGGCGCAGACCTCGTCGGTCAGCAGGTCGCCGGCGATCAGCTCGGCCCTGGTCGGCATGTCGATGCCGTAGAAGCACGGCCACCGCACGGGTGGCGAGGTGATGCGCACGTGGACCTCGCGCGCGCCCGCCTCGCGGAGCATGCCGACGATCGCCTTGGTGGTGTTGCCGCGCACGATCGAGTCGTCGACCACCACCAGCCGCTTGCCGCGGATGGTCTCGCGCAGCGGGTTGAGCTTCACCTTGATGCCGAGCTGGCGCATGGTCTGGCTCGGCTGGATGAAGGTGCGGCCGACGTAGCGGTTCTTCATCAGTCCCTCGCCGAAGGGGATGCCGCTGGCCTCGGCGAACCCGGCGGCCGCGCTGGTGGCGGTGTCCGGCACCGGGATCACCAGGTCGGCCTCGGCCGGCGCCTCGCGGGCCAGCGCCGCGCCCAGCTCCCTGCGGACCTGGTGGACGCTGCGGCCGGCAAGGTTCGAGTCGGCGCGGGCCAGGTAGACGTACTCGAACACGCACAGGCGCGGGTCGGCCTCGGCGAAGCGGCGCGAGCGCAGGCCGCGCTCGTCGATGGCGACCACCTCGCCCGGCTCGACCTCGCGGACGAAGCTGGCGCCGACGATGTCGAGGGCGGCCGTCTCGGAGGCGATCACCCAGCCGCCGGGCAGCTTGCCGATGACCAGCGGCCGGAAGCCCCGGGGGTCGCGCACGCCGTAGACGGTGCGCTCGTCCATCAGCACCAGCGAGTAGGCCCCCTCCAGGCGTGGCATGGCGCGGACGATCGCGTCCTCGAGCGAGTGGTGGGCGTCCCGCGACAGCAGCTCGGCGACCACCTCGGTGTCGCTGGAGGGCAGCGGCCGCGACCGGTCCTTCGCCGCGAGCTGCTCTGCCAGCTCCTCGGCGAGGGTCGCGGTGTTGGTCAGGTTGCCGTTGTGGCCCAGCGCGAAGCCGCCCCCGCCCGGCCGGGTCTTGAAGGCCGGCTGCGCGTTCTCCCACCGCGAGCTGCCGGTGGTCGAGTAGCGGGTGTGGCCGATCGCCAGGTGCCCCTGGAGGGTCTGGAGGGTGGTCTCGTCGAAGACCTGGCTGACTAGCCCCATGTCCTTATAGACAAGCAGGCTGGAGCCGTCCGCGACAGCCATGCCCGCGGACTCCTGCCCGCGGTGCTGAAGCGCGTAGAGACCGTAGAAGACGAGGTTGGCCACCCGCTCCCCGGGCGCCCACACCCCGAACACTCCACATGCCTCGCGTGGGTGGTCGGCGTCGAGCATGTCCCTCCAGCGTCGTGGTTCGTCGCACTGATCGGTCCGGGGAAGGTTGCTTCGATCGTAGCATCAGCCGCACGTCGCGAAGCCCACTTTGCGCCCCCTTGCCAATCTGTCAAGGTCGAATAGCCGGACAAATTCTTCGTCATTTGCCAACCCGGGCAGCCGCTGGTTAAAGTGCGATGTTCCTCTCCCCCAGGCTTCGTTCGACAGAAGAGGATGAGTAGTCACACGCGCGCGCTCCGGGGACGCGCGAACGTCCCCGGGGGAACCCATTACCGGTCCCGAGCTGAGCGGTCCGCTGTCTCCCGTTCGGGGGCCTGCCCTCGCACGCCCGATCCAGGCGCGCACATCGCCGAGGACGCGTGCCCTGCGCTGCGGCCAGCACGAACCACGTCACTCCCTGGCTGACACCTCCGGCTGACGACGAGAGAAGGGCAGCGGATGCTCCACAACCTTCAGATCCGATCGAAGCTAGCGGCGTTGCTGCTCGTACCGCTCGCGGCCGTGATCGTGCTGTCGTCAATCGGGATCGCGACCAGTGCGAGCCGCGCGCTCAAGGCGTCGCGTGCGCGAAGTGTGACGGAATTCTCCGGCACCCTGGCCACGCTCGCCACCGAGCTTCAGAAGGAACGGACGCTTGCCGCGAACTACGTGGCCAACGGCAAGTCGACCGGCTACTCCCAGATGAACGCGCAGTTCACCCAGGTCGACCGCCAGGTGGTCGAGTTCACCCGCCAGGAGCGCGGCCTGAAGCTGGACGGCTACGCACCCGAGGTGGGCCGGGAGCTTCGCGACGTGGTCACCGAGCTCGGCAGGCTCGACGCGCAGCGCCAGGCGATCGCCCAGTCGACCGGCGTGACCGACACGCTCAACCGCTACGGCGCGATCGTCAAGGACATCCTCGACGTCAACACCGAGATCGCCGCGGGCAGCGACGACGAGGGCGTGCTGCGCAGCGGCATGGCGTTCGTGGCGGTGTCCCGGGCCAAGGACGCGGTCGACCTCCAGCGGGCGTTCATGAACGCGGTCTTCGCCAAGGGCCGCTTCGACCAGGGCCAGCTCCCGTACCAGCAGTTCGCCCGCTACGTCGAGTCCGAGAGCACCTGGACCGCGCAGTTCAACGCCTTCGCCACCAATGGCCAGCGTGCGCTGCTCGCCACCACCGTCGCCGGCCCCGGGGTGCAGCGGGCCAGGGACCTGCGCGACGCGGCGCTCCGCGGCGAAACCAGCCCGCGGCTGAACGTCCAGCCCAGTGACTGGGCGAGCGCGACGGGCGACAAGCTCAGCCGCCTGCGCCAGGTCGAGGTCGGCATCGGCGGCCAGACCGCCGATGCCGCCGTCGGGGTCAAGTCGTCGGCGCAGCGCCAGGCGCTCGTGGTCGGCGTGCTGCTGCTGGCCGTGCTGCTGGTGGCCGTGGTCACCGCGATGGCGATCACCCGCTCGCTGGTCCGGCCGCTGACCCGGCTCCGCGACGCGGCCAACGAGGTCGCCGACGAGCGCCTGCCGCTGGTGCTCGAAAAGCTGCGCTCCACCCCCGACCCCGACCGCGTCGGTATCGACCAGATCAGCCCGGTGCCGGTGAGCTCCAACGACGAGGTCGGCCAGGTCGCCTCCGCCTTCAACGTGGTCCACCAGCTCGCGCTCCGGGCCGCCGCCGAGCAGGCGGCGCTGCGCAAGTCGATCGCCGACATGTTCGCCAACCTCGCCCGTCGCTCCCAGACCCTGCTGGACCGCCAGCTCGAGGTGATCGAAAGGCTCGAGCGGGCGCACCTCGACCAGGAGTCCCGCGAGGACCTGGTCTCGCTCGACCAGCTCGCGATGCGGATGCGCCGCAACGCCGAGGACCTGATGGTGCTGTCGGGCAGCGAGCCGACCCCGCACTGGTCGCAGCCGGTGGTGCTGATCGAGGTGGTGCGGGCGGCGCTCTCCGAGGTCGACGACGCCAGCCGCGTCGAGCTGCTGCCGATCGACGACGTCGGCGTCGCCGGCCACGCGGTCTCCGACGTGGTCCACATCCTGGCCGAGCTGATCGACAACGCCACCGCGTTCTCGCCGCCCGGGACCAAGGTCCAGGTGGCCGGCCAGCCCGTGTCGACCGGCTACGTGATCGAGATCGAGGACCGCGGACTGGGCATGAGCGACGAGGAGCTGGTCGATGCCAACGAGCGCCTGGCCAGCCCGCCGGCGATCGACTCGGCGCTGTCGCGCATGCTCGGACTGTTCGTGATCGGCAGGCTGGCCAAGCGACACGGCATCCGGGTCCAGCTCCGTCACTCGTGGTACGGCGGCATCACCGCGCTGGTGCTGCTGCCCTCGGGGATCATCGTCCGCTCCCCGGTGGTCGAGGAGCCTCCCTCCACCGAAGTGCGCCGGCCAGAGCTGGCGCCGCCGCCGCGGGCCAACGGCAACGGCGGTGGCCAGACCGGCGAGCACCACCTGCCGATCTTCGAGCAGGCGCGTTCGGACTGGTTCGAGGAGCCGGCCCCGGGCACGCCGCTGCGGCACCCGAGCCAGCAGCCCGCCGCGGCCACCGGCGGCAACGGCCATGGCAACGCCGAAGCGGCCGTCCACGGGCAGACCTATGAGGTCGGCGACGTCGCCGACGAGCTTGACATGGACGCGCCCTCGCCTGGCCTCGAGGACCTGGAGCCGATCGAGCCGGTGGAGGTCGTGGAGCCGCCACTGCCGGAGGCGCCGGTCGAGTTCGAGACCGCGGAAGTGGTCGACGCGGTCGAGCCCGTGGGCCCGTTCGACTACGACGAGCCGAGCGAGCCCAGCGAGACGACTGGGCCGTTCGATCCAGCGCGGACGTTCGAGCCGCTCGGGTTCGACGAGTCCGAGCGTGCTGAGCCCGCCGAGCCCGCGCGGGCCGAGGCTTTCGCGCCGAGTGAGCCCCCCGAGCCCGTCGAGCCCGCGCGGCCCCAGCCGGCGGAGCAGCTCGACCCGGTCGCCAGCGCCGAGCCGGTGGAGCTGCCGGACCTGCCCCGGGAGCGGCCGCGACGGCCCGAGCCGCCGGCGGCGCCACCGCCGAGGCCCGGCCGCGAGGCCCCGAGGTGGGAGCCCGCCCAGGCCGCGCCGGCCGCTCCAGCCGGGCCCGAGCAGCCGTCGGGATGGCTCGGCGACCAGCATGGCTGGCCGGTCCCGCGCCGGCGCCCGCCGACGGGACCGGGCCCCGCCGACCCGCGCGAGCGCACCGAGCCGCAGCCACCGCTGCGACCAACTCCAGCGGGCCGGTCGTGGGAACAGCGCTTCCAGGGCCCGCCCGCGCCCCCGGCCCCACCGCGGCGGCCGCAGGCGCCTCCGCCGCGGCCGTTCCAGACGAACGCGCCCGGCGACGACTTCGCCGTCCCGCTTCCCGAGCCCACCCTTCAGCCCACCTCGGTGCAGACCACCAAGGCAGGGCTGCCGAGGCGGGTGCCGCGGGCCAACCTCGCGCCGGGGATCGTGGCGGAGGACCAGCGGGCGGCAGCGAACCCCGAGTCGGCGTCGCCGGCGAGCAGCTTCTCTCGCTCTCCAGACGAAGTGCGTAGCATGCTCTCCAGCTACCGCACCGGCCTCGAGCGTGGCCGGCGGATGGCCGCCGGCGACGAAGCGGACGACCGAGGCGAGGGAGCCCGGTCAGGGTATGGAGGGCCCAACCCGATGGCCCCAAGGAGCGACGATGACGCAGCTCAGTAAGGAAGCGCAGAACCTCAACTGGTTGGTGAACAACTTCGTGCGCAACGTTCCCGGCGTCGCGCACGCGGTTGTGGTCTCGTCGGACGGCCTGCTGATGGCGGTCTCGGACCGGCTCGACCGCGCCCGGGCCGACCAGCTCGCGGCGGTGGCGTCCGGTCTCGCCAGCCTCACGCAGGGGGCGGCGCGCGTCTTCGACGCCGGGGTGGTCAACCAGACCATCGTCGAGATGGAGCGGGGATTCCTGTTCGTCATGTCGGTGAGCGACGGCTCGGTCCTCTCCGTGCTGGCGTCGCCGGCATGCGACATCGGGCTGGTGGGATATGAGATGGCACTCCTGGTCGCACGCACCGGAGATGTGCTCACGCCGCAACTGCGTGCAGAATTGCAGGCGGCGCTGCCTCGATGAGTGATCTGGCCGGTTGCGGCGACATCGGGGGGGTGAGGACACCGGTGGCGATGCGCGTTGCCGCCGGTGGGCATGGGGTACTGAGGAATGCCGTAGGTTGACAGGACCGCGGGATGAGCATGGAGGATCGTCAGGGATCGGGCCGGTCCGACCCAAAGGGTCGCCTCGTTCGTCCCTACACGGTGACTGGTGGACGCACGCGGCCCACCACGTACATAGACCTGGAGTTGGAGACGCTGGTATCGACGACCTCGCTAGGCGAGACTTCCCCCAATCTGAGCCTTGAATGGCGTTCGATAGCGCTTCTGTGCCGGGATATCCTGTCGATCGCTGAGATCTCCGCGCGGCTCGACCTGCCGCTCGGCGTCGCTCGTGTACTGGTCGGCGACATGGCCGAAGAGGGTATGGTGCGCGTGCACCGGCCCGCACTTGTCGGCGACCGCCCCGACCTCGCTCTTCTCGAGAGGGTGCTGTATGGACTCCGCACGATCTAATCCCCCAGCCGCCGACCGAGCGCCGACCCCGGTCAAGATCGTCATCGCGGGCGGGTTCGGCGTCGGCAAGACCACCTTCGTCGGGGCGGTGTCGGAGATCATCCCGCTCACCACCGAAGCGGCGCTGACCACCGCCTCGCTCGGGGTCGACGACACCGCCCAGGTGCAGGGCAAGACCACCACCACGGTGGCGATGGACTTCGGGCGCATCACGCTCGACCGCGACCTGATCCTGTATCTGTTCGGGACACCAGGACAGGACCGCTTCTGGTTCATGTGGGACGACCTGGTGCGCGGCGCGATCGGCGCGGTGGTGCTGGTGGACACGCGGCGGCTGGGCGACTGCTTCGCGGCCGTGGACTACTTCGAGCAGCGCGAGCTGCCCTTCATCGTCGCCATCAACTGCTTTGACGGGGTCATGGCCCACTCCGCGGACGACGTCCGCGAGGCGCTGGTCGTCGGGCCCGACACGCCGGTCGTGTTCTGCGACGCGCGCGTGCGCGACTCGGCAAAGGCCACCCTGATCGAGCTGGTCCAGCACGCTCTCGCGCGCGCCTCCGCGGCGCTGCGTCCCGGCGCCAAGCCCCGCGGCGTCGGCGTCACCCAGCCGTAGCGCTTCGCCCCCTCAGCTGGCTCAGCTCGCTCAGCTCGTCGCCTTGTCGACCGCGCCGGGGATCGCGCCCTCGTAGCGGTCCCGCAGGATGTCCAGGCCCAGATCCAGCACACCCGGGACCACCAGGCGGTCGCCGCCGGTCGTGCCGAGCCGCGTCGCCGGCACGCCGCGGGCCTCCGCCAGCGCGCTGAGCTCGCCGGCGCCGGACGGCTCCACCGTCACCAGCACCCGCGACGGCGTCTCGCCGAGCAGGGCGGCCAGCGGCGCGAGGCCCTCCGGCAGCGACACCGTGGCGCCGACGCCTTCGGCCAGCGCCGCCTCGACCAGCGCGATCGCCAGACCGCCCTCGGAGAGGTCGTGGGCGCCCGCGAGCAGCCGCCGGCCGGCCGCCTCGACCAGCAGGCCCTGAAGGGCCGCCTCCGCGGCCAGGTCGAGCCAGGGCGGCGAGCCCTCCAGCAGCCCGGTCGACAGCCGCTGCCACGCGGAGCCGCCGAACTCGGCGCGGCTGGTCCCGAGCAGCCAGACCTCCAAGCCCTCCCGCTGGAAGCCGGACGGCACCGCGCCGGCCGCGTCGTCCAGGAGGCCGAGCACGCCGATCACCGGGGTCGGGTGGATCGCCTGTCCGTCGGACTGGTTGTAGAAGCTGACGTTGCCGCCGGTGACCGGCGTGCCGAGCGCCCGGCAGGCGTCCGCCATGCCGGCGATCGCGGCGGCGAACGCGCCCATGACCTCGGGGCGCTCGGGGCTTGCGAAGTTGAGACAGTTGGTGACCGCAAGCGGGCGGGCGCCGGTGCAGGCGACGTTGCGGGCCGCCTCGGCGACCGCCAGCGCCGCGCCGGCGGCCGGGTCGAGGGCGGCGTAGCGCCCGTTGCCGTCGACCGACAGCGCCAGCGTCCTGGTCCCGCCGGGCACTCGCACCATGGCGGCGTCCGAGCCCGGGCCGGCGACGGTCCCGTGGCCGACGAAGCGGTCGTACTGCTCGTAGACCCAGCGCTTGGAGGCGCAGGTCGGGTCGCCGGCGAGCGCCAGCACCACCTCTGCGGGATCGCCATCCAGCGGAACCTCCGCCACCCCGGCAGGCGCCGGCGGGGCGACCAGCGGCCGCCGGTAGACGGGACCGTCGTCGGCGAGGCTGCGCGCCGGCACGTCGGCGACCCGCTCGTCATGGAAGCGGACCTGGAGGCGGTCGCCGGGGACCATGGTCCCGATCACGTTGGCGGCCACGCCCCAGCGCTCGCAGACGGCCAGCACCCGCTCCAGCTTGGCCGGCTCGACAAGCGCGAGCATGCGCTCCTGCGACTCGGAGACCAGGACCTCCCAGGCCTCCATCGAGGGCTCGCGCAGCGGCACCGCGTCCAGGTCGACCTCCATGCCCATGCCGGCCCTGGCGGCGACCTCGGACACCGCGCACGACACGCCCGCCGCGCCAAGGTCCTGGAGCCCGGCGAGCAGGCCGTGCTCGACCAGCTCCAGGCACGACTCGATCAGCAGCTTCTCTTGGAATGGGTCGCCGACCTGGACGTTCGGCCGCTTGGCCTGGTCGCCTTCGGAGAAGCTGGCCGAGGCGAGCACGCTGGCGCCGCCGATCCCGTCGCGTCCGGTCTTGGCGCCGAGCAGCACGGCCAGGTCGCCCGGCCGCTCCGCCCGCCCGAGCACCAGCCGGCTGGCCGGCATGATCCCAATGGTGAGCGCGTTGACCAGCGGGTTTCCCGCGTAGCACGGGTCGAAGACGACCTCGCCGCCGACCGTGGCCACGCCGACGCAGTTGCCGTAGTGGCCGATGCCGGCGACCACCCCGGCCAGCAGCCGCCGTTGCAGCGGCTCCTCGAGGTCGCCGAAGCGGAGCGAGTTGAGGCTGGCGATCGGCCGGGCCCCCATCGCCAGGATGTCGCGGATGATCCCGCCGACGCCGGTCGCCGCGCCCTGGAAGGGCTCGACGAACGAGGGATGGTTGTGCGACTCGATCTTGAACACCGCCGCCATGCCGTCGCCGATGTCGACCACGCCGGCGTTCTCGCCCGGTCCCTGGAGCACCCGCTCGCCCTCGGTGGGCAGCCCGCGCAGGTGGACCTTGCTGGACTTGTACGAGCAGTGCTCCGACCACATCACCGAGTACATGGCCAGCTCCGCCCGGCTCGGCTCACGGCCGAGCACGGTCACGATCGCCTCGTACTCCGCGTCGGTCAGCCCGAGCTGGCGATGCGGCGACGCGGCGACGCTCGAGGTCAACGGCCCTCCCTCAGGTCGCTGCCGGCGGGGAACCGGCACTTGACGAACCCGGCCAGGCTATCAGGGTGCCCGGCGTATCCGGGTGTAGGGTCTCCCGGTTGACGACCGAGGAGGTGCACCGATGGAGGTTCTGGACGACGCCGCCGTCCAGTCGGCGCTGCGGGAGCTGCCCGGATGGGCGCGCGACGGCGATGAGATCGTGAAGACGTTCCAGTTCGACGGCTTCCCCTCGGCGATCGGGTTCGTGAACCGGGCCGCCGAGGCGGCCGAGGCCGCCAACCACCACCCGGACATCGACATCCGCTACAGCAAGATCACCTGCCGGCTCACCAGCCACGACTCCGGCGGCCTGACCGAGGCGGACACCTCGCTGGCCAGGCGGCTCGACCAGCTCGCCGGCTGAGGGTCAGGTCGCCGCCGAGGGTCAGCTCGTGGGCTGAGGTTCAGCTCACCGGGTGAGCGTCAGGTCGCCGCCGAGCCGACCCGGGACCGTTCGAGCACGCTCTCGAACAGGGCCCGGCCATCGTCGGACCCCAGCAGCCGGTCAACGGCGTGCTCGGGGTGGGGCATCAGCCCGACCACGTTGCCGGCCGGGTTGCTGACTCCGGCGATGTCGGCCAGCGACCCGTTGGGGTTCTGGCCAGGCGCGTAGGTGAACACCACCTGCCCGGCGGCCATCAGGCCATCGGGGTCCGGGTGCACGTAGCGGCCCTCGCCGTGCTTGACCGGGATCGCCAGCCGCCGCCCCGGCGCGCACCGGGCGGTCCAGGCGGTGCCAGTGGCGCGCACCTCGATCTCGACCTCGCGGCAGACGAAGCGCAGCCCGGCGTTGCGGAGCAGCGCCCCGGGCAGCAGCCCGGCCTCGCACAGCACCTGGAAGCCGTTGCAGATCCCGAGCACGGGCCCGCCGTCCCTGGCGAAGCCCGCCACCGCCGCCATCACCGGCGAGAAGCGGGCGATCGCGCCGCAGCGCAGGTAGTCGCCGTAGGAGAAGCCGCCCGGGAGCACGACCGCCTCGGCGCCGCGCAGGTCCTTCTCGCCGTGCCAGAGCGCGACCGGCTCGGCGCCGACCAGCTCGACCGCCGCCAGCGCGTCCCGGTCGTCGCACGACCCGGGGAAGGTCACCACGCCGATCCGCACCTTGCTCCCTTCAGCTCTCCATGCTCTCCAACCGTGGGCTCCGAGCCCCTCCCGGGCAGGGTATCAAGCCGCCGGAAGCGCGTCGGACCAGGCCGGCCAGGTGGCCATGCCCCAGCGGTCGTCGCCGAAGCCGCGATCGGTCACCGCCGCGACCGCCAGCGGCACCTCGGGATCGACCCAGAGGAAGCAGCCGCTGGCCCCGAAGTGGCCGAACGAGGCCGCCGAGCGGCGCTCGCCCATCCAGTGCGGACGCTTGTCGTCGCGGAGCTCGAAGCCGAGCCCCCAGTCGCACGGATCGAAGCGCCCGACCCCGGGGACCAGGCCAGCGAGGCCGGGGAACTGCACGCTGGTGGCCTCGCCGAACAGCTCGGCGGAGATCACCGGCGCGCCACGCCCGAGCAGGCAGCGCGCGAACCGGGTCAGGTCGGCGAGGGTGCTGACCGCTCCGGCGGCCGGGTCGGCCTCGAAGCCCTTGCGATCCTGGAGCCCGGTCGAGCCCATCTCCAGCGGTTCGAGCACGGAGCTGGCGAGCCAGGCGGGGAAGCTGACGCCGACCGCGTCCTCCACCAGCTCGCCGAGCACCCGGTAGCCCTCGTTGGAGTAGATCCGGCGCTCCCCGACCGCCCGGCGACGACTCTGCCCGCGGCTCATCGGCAGCCCGGAGGCGTGGGCGAGCAGGTGCCGGACGGTCGCGCCCTCCTCGTCGACCCGCTGGTCCAGCTCCAGGTGCCCCGCCTCGATCGCCGCCAGCGTCGCCATGGCGGTGAGCAGCTTGGTCACCGACGCCACCGGCCAGGCGCGCTCCCGGTCGGTGCCGTCGACCCAGTGCTCCTCGACGCCGTCGGGCCCGATGATCGCCGCGCCACCCTGGGAGACCGGCCAGTCGAGCCCGCTCACCGGTAGCCCGCCGCGCGCAGCGCCTGGAGCGCGGTGGCGTCGCTGGAGGCCAGCAGCTGGGCGGCGTCGCGGCAGTCCTGGTTCGCGGTCACCCCGCCGGCCGGGAACAGGCGCTGGCAGGCGTCCAGCTCGGCCCGGTCGGCCTCCAGCTCGTCGGCGGCGGTCGGCGCGCGGCCGTTGGCCAGGTGCGCGCCCTCGTGGATCAGCACGGTCGCCACCCGCTGCGGCGTGCGCTCAGAGAAGGCGCCGTTGACCAGCACGGTCGCCGGCTTGGGGTCGAGCACGGTGGTCGACTCGACGGTGGTGACCCGGAACTCGGCGAAGGCGACCCTGACGCCCTGGCGGTCGAGCGCCGCGCGGGCACGCTCGATCCCGGGGGTCGAGCGGAGCGCGCAGGTGAGGTCGGCGGCCCGCGACAGCAGGTCCACCTCGCCGGGCGTGCCGACCAGGGTGAGGCCGGCCAGGCGCGGGCAGGTCGCCTTGCGCTGCACCACCCGGCTGGCGTTGGCGGGGTCGAGCGCGGGGACGCGATAGTCGCCGACGCCGTGGGTCAGCGCGCCGGTCGGGGGCGGCCTGCGGCCGCCGACGCCGACCGGCTCAGCGCGCGGATGGGTGATCAGCAGCAGCGCGACCACCACCATGACCACCGTGGTGAGGACCGCCGCCAGCCACAGCCACCACGGCAGCCGCGGCCAGGGTCGCGACCTGATCGCCTCCACCTCGGCGGGGCTGAGCCGCCGGGGCCGCCCGCGCGGCAACAGCAGCCGGGGCCGGCGGAAGCGGGTCACCTCACTCAATGGAACAGACCTCGGGGGTCGGGATCACGGAACGATTTTGACTCTGGGGGGTATGGGGGGAGCGGGCTCCCCCCGCATGGATCACCTCAGCACTCGTACGGAGAACTCTTCGATCACCGGGTTGGCGAGCAGCGCCTCGGCCACGCGGCGCGCGGACTCCTCCGGGTCGCCGTCGTCGACGGTCAGCTCCACGTGCTTGCCGACGCGCACGTCATAGACGCCCGCGAAGCCGAGCTCGGGCAGCGCGCGCTCGACGGCCTGGCCCTGGGGGTCGAGGATCTCGCGCTTGAGCATCACGTCGACAGCCACCCGGGGCACCGCCCACCTCCTCGCATTCCGCCCGTTCCGCGAACCCGAACGCGATGCTACCGGAGGATGCCCCTGGCGATGGCGCGGACCACGGCATCCTGGCGGCCGCTGGCGCCGAGCTTCTCGTAGATGTGGGCGAGGTGGGTCTTGACCGTCGCCGGCGAGACCGACAGCGCCGCCGCGATCGAGCGGTTCGAGCCGCCGCCGGCGAGCAGCCCGAGCACCTCCCGCTCCTTGCCGGTCAGCAGCTCCGCCCCTGGCTCGCTCGGCGCCAGACCGATCACCCCGACCAGCATCGGCAGCAGCGCCGGCGCGACCGCCCGCTCCCCGCCGCGGAGCCGCTCCAGCGCCTCGGCCAGCTCGGCCAGACCGGTCGACCGCAGCAGCAGCCCGTCGACGCCGGCGGCGAGCAGGGCCGCCAGCTCATCGGCGTCGGCGAGGGCGGCGAGCGCGAGCACGGTGGGTGGTTGCGGCATGCTCTTGGCGCGCAGGGCGGCCTCCCGCGGCGGCAGGTCGGTGACCTGGCCGAGCACCAGGAGCCGGGCGGCGTTGGTCCGAACCGCCCGCAGGGCGTCCCTGGCCAGACGCGCCTCGCCGACCACCCAGACGCCAAGCTGCCCGAGGGCTGCGCGGAGCCCGAGCCGCAGCAGCTCCCAGTCGTCGACCACCACCGCGGTCGTCCAGGCATCCCTGGGCCCGCCGGTGCGGTTGCGTCGCTGGGCCATGATCAAGGTTTCGGCCGTCCTCTCCAAGCCGTTGAGCGGGCGGCGTGCGGTGCCATGAGGCGTCCAGGGTGGTCCGGCGTGGTCAGAAATGGTCCCCCTGGGTAGCCCATGCGGGGGATGTGACGGCGGCAAAGATCCGCCCGGCGGCCGATGTGTGACCACCCTCCGTGTTCAAAAGCTCCAACCATGCACGCGCGAGGAGTAGCGCCGCACGACTCCGACCGTCGCGCGGTGGAGGGGCGGCTCGTCGGCGATCACCTGTCGCTGGTCCAGCAGGCGGTGAGCGATCTGTCGAGACGGCTGCCGAGGCACGTCCGGCGGGACGACCTGGAATCGGCCGCGATGCTCGGCCTCGCCCAGGCCGCGCGGAGCTTCGATCCCGACCGGGGCATCGCCTTCGAGCGCCACGCCTCCAACCGGATCCGTGGCGCGTTGCTCGACGAGCTTCGGGGCGCCGACTGGGCGAGCCGTTCCGTGCGCTCCCGTGCCCGCCGGATGCAACGGACCGCCGACGAGCTCGCGGTCGAGCTGGGTCACGAGCCCACCAACGCGCAGCTCGCCGACAAGCTCGGGGTCGCCCCCGCCGCCCTCCAGCGGCTCGAGGACGACGTCCACCGCGCGACCGTGCTGAACTACGACTCGATCGTCGAGCAGGGGAGCGAGGAGCTGCTCGCCAGCGGCGACGCCCCGCCCGAGTCGGTCCTGCTGGAGCGCGAGCGGCGCGCCTACCTGGTCGACGCGGTCGCGGCCCTGCCCGAGCGCCTGCGCCGGGTGATCACCGCCTACTTCTTCGAGGAGCGGCCGATGCACCGCATCGCCGACGACCTCCACGTCACCGAGTCGCGCGTCTCGCAGCTCCGCGCCGAGGCGCTGGCGCTGATCCGCGACGGGCTGAACGCCAACCTCGACCCGGACCGGCTGCCGCCCGAGCCGCGTCCGCGCGGTCGGCTGGCACGGCGCAAGGCGGCCTACTACCAGGCGATCGAGGCCAACTCCGACTACCGGGCCCGGCTGGCCGCGACCCGGCGGCGGCCAGAAGCGGCATCAGAGGGTGTAGCGGATTCGTCTCGGTAGAAACACCTGAGTAACATTTCTCCCGTTCTCGTGATTCCGTGGCTTCTTGCTCGCTTGTGGGCGATAAGCTTCCTTCTCCGACGAGAATCCGGGGCGGCTCGGCCGGGTGACAGCGGATGTCAGGCACGGAGGGGTTGCGACGCGCGGCAGCCCCGGTAGGAGGAATGAAGATGGCGGACCCGATGCTCGTCAGGCGACTCGCGATCGACCTTCGCAATCTCTCGAACAAGACGCTGTCGCTCCGCGGCGCTGTCGAGGACTACCGCCACGAGCTGGTCCGCCTCACCCAGGACGACGAGCCCTTCGACGACACCGAGCTGCTCGCGCTGCACCGCAAGATCCAGACGCTGTGGGAAGCCATGGACCGGGTCGAGAGCGGCATGCGCGGCGCGACCCAGCGGACCTCCCCGCTGCTCTGGCTCGAGTGAAGGCGTAACCGCGGCCGGGGAATCGCCCGCCGGCCGCGGCTGGACAGCGGCCCAGTACCCGCTCAGTAGCGGCTCAGTAGAGGAACATCGGCTTGCCGTCCACCTGGCGGACCAGCGGGCGGTAGCGCTTCTCGTCGTAGAGGGCCTCGACGTCGACCCGCTTGGTGCCCTGCATGATCGTCTCGATCGGCACCGAGGTGTAGGTGCCGCGCCGCAGCACCACCATGTTGCCGGCCTGCCGCTGGTCGATCAGGTTCAGCGCCATGTTGGCGTAGTTGACCGCCACCATCAGGTCGAGCGCGTCCGGCGCTCCCGACCGCATCAGGTAGCCGACCTGCTGGTAGATGATGTCCTCGCCGGTCAGGCGCTTGAGCGCGTCGCCGGTGGCGAGCCCGATGCCGCCGAGCTTGCGGTGCCCGTAGGCGTCGGCCTCGCCGCGCTCGTGCAGCTCCCCGCCGATCATCCTGGCGCCCTCGCTGACGGTCACCATCGCGTACTTGGAGGGGTTGTTGGCCTTGTCCTCGAGCAGGTAGTTGGCGAGCAGCTGGGGGTCGAACGGGACCTCGCAGATGATCGCCCGGTCGACGCCGGAGAGGTAGGCGGACAGCAGAGAGGTCTCGCCGCAGTTGCGTCCGAACAGCTCGACGACCGCGATGCGCTCGTGGGAGCCGGTCGAAGTGCGGAGCTGGTGGATGAACTGCACGCTGCGGGTCACCGCGGTCGAGAAGCCGATGCAGTAGTCGGTGCCGTTGACGTCGTTGTCCATGGTCTTGGGGATCGCGACCACGGGCAGGCCCTCGCGGCTGAGCCGCTCGGCGTATGACAGGGTGTCGTCGCCGCCGATCGGCACAAGCCAGTCGATCCCCAGCCGCTCGACCACCTCGATCACGTGGTCGGTGAAGTCGAGCGGGCCCTCGGCGCCGCCCTTGCCCTTGCCGGCGAGGAACTCGGGCACGGCGTCGGCCTTGACCCTGCCCGGGTTGGTGCGGCTGGTGTGGAGGAAGGTCCCGCCGGTGCGGTCGATGGTGCGCACGTGGTTCTTGTCGAGCGCCATGACGTTGTCGTCCTGCGGGCGCGTGGAGTCCAGGTCGTAGTCGAGCAGCCCCGCCCAGCCGCGGCGGATGCCGACGACCTCGTGGCCGCGGTCGACCGCCCCGTAGACGAGGGTCTTGATGCAGGGGTTCAGACCGGGGACGTCGCCCCCGCCGGTGAGCACGCCAATGCGCGTCATAGGGAAGGCCTCCAGGGAGGAAGTGTCGAGACTCCAGGGACTCGGGGCGGCTTCGCCCGCACGATCCGTACGCTGCCGGCGCCAGCCCTCGCGGGTGGCGCCGATCGCGACGACCACATGGTACTGGGGACCACGGGGGTCCGGGGAACCTCGGGGGAGTCAGGCGAGCTCAGCGGTGATGCGGTAGACGTGGAGGGCGCCGGTGGGCCCGTAGATGATGTAGTCGCTTGCCGATTGCTGGATGCAGGAGGCGCCGGCCACTTCCTCGAAGTCCCGAAGCCTCGCGAACGCGTCGCGGCGCGCGGAGTCGCGGGCGCGGGCCATCTCTTCGATGTCGGGGCGCTGGTGACGGTAGCGGGCGACGCCGGAGAAGTTCATCGGCTGTCCCATTCGGCGTTAGCGTTGACGATGTCGCGCGGTTCGAGTGACACGAGGACCTCCGGGCGGTGCTTGACTCGGCTAACACTACCGATCGGAACGGCCGCGGTCACTTTCGTCCGAATATCCCCACGACGCCCGTACCCGACGGGAACGCACGCTGATCCTGGTGGCCCGACAGGAGAGATTTGAGCGGTCCGTGCGATCGAAGGTAGCGTGGCCGGCATGTACGAGAATCGCTGGCCTCGCCCTGGGCCAGGGATGGTGTTGGTCTTCGCGGTCGTCGGGTTGATCGTCGGGATCCTCGTCGGCCTCTTCAACGCGTCCAACGCCCACAGTGGCGGCGAGGCCGGCGGCCAGGTCGGCGCCGAGACCACTGGCACGCACGTCAACGATGCGCTCCCGCCGCGGTTCTGGACGGTGGTCCTGAACAGCTTCCCCAGGTCGAGCGCGCGCTCGGTGGTCGAGGCGCGCGCCAAGCAGCTCGAGAACGAGGGCGTCCAGGAGGTCGGCGTGCTCGACCCGTCGCAGTACTCGTCGCTCCAGGCATGGGCGGTCTACAGCGGGGTGTTCGAGACCCAGGCCGAGGCGAAGGCCCGCCGGGACGAGCTGCGCGGGCGGCATCCGGACCTCCAGGGCGCGTATATCAAAAGCGTAACGAACGATTCCTGAGTGACCGGCGGCCGCGTCGAAGCTGGACATACCTGCACATAATTACGAAACGATACCGTTGCGTTTCGTACTTGGCCGGGCTATGCTCCACAGAGTTTCGAAACGATACCGTTCCGTTCAATAGCTCGATGGAAGGAGCACCCGGATTGGATCCGGATCGGGTCTACCAGCGGCGCTGGTGGACGCTCGCCGTCCTCTGCCTGAGCCTGCTGGTCATCGGCCTTGACAACACCATCCTCAACGTCGCCCTGCCGACGCTCGTCCGCGACCTCCACGCCAACGCCAGCCAGCTCCAGTGGATCGTCGACGCCTACGCGCTGGTGTTCGCGAGCCTGCTGCTCACCGCCGGATCCCTCGGCGACCGCTACGGACGCCGTCTGGTGCTCGGCAGCGGCCTGTTCATCTTCGGGATCGGCTCGGTGCTGTCGGCGTTCTCGACCTCGCCCGGCAGCCTGATCGCCTGGCGCGCCATCATGGGCATCGGCGGCGCGCTGATCATGCCGTCCACCCTGTCGATCGTCACCAACGTCTTCCCGCCCGCCGAGCGCGGCCGCGCCATCGGCATCTGGGCCGGCTTCTCCGGGATCGGCATCGCCATCGGCCCGGTCATCGGCGGCTGGCTGCTCGAGCACTTCTGGTGGGGCTCGGTCTTCTTCATCAACGTGCCGGTGATCGCGCTGGCGATCATCGCCGGGCTGATGCTGATCCCCGAGTCGCGCGACCCCGCGGCCACCCCGCTCGACCCGGCCGGCGCGGTGCTCTCGACGCTCGGCCTCACCGCGCTGGTGTACGGCCTGATCGAGGCGCCGTCGCACGGCTGGACCGACACCACCATCCTGGCCTCGTTCGGCGCGGCGGTGGTCCTGCTCGGCGCCTTCGTCTTCGCCGAGCTGCGGGCGCGGCACCCGATGATGGACGTGCGCCTGTTCGAGAACCGCCGCTTCACGGCCGCCAGCTTCGGTACCGCGCTGGTGTTCTTCTCCCTGTTCGGCTCGCTGTTCTTCCTGACCCAGTACCTCCAGTTCGTGCTCGGCTACGGCGCGCTCGAGGTGGGCATCCGGCTGGTGCCGGTGGCCGCGGCGCTGATCGTGGCCGCGCCGCTCTCCGCCCGGCTCACCGAGCGGTTCGGCACCAAGATCGTGGTGACCGGCGGCCTCACGCTGGTGACCATCGGCCTGCTGGTGCTGGCGACCGCGTCGACCGCCAGCGGCTACGGCCTGGTGGTCAGCTCGCTGGTGATCCTCGGCTTCGGCATGGGCAGCACCATGGCCCCGGCGACCGAGGCGATCATGGGCGCGCTGCCGCGCGAGCGGGCCGGCGTCGGCTCGGCGGTGTCGACCACCGTCCGGCAGGTCGGCGGCGTGCTCGGCGTCGCGGTCCTGGGCAGCCTGCTCTCCTCGGTCTACGGCGCCCGCATCGCCGACAGCCTTCGCGGCCTTCCCGCCGCGGTCTCCAACGCGGCCAGTGACTCGGTCGGCGCCGCCGCACAGGTCGCCGCCCGGATCGGCGGCGCGCCCGGCGAGGCCCTGGTTTCATCCGCCCACTCCGCGTTCATCCATGCCATGGACGTGTCCCTGGTCGCGGGTGCCGCCGTCTCGCTGCTCGGCGCGGTGATCGCGCTGCTGTTCCTGCCGGCCCGCGCGGCCGAGCCGCAGGCCGAGGCCGACCAGGACAGGCCTGGAATCAGTGTTCACGTGGGATGATCAGCGAATGACCACGACGTCGCTCTCGAGCCCGGGGCCCGGCAAGGGCCCCGGGCGGCCGCGCAGCGAGCGCGCGCACGAGGCGATCCTCGACGCCACCCTCGACCTGCTGGTCGAGCAGGGTTTCTCGCGGATGAGCATCGAGGGGGTCGCGAACCGCGCCCATGTCGGCAAGGCGACCATCTACCGCCGCTGGCCCTCCAAGGCGGACCTGGTCGCCGAGGCCGTCGCCCGCATCAAGGGCCACGACCTGCACGACGTCGACACCGGCAACGTGCGCGACGACCTCGCGTCCCTCTGGCAGCAGGCCTACCAGGGCAGCCGGGACTCCGGCTCCGGCGAGGTCACCGAGCTGATGGTCAAGCTCATGAGCGCCAGGGCCCGCCATCCTGAGCTCCAGGAGGCGTTCACGCGCCACGTCATCGAGCCGCGCCGCAAGATCGTCGCCGACGTGCTCCGGCGCGGCATCGCGCGCGGCGAGCTGCGCGCCGACCTCGACATCGAGCTGGCCATGGACGTGCTGATGGGGCTTGCCGCCTACCGCAGCATGGTCACCGCCGGCCACGGCGCGCCGCCGTCCACCGAGGCCACCGAGCGGGTGATCGACCTGGTGCTCGAAGGGATCGGCAGGCATCCCGAGCCGGCCGTGGCCCGCGACGCCGCCGAGGATCAGCCGCGCGCGGCCAGCAGCTCGCTGTAGAGCGCGACCGTCTGTTGGGCGATCGCGTCCCAGCCGAACTTCTCCACCGCCCGGGCCCTGCCCGCCTTGCCGAACCGCTCGGCGAGGTCGGGCTCGGCCAGCAGCCGGTTCACCCTGGCGGCGATGTCCGCCGCGAACACGCCAGGGTCCCTCGGCGCGCCGGCGCCGTCGCTCTCGAACGGGACCAGCAGGCCGGTGACGCCCTCGTCCACCACCTCGGGGATGCCGCCGGTCGCGGTGGCCACCACGGCGGTCTCGCAGGCCATCGCCTCCAGATTCACGATCCCCTGCGGCTCGTAGACCGACGGGCACACGAACACGGTGGCGTTGGTCAGCAGCTGCATGACCTCGTTGCGCTCCAGCATCTTCTCGATCCAGATCACGCCGGTGCGCTCCGCCTGGAGCTTGGCCACCTTCTCGCTGACCTCGGCGCCGAGCTCCGGCGTGTCCGGCGCACCGGCGCAGAGCACCAGCTGCGCCGACCGGTCGAACTCGTGGGCGGCGTCGAGCAGGTGGGGGACGCCCTTCTGCCTGGTGATGCGACCGACGAAGACCACCGACGGCCGGCCCGGGTCGACGCCGTAGCGCCGCAGCACGTCGGTGCCGTGGTCGGGGCGGTACTGCGCGGTGTCGATGCCGTTGTGGATGATCCGGATCCGCTCCGGCTCGATCGCCGGGTAGCAGGCGAGCACGTCGTCGGCCACCGCCGCCGACACCGCCACCACCGCGTCGGCCGACTCCATCGCCAGGCGCTCGCAGAGCTTCGAGACCTCGTACCCGCCGCCAAGCTGCTCTCGCTTCCAGGGGCGCAGCGGTTCCAGACTGTGGACCGTGACCACGTGCGGGATGCCGTAGAGCTCCTTGGCCAGATGGCCGGCCAGGTTCGCGTACCAGGTGTGGCTGTGGACCAGGTCGACGCCCTCGACCCCGGCCGCCATGGCCAGGTCGGTCGACACCGTCCGCAGCGCCGAGAGGTGCTTGGCCGGACCGGCCAGGCGCTCCCACGGCTGGTAGGCGATCACCTTGGCCGGGCCCGAGGCGATCGGCTCCCGCGGCTGGCCGAAGCAGTGGACCTCGAGGTCGAGCAGGCGGTCCAGCTCGCGGGCCATGTACTCGACATGCACGCCGGCGCCGCCGTAGACCTCCGGCGGGTACTCGCGGCTCAGCACGGCGACACGCACGACGCACTCACTCCTTGGATCTCGGGATCGGCACGCCGCTAGGCTCTCGCGCGACTCCCCCGTTCAGCAAGCCGGCAAGTCGCCGCGGTCGCGAAGGTCCGCGGTGGGGTGGCTCGGGGTCTCGCTGGCCGCCTCCTTCCCCTCGCCCTCGAGACGCCCGTTGCCAGACGCGCCGGGCTCGTTGACAGGGTTTGCCTGGTGGTCCCACACTAGTGGCTCACTTGTGTACATTGTCCAAATCAGTCGGGGCGGAGTCAGGGGTAGCAATGGTGGCAACCGGTCGAACCACCGCCCTGCGGCGCGCCGGGTCGTTCCTCGCGCTGCTTGCGTTCGAGGCGGGGGCGGTCGTGCTCCTCACCCGTCTTGGCAACGTGCCGAGCCTGCGGATCCCGTGGCACAACCTCACCCCGTGGATCGTGGACAGCCCGGTCGAGGACGTCCTGGCGGCGATCCTGCGGACCATCGCCCTGCTGGTCGCGTGGTGGCTGCTCGCCAGCAACCTGCTGTACCTGCTGGCCAGACTCACCCACGTGCCCAGCGCGATCCGCGCCGTGCGCTGGATGACGCTGCCGGTCGTGCGACGGGCGACCGACCACGCGCTCGCGCTCACGCTCGCGACCTCGCTGATGAGCGCCGGCGCCGGGACCGGAACCGCCCTGGCGGCAAGCACGCCGGTGGTGGCCACGGCGCCGCAGCGCTCCGGCCCGCTCGCGGCCGAGACCTGGCAGCGCTCCGGCGGGGGCGGGCCACTCGGCTACGCCCCGACCCCGGCCGGCACCGGCGCGGCGGCCGAGGACCTCCCCGCACGAGGAGGAACCGTGCCCGGTTACCTCCCGAGGACGGCCGGAGGGGTCCTCGCGCAGCAGCCGGCGCCGAAGCCCGGCGAGCCCGGCTACGTCCCCAGGCCTGCCGGCAACCCCGGCGTGCCGCCGCCCGAGTCGACGACGACCAGCAGCTCCACGACCTCGACGACCTCGGAGCAGGCGACCACGACCTCGGAACGCCCGACGAGCACTTCCGAGCCCCCGTCGACGACCTCGCAACCGCCGACGACCACCTTGCCACGGCCGACGACCACGTCGGAGAGGCCGACGAGCACCTCGGAGCCGCCGGCGAGCACCCGGGCGACGACCACCACGACCAAGGCCGCGACCACGACCAGCACCGGGCCCTCGAGCACCTCACCGCCCACCGCACCGCCACCGACGAACGCGCCGCCCCAGGCCGGCGGCACCATGCCTCCGCAGGCCGGCGGCACGACGCCTCAACGGACGCCCGCTGCGCCGCCGACGACCTCGTCGGCGACCACCACGTCGATCTACATCCCGCGGCCGGCGGGCCTGCCCACCACGACCACCACCGGACCCAGGTCGACGACCACGACGCCCATCCCGCCGCCGAGCACGACCGGGCCGCCCTCCGGCGGCGGACAGCCACCCGCGCCCGCGCCCCAGCCGACCCCGCCGGGGGAGGGCCAGCCCGCCCGCTCGCACCGGGTCGTCGAGGGCGACAACCTCTGGACGATCGCCCGGGACCACATCGCCGCCGTCACCAACCGCGGCTCCAGCCAGCTCTCGGACCACGAGATCGCCACCTACTGGCTGCGGGTCATCGCGGTCAACCGGTCCTCGCTCCGGTCCGGCAACCCGGACCTGATCTTCCCGGGCGAGCTGATCATGCTCCCGCCGGTGAACACGTAGGCCTAGAGAGCCGTCCGGCTCCCTGGCCTCGTGGGATGAGGGGCAGGCAATGGAGTCGCCGGAATCGCTGAGCGGCCTCAGCAGGACCGCGCTCGGGATGGCACGGGTACGCGCGGCTGAGAGCCGCCGCCCCGACCGGCTCTTCGACGACCCCTATGCGCGGGCGTTCGTCGGCACCTTTCCCGAAGAGCAGGCGATCACCGCCGGCCTGTTCTCGCTCGGCGCCGCGTTCGCCTTCCACGGTGCGATCCGCACCCGCTTCTTCGACGACCACCTGCTCGCCGCGACCGCGGCCGGGTGCC
>JBEDUQ010000190.1:0-6910 GCA_040414855.1 Actinomycetota bacterium
CCGCGGCGGGCGCAGGCGGCGGAGCTCGCCATGCAGGGGAGCGTCAGCCTCGACCTCTTCCAGAGGATCGGCCTCGGCCTCCAGGCGGGGGCCGGCCTCGGTCGCCTCGAACTCGCAGACGTGTCCCCGCGTCCACGGCGCGTTGCAGTAGCCGCAGACGTGCCGGCGTGGCCAGTGCTTGACCGTCCTGGGCCCCTCGAACAGCCAGCTGGGCAGGAAGGGCAGCAGGAACATGGCGAGCAGGGCAGCCAGGCCGATCCACGGAGTCGGGCTTTGAGGCATCGGTTCTCTCCTCCTGGCAGTGCAGTGCATGGCACTGCCGCGAGACATCAATAGGCGGCTTGCCGGCGAGGCGGCTCTTCAAACTCTTGCGGCGCTCCGCCAGCGGCCCCGCGACACTGGCTCGGCCGAACGGAGCGACCAGCACTTCGACCCGACAGGAGTCCTGCCAGGCGTCCGAAGCCACCACGAAACGCATCGGGCACCAAGCGCCAAGCGGTAGCGCCACCGGGCGCTCAGCTACTAACAGTTCGGCATCACCGAGTCCGTGGCTGAGCGTGAACGACTTCACAACTTTCGCGACTGGTCGTCGCACGTCGGGGCCCATCGCCAGCGCGGACGCGCGCGGAAAACCGATTGCCGCGCATGTGGCGCGATCGCAGAATCGGCTCGGGGTCGCCCCGCCGGGGGTCGGCCCGCCGGGGGGTGGGCCTCCGATGCGCAAAGGAGCGGGGATGCCGACGACCGCGGTCACGGCGCGGGACTGGAATGACCCGTCGGACCTGGCGCTCATGCAGGCGGTGGTGAGCGCACGCTGGGCGGTGCACGGACCGCGGGCCGGATATCACGTCGGCGACCCGGCCTGGTGGACCTCGATGTTCGAGTGGCCGACGCCGAGCGGACCCGCCGGCCGGCAGCGGCTCTGGCTCGACCGGGACTCGGGGGCGCCACTCGCCTGGGCCTGGCTGTCGAAGGACCGCGAGCTGGAGTTCGCGGTCCATCCCGACCACGACCACGGCGGCATCCACGAGCTGGTCCTGGGCTGGGCCCTCGAACAGACCGGCAACGACCTCGAGGCGAACGCGCTGGAGACCGACCTCGCCTCGGTGCGCGCCCTCGAGTCGGCGAAGCTCGAACGCGCCGAGGTCTTCCTCGAGCACCTCGCGATGCCGCTGACCGGCAGTCCGGAGCCGGTGGAGGTCGCGCCGGGCTACACGCTGCGGCCGGTGCGTGGTCCGGAGGACCTGGACCGGCGCGTCGAGATCCACCGGACGGTCTGGCACCCGTCGCGGGTCACCGCCACCAGCTACCGGCGGGTTATGGCGACCTGGCCCTACCGGTCCGAGCTGGACTGGGTGGCGGTCGCCCCGGATGGGTCGTTCGCCGCCTATGCGTGCGGCTGGCTTGACGAGGCCAACGCCGCGGTCGAGCTCGAACCGGTCGGGACCCATCCTGACCACCGCCGCGCCGGCCTCGGGCGTGCGGTGTGCCGGTCGGTCGCGAACGCGGCTGGGCGGTTGGGGGCCTCGCTCGCGGTCGTCTACTGCCATCCTGGGGGCCCGGCGCAGGCGCTGTACGAGAACGCCGGGTTCCGGCGGGTGGGGAGCGGACACTACTGGCGATCGCCGACCGCTCGCTGACCGCTTCGACCGGGTCGAGAGCGCCGGTCCAACGGCCCGAGCATTCCCGACATGCTGGGGTAGGCTGGAATTCACTCGACCGTCAGGAGCCCTTGTGAGCGACCGACCCGACCGGCCAGCCTCGCCACCTCCGGACCCTTGGGCGCGGCCTTCGGAGCCGGGCGAACCAGGAGGTCCTTCCTGGAAGGGACCCTGGTCGGAGCCCCACCCCGACCAGACGGATCAGGCAAGCGAGGAGCAGCGGCGGGAACGCCGCGAGCAACCCGGCTGGGAGGGCCCGAACCCGCGGCAACCCCGCGAGCCATCCGGGTGGGAGGCCCCGAACCGGCAGCAGCCCCGGTGGAACGGCTGGGGCGCGTTGCCGCCCGGCCGGTCGTCCGCTCCCCCGCCCGGGCACGGTCCGGCGGCGCCGCCCGGCCGTCCCCCGGCCGGTCCCGCGCCCGGCTGGGGCCCGCCGTCTCCGGGTGGCCCAGCGCCCGGCTGGGGCGCTCCACCCTCCGGTGGGCCCGGAGCGCCACGGCCGCCGGGAGGACCGTGGATCGGCCGGCCCGAGCGCGCGCCGCTGCCCAAGCCGCCCGCGCGGCCGCGGGTGCTGTGGTTGGAGCTCGGGCTGGTGCTGGTGCTCGCGTTCGCGCCGGGCGCGCTCTCGCTGCTGGTGATCGTGCTCGGCGCGGCGGGCACCAACACCGCGGCCGAGCAGCTGGTTCCAGCGATCGTCAGCGGCCTGTTCAGCGCGTTCCTGTCGTGGTCGCCGATCCTGCTGATCGGCTACCTGTTGTATCGCAGCAACGAGGGCTGGCGTGGGATCGGGCTGACGCGCTTCCAGCCGCGCACCGACGGCGTGACCGGGCTCGGGCTATGGATCACCAGCTTCGTGCTGGTGCTGGTGCTCGCGATCGTGTTCGCGCCGCTCGGCGGCCCGAAGACACCGGTCGACTTCCTGCCCGAGGAGCTGCCGGTCTGGTTCAGGGTGATCGACGCCCTGGTGATCGCGGTGACCGCCGGCGTGACCGAGGAGATCGTCGTCCGCGGCTACGCGCAGACCCGCCTCGAGCAGCTCAAGGTCCCGACGCCGGTGGTCCTGCTGCTGCCGACCGCACTGTGGGGCGTGCTGCACCTCTACGAGGGCCCGGCCGCGGCGCTGACGATCTTCTGCCTCGGCATGCTCTACGCCTGGTACTTCTTCCGGACCAGGCGTCTGTGGCCGCTGATCATCGCCCACGGCCTGTTCGACCTCACCCAGCTCGCGCTGCTTCTGATCGGGCTGAGCCGCTGACCTCCGCCGCGTGCCTGCGCGGGTCGCGGAGGGTGGTCGACAGCGCCAGCGCCAGCACCGGCAGACCGGACAGCACGATCAGCGTCACCCGCAGGCTGGTCGCGTCGGCGAGCGCGCCGAACAGCGGCGCGAGCAGGCCGCCGGCGGTGATCGCCAGCCCGAGGCTGACGCCAGAGGCGGTGCCGACGCGGTTCGGCAGCAGGTCCTGGCTCAGCGTCACCTGGATCGAGAACGGCAGGTAGACGGTCAGCGCGGTCAGCACGATGAACCCGAACACCCACGGCCTCGGCACGCTGACCAGGCCGATCAGCGACGGGATCGCCAGCACGTAGCCGGTCCGGAGCACCCGCAGGCGGCCGAAGCGGTCGGCGAGGTGGCCGCCGAGGAGCGTGCCGAGCGCGCCGCAGCCGAGGAAGGTCGCCAGCGCCGCCTCGCCCAGCGCCGGGCTGCCGCCGAGCTGCCTGGTCACGTACAGGGCGAGGAACGAGGTCAGCCCGAAGAAGAGCACGGCGCGGGTGATGATCACCGCGGTGAGCCTGGCGAACCCGCGCCAGTCGTCCCGGCCCTCCCGGCTGGCGCCCCCGCGCGCGGTGGGCGCCGGTTGCGGCAGCAGGCGCGGCTGGAGCAGGAGCACGCTGGCGCCGACCACCACCGCCGGGATCGCCAGCAGGGCAGTGCCCTTTATGCCGAACAGGAGAAGCACCGGCGTGGCCAGCAGCGGTCCTACGGTGAGCCCGATGTTGCCACCGAAGGAGAACCAGCTCATCGCGGTCTGCCTGCCTCCGCTGGCGATCCGGGCGGAGCGGGCGGCCTCCGGGTGGAAGGCACCGACGCCGAGGCCGGACAGCGCGATCGCGAGCCAGGTGAGGTGGTAGCTGCTCGACAGCCCGGCGAGGCCGACGCCGATGCCGGCGATGCTCATGCCGAGGCCGACCAGCCACCACAGCCGGAAGCGGTCGGTCATGGCCCCGAAGGCCGGCTGAGCGACCGAGGCGAGCACGTTGGCGGCGAGCACCAGCCCCGAAGCCGCCGCGTAGGTGTAGTGCCGCTCGGCGACCAGGAATGGCAGCAGCGCTGGGACCGCGCCCTGGTAGAGGTCGTCGACGACATGGCTGACCGTAAGCAGGGCGACGCCGGCACGGTTCACCGGGCGTCCTGCCCTGGCTCCCCGAGCAGGCTCCGGAGCGTTCGGATGGTCGCGTCCAGGTGGCGGCTCGTGGCCGCGGCCGCCGCGTCCGGGTCGCCCGCGCGGATCGCCGCGGCGAGGTCCAGGTGGGAGCTGCTGGCGTCGGTGTGCAGCTCGCTGTCGGCGAAGACACCGAACAGCGCCTCACGGAGGGCGCTGGTGAAGCTGGCGAACAGCTCGGTCAGCACCGGGTTGTGGGCCGCCTCGACCACGGCCTGGTGGAAAGCCAGGTCCGCCTCCACGAAGGCGGCGTCCCTGGCGGCCGCGAACGCCTCCTGCCGGAGGTGGAGGGTCCGGTCGAGGTTCGCCAGGTCGTCGGCGTCGCGCCTGGTCGCCGCCAGCCGGGCCGCCTGTAGCTCGAAGGCGTGCCGCACCTCGTAGACGTCCAGCATCGCCGCGCGCCGCAGCCGGGTCTCCAGTCCGGGCTCCACCGTCTCCGCCGCGCGCACGAACGTGCCGGCCCCCTGCCGCGACTCGACCATCCCGGTGCTGGCCAGCGCGCGGATCGCCTCGCGCACGGTCGAGCGGCCCACCCCCAGCTCGGCCGCCAGCGTGGTCTCCGACGGCAGCCGTGACCCGACCGGCCAAGCGCCGCTGGTGATCTGCTCGCGGAGCCGCTCGATCGCCTGCTCGACCAGCGGACTACGCCGCAGCTCAGCGAGCGGCACCGACCCACCTCCGGATACATCAGGTTGTCAGACAAGTTCTCCTCTAAAGCTACACCGCGGCTGCAAGCAGGTCAGGCACCTCGGCGGGTGGACCGGGTGGAGGCGGGGTCGGGTGGGTCTGGCGGCTACGCGAACCGCACGATCGCGGGTGTGCGCGGCGGCCGGGCGTCGTCGGGACCGGCGCGGGGCGTTTTCGACCCGTTATCCTTGGCCGGCGGCTTGGCGACCTCGGGGGGTGTGGTCAGGATGCTGGCTGATTCCGATGTGGTCACCTTCGTCCCGACCATGGACTTGGCGCGGGCGAGGGCCTTCTACGAGGGCACGCTCGGCCTCCGGTTCGTCGAGGACGTCGGGATCGCGATCGTGCTCAACGTGAGCGGCACGATGCTGCGGGTCACGTCGGTTCCGGAGCTGCGGCCGGCGGAACACACGATCCTCGGGTGGTCAGTGCACGACCTCACCTTGACCGTCCGCCGTCTCGCCGAGCGGGGTGTGGCGTTCGAGCGCTACCACGGGCTCGTGCAGGACATGGACGGGATCTGGGTGGCGCCGGGAGGCGATCGGGTGGCCTGGTTCAAGGACCCGGACGGCAACACGCTGTCGCTGACCGAGTTCGCCACCGCCTGGTCCTGAGGTCGACTTGTCGATGAGTAGCTTCAGCGGCGTTTCGGAGGCCGCAATAGCCGAAGGCGGGGCTCCTGGGCGGCCACCACGGTCCCGCTCCGGCTGGCGGCATGGAGGCATGCGCCGACCGCGCCGGCGAGTTGGGTGAAACGGCTGGAGGCGAGCAGCCGCGGCGGGCGCGGGTAGTCGAACGGCACCTCGAAGGTCTTCAGGACTCGCCCGGGCCGTGCCGACAGAACGATCACGCGCCGGGACAGCAGGACGGCCTCGGAGACCGAGCTGGTGGCCAGGAGGGCGGCAAAGCCCAGCTCAGCGAACAGCTGGCCGACCACGCCGTACAGCGGCCAGCGGTCGCGCTCGTCCAGCGCGCGGAAGGGAGCGTCCAACAGGACCAGCTCCGCCCCGAGCACTGGGGACCCGGCCAGCGCCGCCCGGGCGACCATGGCGCCGGACAAGGGCAGCGGCGGGTGCCCGGCCAGCTCGCCGAGCCCGACCACCGCGATCGCCCCGCCGTGGCCGTACGGATCAGCCCGCACCGCCTCACCGAAGCCGCTCGGGTCGCTCCACACCGCGCCGCCGGAGTCGCGCGAGTCGCTCCGCACCACCCCACCGAAGCCGCTCGAGTCGCCTCGCACCGCGCGGCCAGACCCGCGCGGGTCGGTCCATGGCGCCCCGCTGTCGCCAGGACCGACCCGCACCGCAAAGCCAGACCCGCGCGAGTCGACATGGGACCCTCGGCCATGACGGTGTGCGTCAACGCGCCGCGGCTGGGTCAGGTCCCGAAGGGCGAACGCGAGTCTGCGTGTCCTGACCGCGACCACGCCACCGGTCGGTGCCGACAGGCCCGCGGCAATCCGCAGGAGCGTGGTCTTTCCGCAGCCAGGCGGGCCGACGATGCTGACGAACTCCCCCGGCCGCAGAGTCAGGTCGACGCCGTCCAGCGCCACGGTCTGGTCGCTGAAGCGCTTGCCGATCCGCTCGAGGTCGAGCACAGGCGCGGATAGGTCCATTGACATCCAATCGAGAAATCGACAAATATAAGTGTAACTTTTGCGACTCGTTGATACGACGACTTGTCGCTGCATACATATGTTCGGCATATCAAGAGGACGATCGTCAAGTCGAATTGGCGCCGAGAAGAGTTGCTGATACGTCGATGCTCAGACGCCGAGTTGCGGCAGGACCTCGCGGCCGAGGGTCTCGACGGCGGCGATCGGGTCGGGACCGAGAGGTGGTCCGAACGACAGGTGGGTGGCGCCCTGCCCCTGGAGCCAGCGGCACCGCGCCAGCACCTCGTCCGGCCCTCCGGCGATACCGAGGTCGAGCATGGCGGGCGTGATCAGGCGCGAGGCTGCCTCGAGGCCGTCGCGGCGAAGCACACTGGCGATCGGCTCGAAGTCGGAGGCCTCCAGACCGACGCGAGCGAGCAGGAACGGCGAGATGCCCTGCCCGTAGTAGGCGAGCTTGGCGGCGAGGGCGAGCCGGGCGCGCTCGGGGTCAGGATCGATCGAGCACC
>JBEDUQ010000191.1:0-7361 GCA_040414855.1 Actinomycetota bacterium
AGCCGACCTCGGTCCCCTGGCGGCGGCCGGGTCGAGAGAGGCGCGCGGGGCCAGGACGATCGCAGGCCATGCGATGAGCTACGGGAGGGTCGGTATCGAAACCCGAGTGGTGCTGGTCAACGGCGCCGTCGGCGTGGTCACGACCCGCAACGGCGAGCCGTACTCGGTCTCTGGCGTCACCATCAGGAACGGCAAGATCACCCAGATCGACATCCTGGCCGACCCCGAGCGGCTCCGCGGGCTCGACCTCACGATGCTCGACGATTGAGGAGGCACCCCTCGCGGTCGAGCCGGTCCAGGGCGCGTCGCCGTAACGGCTCGAGGGCGATTTTTCGGCCGGTGTCGCCGGATGCGTCTACGCTGAGCGCTGGACCGGCTGGCACGACGACCACGGAGCACCGGATATGCGCGCACGACCAACCCCAGTTGCGGCGGAGGCCGCCGGCGAGCAGCTCAACCCGCGCCGGTGGCTGGCCTTGGGGATCGTGCTGATCGCGGTGTTCATGCAGCTCATGGACATCAGCATCGTCAACGTGGCGATCCCGTCGATCCAGCGTAACCTCAACGCCAGCTACTCGCAGGTGCAGTGGGTCCTGGCGGGCTACCAGCTCGCCTTCGCGGTGGTGCTGATCACCGGCGGCCGGCTCGGCGACATCTACGGACGCAAGCGGCTGTTCTTGATCGGCGTCAGCGGCTTCACCATCGCCTCGGCCCTGTGCGGCTTCGCGCAGAGCCCGATCATGCTGGTCGGCTCGCGGATCCTCCAGGGCGCGATGGGCGCGCTGATGTTCCCGCAGGCGCTCTCGGTCACGCAGGTCGAGTTCCCGCAGCGGGAGCGCGGCGCGGCCTTCGGCATCACCGGCGCGGTCATCGGCCTGGCGACCATCTCGGGACCGCTGCTCGGCGGGCTGCTGATCGCCGGCAACCTGTTCGGCCTGGACTGGCGGCCGATCTTCCTGGTCAACCTGCCGCTCGGAGCGCTGGCTGTGACCGCGGCGCTGTTCTTCCTGCGCGAGTCCAAGGCCGAGGGCGCGCTGCGTCTGGACCCCGGCGGGGTGGCGATCGTGAGCGCGGCGCTGCTGATGCTGATCTACCCGCTGGTCGAGGGCCGCGACCTCGGCTGGCCGGTCTGGTCCTTCGTGCTGATCGCCGCCTCGGTCCCGGTGTTCGCGCTGTTCACCGTCTACGAACGGCGCAAGACCCGCAGGGACAACTCGCCGCTGGTGGTGCTGAGCCTGTTCCGCGAGCGAGCGTTCGTGAGCGGCCTGCTGCTCAGCGTGGTGTTCTTCTCCGGGGTCGCGGCGTTCTTCCTGACCTTCTCGCTGTTCCTCCAGATCGGTCTCGGCTTCACAGCCCTGCACTCCGGGCTCACCACCATCCCGTTCTCGGTCGGCACCGCCATCGCCTCGGCGGTGTCGGTGCGGCTGGCGCCGAGGCTCGGCCGGGCGATCCTGAGCCTGGGCTGCCTGCTGCTGGTGGTCGGGATGCTGGGGGTGATCGGCACGGTCAACCGCTACGGCGAGACCGTCCACTCCTGGCAGCTGCTACCCGCGCTGGCGGTGTGCGGTCTCGGCCTGGGCTGCGTGATCCCGCCGCTGATCAACGTGGTCCTGGCCGGCATCAGTGGCCGCAACGCCGGCTCCGCCTCCGGCGTGCTCTCGACCACCCAGCAGTTCGGTGGCGCGCTCGGCGTGGCGATCATCGGCGTGATCTTCTTCGGGCTGCTGTCGAGCCAGGCCGCGCCCACGATCTCGGCGGTGGTCCCGGGGCTGCGCGGCCAACTTCAGGCCGCTCAGCTGCCCGCGCCCGTCGCCAACAAGGTGGTCACCGGCTTCTCCGCCTGCGTGCGCGACCGAGCCAGCGCCAAGGACCCCAGCACCACCCCGCCGAGCTGCCGGCAGGCGACCCCGCCGGTCCAGGGGCAGGGCGGAGGCAACGGTCAGGCGGTCGGCCGGGTGCTCCAGGCCGCCGGCGTCGACGCCCGCAAGCGCGACTTCGTCGGCTCGATCGAGCGCACCCTCTGGTACGAGGTGGGCATCTACGGCCTGAGCTTCCTGGTGGTGTTCCTGCTGCCCAGGATCGGCGGCCAGCGCCCGCGCCAGTCCGGCGGCGCCGCGGCGTAGCCGGCCCGGCGCGGCTCGGCGCGGCCGGCCGCGTGCTGGGCCGGAGGAGTCCGACTCCGTCCGGCCCGACGCAGCCTCGGCTCTGGTCAGATGGGACAGGAAGGCGCCGGCATGTCCACCGTGATCGGCGCGCCGACCGGCAGCAGGAAGGTGACCACGGTCTCGGTCACCGCGCCGGTCTCGTTGCGGGTGAGGTTGACGTCGCTGGGGCCGTATTCGACGAACGTCTCCCCGGCGCTGAAGGTGCGGGTGGCGCAACCTTCGGCGCGGTGAAGGGTGAGCTGGCCGGTCTTGACGGTGACCAGGGCGGGGCCGGAGTGGACGTGCCAGCCGGTGCTGCCGCCGGGCTGGAAGGTGACCTGCACGTTGGCGACGTCGATCGGGCCGCGGGTGGCCAGCTTGATGCCGGCGATCCGGAAGTGGTCGGCGCTGGCGATGGTGCCGCGGGCAAGGACCTGGGCGGCGATGCCCGATGGCGGGGTGGCGGTGGCTGGGCCGCTCGGCAACGCGACCAGAACGGCCGCGAGCGCCAGGACGAGGATGGCGACCGCCGCGGCGAGGCGCAGCGGCCGGTGGGTCAGTGCGTGCAAGGGTCCTCCTCTGAGGATGCGGTGCGTCTTCGGAGGAATTCTTGTGGCGACCGACCTACGGAGAAAGACTAAAAACTGAACCTCGCGTGGGTTGGGAAGCGCGGCCGGTTACGCGGGCGGTCTCGCGAACGGGCTCAGGCCGATCCAGCCGCTGAAGGCGCGGCGCAGCTCGCCGCGACCCACCATGGTCACGGTCCCGTCGTCGACCGCGTTCGCGATGCTGAGGTGGCCGAGGAACACGCCGGTAAAGGTGCGCACGTCGGAGGTGACGCACAGGTCGGTGCCGAAGCCTGGGTCGGCCAGGCACAGGTCCACCTCGGGCCGGTGCAGCACGAGCCAGAAGCAGCGCTTGTCGGCCTCGGGAAACTCGAACTGGACGGTCACGCGCTCGTCCGGCAGCCGTTCGACCCGGACGCGGCGGCGCAGGAACCACATCAGCAGCCCTGCGTCGAGGTTGTCGGGCTGTAGCTGCTCGGCCGCCCACTGGTACCCCCAATGACCGAGCGCCTCGACCACCGGACCGAAGGACACGCCCGCGGGGCTCAGGTGGTACTCCCAGCCCCGGCCCGAACGCACTGGCCGGCGCTCGACCAGCCCGGCCCGCTCCAAGGACCGCAGCCGCTGGACCAAGAGCGCGCGCGGGATGTGGGGCAGGCCCCGCTGGAGCTCGCCGAACCGGTGGCTGCCGGCGAGCAGCTCGCGCAGGATCAGTGGGGTCCAGCGCTCGGCGAACACCTCGGCGCCCAGCGCGACCGGGCAGAACTGACCATACCCTCGCATGCCAGCAGCCTGGGCGGAGCGCCCGGGGACCGTCAAGTTCAATCTCTGAACCGAAAGGGTGAGGCCGGTTCAGGTGGCGGTGGTGTGGCGGTAGCGGACCACCGCCGCGGGCATGGTGACGATCAGGAGCCCGCCGATCCACGCCAGCGCCTGCCAGAGGTGGGTGGCGGTGGGCCCGCCCAGGCAGAGGGTACGGAGCGCGTCGACGGTGATGGTGATCGGGTTGACCTTGGCGAAGGCCTGCAGCCAGCCCGGCATGGTGGCGACCGGGACGAAGGTGGAGCTGGTGAAGACGAGCGGGATGACCGCCAGCAGGCCGGCGAGGCCGGCGGACTCGGCATCGCGGACCAGCAGCCCGACCAGTGCGTTGATCCAGGAGAACGCGACCCCGACGGCCAGGGCGAGGCCGATGGCCCCGAGCGCGCCGGCGGGACCGGCGCGGAACCGGAAGCCGATGGCGGCGCCCACCCCGGTCATCAGGCCGAGCACGAACAGGTTGCGGATGGCGTCCGCGCAGGTCCGGCCGGCCAGGAAGGCGCCACGAGCCATCGGCAGCGCGCGGAACCGGTCGACCATGCCGCTGGCCAGGTCGTCGGCGATGGCCACCCCGGTCTGAGAGGCGCCGAAGGCGATCGCCAGCACGAAGATCCCCGGCAGCAGGTAGTCAACGTAGCGCTCGACGCCGGGCGGGTGGATGGCGCCGCCGAAGGCGTAGGTGAACAGCAGCACGAACATCACCGGCTGCGCGGTGGCGAGCACGATCAAGGTCGGCACCCGAACCAGTCGGTGGAGGTTCCGGCCGGTGATCGTGAGGGTGTCCACCACCACCCGGGTCCGCGCCCGGCCCGCGGCGGTGAGCGCGGTGGCCACGGCGGTCACGAGCGGGCTCCGGACGCTCCGGACCGGTCGGCGGTCAGGGTGAGGAACACGTCGTCGAGGGTGGGGCGCCGAACCGCGAGATCGGCGAGACGGAGGTGGTTGGCGGCCAGCCTGCCCGCAAGCTCGACGAGGACGCCAGGCCCGTCGGCGACCGGCACGATCACCCGCGCGGTTTCGCGATCCACATGTGGCACGCCGGAGCCCAGACCGGCCAGCGCCGCGGCCAGCCTGGCCGGGTCGTCTCCGGGAAGGGCGCGCAGCTCGAGCCGGTCGCCGCCCAGGCGGGCCTTCAGCTCCGCCGGCGTGCCGGCGGCGATCACCCGACCGTGGTCGAGCACCACGATGGTGCCGGCCAGCCGGTCGGCCTCCTCTAGGTACTGGGTGGTCAGCAGCAGCGTGGTCCCCTGGGCGGCCAAGGCGCCGAGCAGCGCCCACAGGCCCATTCGCCCGCGCGGGTCCAGCCCGGTGGTCGGCTCGTCGAGGAAGAGAACCGCGGGACGGGCGACCAGGCTGGCGGCCACGTCCAGCCGCCGTCGCATCCCACCCGAATACGTGCGCACCAGCCGGTCGGCCACGCCGGCGAGGTCGAAGCGCTCCAGCAGCTCGCCGGCGCGCCGGGCGGCGGCCGCGCGGGAGAGGCCGGCGAGGCGGCCGATCATCCGCAGGTTCTCCCGTGCGGTCAGGTAGCCGTCCACCGCCGCGTACTGCCCCGACACGCCGATCAGCCGGCGGACCGCCGCCGCCTGGCGGACCACGTCGAGACCGGCCACGGTCGCGCGGCCTGTGTCGGGGCGTAGCAGCGTGGCCAGGATCCGCACCAGGGTGGTCTTGCCGGCGCCGTTGGGGCCGAGCAGCCCGAGCACACCGCCGGCGGGGACGCGCAGGTCCACACCGTCGAGAGCGGTGGTCGCGCCGAAGCGCTTGCCGACGCCCTCGACCACAATCGCCGGCTGCTCGCTCATCCCACCACTCCCTCGACCACGGCAATACGTTGGTTCGCTACCTATACTGCACGTGTAGGATAGCAACCTATGGAGGATGCGCAAGGACTCAAAGGACACCTGGACGTGCTGCTCCTGGCCACGCTGGAAATGGGGCCAGGCCACGGCTACGCCATCAAGGAAGCGCTGCGCGCCGGCAGCGGAGGGCGGTTCGACCTGCCGACCGGCACCGTCTATCCCGCCCTGCACCGGCTCGAGCGGGGCGGGCTGATCCGCGGCTCCTGGTCGGTCGTGGATGGGCGGCGCCGCCGCACCTACGAGCTCACCGCCGCCGGTCGCCGCAAGCTGGAGGGCGACCGCAGCGACTGGCAGGGGTTCGCCAGCGCCGTCAACGCTCTGCTCAGGCCGCAGCCACGACCGGCGACGCCATGACGACACGACCGCCGGACACCGCCTTCCCCGCCACGATCGAGCGCTACCTGACCGTGGTCGCGAGCCGGCTCGGCGGGCCGGCGCGGCGACGCGCGGCGATCGTCGCCGAGCTGCGGGACGGCCTCCTCGAGGCGGCCGGTGCACGTCAGGCTCGCGGCGCCACGCCGCAACAGGCGGCTGCGGCGGCGATCGAGGAGTTCGGCGACCCGGCCGCGGTCGCCCGAGGATTCGCGCCCGAGCTGGCAGCCGCGAGCGCCCGACGGCTCGCCCTCGGCCTGGCGTCGACCGGACCGCTCGTCGGCTTGCTGTGGCTCGCGGCGTACGTCACCAGTCGGTTCGGGCCTGTGGAGGCCGCACCCCCGTGGCGATGGCCGGCGAAACCACCCGGCGCATGGCTGGGCTTCCCGATCGTCGGCGTCGCTGTGCTGGTGGCGGGCCTGGCGACGCTGCTCGTGCTGGCGAGCACCGGACCGCTCTCCCGAGCGCTTCCCGTCCGGCTCGCCGCGGCGCCCGTCGCCGCGGCCGTCGTCCCGGTCGCGGCCATCATCGCCGACCTCACTATGCTCGGTCTGGTGGCCATCCAGGTGAGCACGCGACCCGGCTCGCTGGCGTGGGCGCCGCTCGCCGCGGCGATAACGGCGACGTTGACGCGGCTCATGCTCTCCTGCCGCGCCACACGCCGCTGTCAGGCGATCCGCCGCACCGTCGTCTGACAAGCCACACCGAGAGAAGCCGGCCGTCACCGGCGAGGTCGTCGTAGGGGTGGGTTACGATGCCGGCCTGATGGGTTCGGCGGCAAACGGCAAATGGCGGCGCTGAGGAGATGCGATGGAAGAGCGGATCGTGGTGGCCGATCCGGTTGGGGACCCGCAGGGTTACCAGCGGGAGCTGCTGGCGTTGCTCGGCGGGCGGGACCCGGTCGCGGTGCTGGCGGCGACCCTGCCGGCCGTCCGGGAGCAGACCGGCGGGCTGTCCGGGGAACTGCTCGGTCGTCGGCCCGCGCCTGGGGAGTGGTCGGTCGAGGAGTTGCTCGGACATCTGTGGGATTCCGAGATCGCCTTGTCGTTCCGGTCGCGCATGATCCTCGCGCAGGACACACCCCCGCTCGCCGGCTACGACCAGGACGCGTGGGCGACACTGGCGAAACCGCCCTTCGGGGAGCTGCTGGACGCCTTCACCGCCCTTCGCACCGCCAACCTCGCGCTCATCAAGGGCACGCCCGAGGACCGGTGGGACCGCTCCGGCGTCCACGCGGAGCGGGGCCCGACCAGCTTCCGCCTGCTGCTCGAGACGCAGGCCGGCCATGACAGCGCCCACCTGCGCCAGCTCGAGCAGACCATCGCCGCGGTCCGGAACTGAGACCGGCGTCGCGGCTCTCCGCGGACCGGGGTGCTGATCGAGCATGCTCGCGCATCCCGAGACGCGTGGGATGACCGCCTGGCGAATCGGGTAAGCGGGAACAGGGGCCGTGCTGACCCGGGCCGAACGGCCCTAGCGGCGGGTCACCGCTCGCGCCAGCCTCCTTTACGTCGCGGTACGCGTCGTCCGTGGGTGCTTGGGCCCGACGCTCGAGCTGTCACGACGCCGCCCTTCCGCGTCGAGACGACGCGGGGAGA
>JBEDUQ010000192.1:0-3398 GCA_040414855.1 Actinomycetota bacterium
GGAATCAGCCTGTCCAGCCCGATCACCCGGACGGGCCTCCCGATCAACCAGGTGGTGGCCAGCAACCAGGCCATGATCCGGCAAACGATCCCGGCCAGCAGCCTGGCCGACGCGCGCACGCTGGTCGGCCAGATCCAGAGCGAGGTCGATAACTGTCACCAGAAGTGGCAGGCGCTGGTGCAGTGGCAGATAGCCGAGAACAGGTACAAGGCCGAAGTCGCCGCGTACCGCGCGAGGCGGTCCAGGGTCCCGCCGAAGGACAACCCGGGCGCGCAGCCACCCACGCCTGACGCGGCCGGGTGCGCCCCCGCCTCGGCTTTCGGCATCCCGGCAAGCGCACTGCCCGGCGGTCAGCCGACGCCCGCGCCGTCGGTCACGGTCACCCCGACTAGGCCGGCGGCGACGGCTACGACCAAGGCGGCCGCGTGAGCAGCATCACGATGCCGTCTCCGGCGCTGGGCAGCCAGCCGCCGGAGGATGTCCCTGCCGGGCGCCGGAAGACCGAGCTGAGCATGCTCCTATTCGCGTTCGGCGTCGTCGCGTTCGCCTTCGCCAACACGGCCCTCAGCCTCAAAGGCCAGCAGGTGGGGAGCATCGTCGAATACATGATCGCGTTCATCGCGATCATCATCGGCGCCCACCTGGCGATCCGGCGCTGGGCACCGTACGCAGACCCGCTGATGCTGCCTCTGGCGGCGATGCTCAACGGGCTCGGCATCGTGATGACTTACCGGCTGGTGCAGGCGGGCAGGAACGGCAACCTTGGCTGCAGCCTGTGCCCCAGCGGCACCCTGTCGGTCCCGATGGCCTCATCGGCCACGATCATCCAGATCGTGTACACGGCCATCGGCGTGGGCCTGTTCGTCGCCGTTCTGGTGTTCATCCCCGAGCCCCGGGTGCTGCAGCGCTACACCTACATCCTCGGTCTGGTAGGCATCGTGCTTATCGCGTTGCCGGCCTTCCTGCCCAGCAGCATCAGCGAAGTGGCCAACACCGGCGCCAAAATCCAGATCAGGCTCGGCTCCTTCACGGTGCAGCCCGAGGAATTCGCCAAGCTGGCGCTTGCCGCGTCCTTCGCCGGCTATCTGGTCGCCAAGCGCGACGTGCTGTCGCTGGCCGGCAAGCGGGTACTCGGCATCGACCTGCCCAGGGGCCGTGACCTCGGGCCCATCGCCCTGGCCTGGCTGGCCAGCCTGCTGTTGCTGGTCTTCGAGAGCGACATCGGTACCAGCGCCGTCTTCATGGGGCTGTTCGTCGCGATGATCTACATCGCCACGTCGCGGACGAGTTGGCTGCTGCTCGGTTTCGTCATGTTCGTCGTCGGCGCCATCGCCGCCGCTCAGGTGTTCTCGCACGTCCGCCTGCGATTTGACATCTGGCTGCATCCGTTCAACGGAAACAACCCGGGCAACCATGCCTACCAGCTGATCCAGGGCATGTACGGAATGGCCAACGGCGGCCTGCTCGGCCGGGGACTCGGCAACGGCCAGCCCTACTGGACACCGCTGGTGCAAAGCGACCTGGTATTCACCTCATTCGGCGAGGAGATCGGGCTGACCGGGATCATGGCCCTGCTGCTGCTTTACGGGCTGCTGGTGCAGCGCGGACTGCGCACCGCGATCCTGGTGAAAGACCCGTACTCCAAACTGCTCGCGGGCGGCCTGTCGTTTATGTTCGCGCTGCAGGTCTTCGTGATCGTCGGCGGCGTGACCCGGTTGATCCCGCTCACCGGAATCACCACGCCCTTCCTCTCCCAGGGTGGCTCGAGCCTGGTGGCTAGCTGGGTGCTGATCGCGATGCTGGCGCGGCTGAGCGACACCGCGCGCCGCCCGCCGCCGCGGCCGATCCAGGAGGAGGGACTGACTCAGGTGGTGTCGCTGAAGTGAACCGCGCCCTGAAGAGGATCTCGATCGCCGTCCTGGCCATGTTCCTGCTGCTGCTCATCAACGTGAACTACCTGCAGGCATTCGAGACGTCGAGCCTGTCCACCAGGCCCTTCAACGTCCGGGCGGTCTCCGAGGCGAACCAGTACCGGCGCGGCGACATCGTCACCTCCGACGGCGTGCGGGTGGCCGGCACCAGGCCGTCCAGCGACTTCTACAAGTACCAGCGGACCTACTCCGACGGGCTGGTCTACTCGCCGGTTACCGGCTACGACACGATCTTCAGCACAACCGGTGTCGAGCACGCGCAGGACGCCCTGCTGTCCGGCACCGGATCGCAGCTGGCCTTCCGCAACTTCATCGACATGATCACCAACAAGCCGCAGAAGGGCGCCACGGTCCAGCTCACGGTCAACTCGAAGGCTCAGCAAGCCGCCTATGCCGGGCTGCAGCAGATCCTCAAGGGCACCAACCGGGTCGGCGGCGTGGTCGCGCTCAACCCGAGCACCGGCGCGATCCTCGCGATGGCCTCTTACCCGAGCTACGACCCGAACCAGCTCGCCATTCACGACAGCGTCCAGCTGAACAAGAACGACCAGGCGCTGCTGAGGCAGAGCCCGAGCCCGCTGCTGAACCACGCCACGCAGACCACCCTCCCGCCCGGCTCCACGTTCAAGATCGTCACCAGTGCCGCGTGGTTCACCCAGGACATCAGGCGGACCACGAACAGCATGGTCGATTCGCCGCAGGTGCTGACGCTCCCGCAGACGGTCAACAAGCTGCATAACGACAACGGCGAGGTTTGCGGTAACGCCGGCGCCACCGGCCAGACCACGATCCTCTGGGCGTTCTCGCAATCGTGCGACACCACGTTCGGCAAGCTCGGCATGGACCTCGGCGGCGGGGCGCTGAAGAACATGACCGACAAGTTCGGCATGAACAACCCAAACCTTGATATCCCGGGCGTTACGGTCGCGCCCAGCCAGTACCTCGTCCCGCCCAGCCTGGCGCTGACCGCGTACTCCGCCATCGGCCAGTACAGCGACACCGTGACCCCGCTGCAGGAGGCGATGTTCTCGGCCGCCATCGCCAACAACGGCACGCTGATGAAGCCGTACCTGATCCAGCAGGTCACCGCCTCCGATCTCGCGGTCGTCCAGTCCACCCAGTCGTCGGTGTTGAGCCAGCCGGTCAGCCCTGCCGTTGCTAATAACGTGAAGCAGATGATGGTCGCCGTGGTGCAGCAACCGCAGGGCACCGCGTTCGCCTTCAATGCCAACAATGAGAACGGCCTCCAGATCGCCGGCAAGACAGGTACCGCGCAGAACCAGCTGAACGGAGCCAGCCCCAACCCGGACGCGGTTTTCACCGCCTTCGCCCCGGCGGACAACCCGAAGATCGCCGTTGGCGTCATAATCCAAGGCGGGGGCTATGGTGCTGCCGCGGCCGCGCCGATAGCCGTCGCGGTCATCAACGCATACCTGGCTACCCTGGGGATACGGTGACCGAGTACGT
>JBEDUQ010000193.1:0-3313 GCA_040414855.1 Actinomycetota bacterium
CTGGCGGGCTGTCCCGCGAGCGCGCCGGGTTCGAGGTGCGCGACGTGCACCCATCGCACTACGGCCGCATGTGCCCGATCGAGACCCCTGAGGGCCCGAACATCGGCCTGATCGGGAGCCTCTCCACCTACGCCCGGATCAACGAGTACGGCTTCGTCGAGACGCCCTACCGCAAGGTCGTCAACGGCCGCGTCACCGATCAGGTCGACTACCTGACCGCCGACGACGAGGACCTCTACGTGATCGCCCAGGCCAACGCGCCCGTCGACGCCGAAGGCAACTTCGTCGGCGACCGCGTGCTGGTCCGCCAGGGCAGCCGCTCCGCCGCCGTCGCCGGCCAGCGCAGCTTCGGCAGCGCGATCACCGGCGAGATGGCCAACGTGCCGCCGGACGAGGCCGACTACATGGACGTGTCGCCGCGCCAGATGGTCTCGGTGGCCACGGCCCTGATCCCGTTCCTCGAGCACGACGACGCCAACCGCGCGCTGATGGGCGCGAACATGCAGCGCCAGTCCGTGCCGCTGCTCCGGTCCGAGGCGCCGCTGGTCGGCACCGGGATCGAGCGCCGCGTCGCGGTCGACGCCGGCGGCGTGGTGGTCGCCTCGCAGCCGGGCAAGGTCGAGGAGGTCTCCGCCGACGCGGTGACCATCCGGCACGCCGACGGCACCGCGAAGGTCTACCGCCTCCGCAAGTTCGAGCGCTCGAACCAGGGCACCTGCATCAACCAGCGGCCGATCGTCACCGAGGGCCTCGAGGTGGCCGCCGGCGACGTGCTCGCCGACGGTCCCTGCACCGACACCGGTGAGCTGGCGCTGGGCAAGAACCTCCTGGTGGCGTTCATGCCCTGGGAGGGCCACAACTACGAGGACGCGATCATCGTGTCCGAGCGGCTGGTCAAGGACGACGTCCTCACCTCGATCCACATCGAGGAGCACGAGGTCGACGCCCGCGACACCAAGCTCGGCGCCGAGGAGATCACCCGGGACATCCCGAACGTCTCCGAGGACGTCCTCAAGGACCTCGACGAGCGCGGCATCATCCGCATCGGCGCCGAGGTCGCGCCTGGCGACGTCCTGGTCGGCAAGGTCACTCCGAAGGGCGAGACCGAGCTGACCCCTGAGGAGCGCCTGCTGCGCGCGATCTTCGGTGAGAAGGCCCGCGAGGTCCGCGACACCAGCCTCAAGGTCCCGCACGGCGAGAACGGCAAGGTGATCGGCGTCCGGGTGTTCTCCAGGGAGGCCGGCGACGACCTCAACCCCGGAGTGAACCAGCTGGTCCGCGTCTACGTGGCCCAGAAGCGGAAGATCTCCGACGGCGACAAGCTCGCCGGCCGCCACGGCAACAAGGGCGTGATCGCCAAGATCCTCCCCGAGGAGGACATGCCCTTCCTCTCCGACGGCACTCCGGTCGACGTCATCCTGAACCCGCTCGGCGTGCCGAGCCGGATGAACATCGGCCAGGTGCTCGAGACGCACCTCGGCTGGGTCGCAGCCCACGGCTGGTCGTTCGAGCAGCTGCCGGACTGGGCCAAGGCCGCCGGCTGGACCCGTGAGAACGCACACCGCGACCAGCGCATCAACCTCGGCACCCCGGTGTTCGACGGTGCCAACGAGGCCGCCATCGAGGACCTCCTCAAGGCGACCCAGGGCACCTTCGAGGACCCGATCAGCGGCGACGAGCGCCGCCTGGTCGACTCCGAGGGCAAGGCGCTGTTATTCGACGGCCGCACCGGCGAGCCCTACCCCACGCCGGTGACCGTCGGCTACATCTACATCCTGAAGTTGCTCCACCTGGTCGACGACAAGATTCACGCCCGTTCGACCGGTCCGTACTCGATGATCACCCAGCAGCCGCTCGGCGGTAAGGCGCAGTTCGGCGGCCAGCGCTTCGGTGAGATGGAGGTCTGGGCACTGGAGGCGTACGGCTCCGCCTACGCGCTCCAGGAGCTGCTCACCATCAAGTCCGACGACGTGCTCGGCCGGGTGAAGGTCTACGAGGCCATCGTCAAGGGCGAGAACATCCCGGAGCCCGGCATCCCCGAGTCCTTCAAGGTGCTCATCAAGGAGATGCAGTCGCTCTGCCTGAACGTCGAGGTGCTCTCGGCGGAGGGCCAGGAGATCGAGATGCGGGAGACCGACGAGGACGTCTTCCGTGCCGCAGAGGAGCTCGGTATCGACTTGAGAGGGCGCGAGCCTTCATCAGTCGAGGAGGTCTGATTTCGTGCTCGACGTCAACTACTTCGACGAGCTGAGGATCGGCTTGGCCACGGCCGAGCAGATCCGCATGTGGTCGAACGGCGAGGTCCGCAAGCCGGAGACTATCAACTACCGCACCCTCAAGCCCGAGAAGGACGGTCTCTTCTGCGAGAAGATCTTCGGCCCGACGCGGGACTGGGAGTGCTACTGCGGAAAGTACAAGCGCGTCCGCTTCAAGGGCATCATCTGTGAGCGCTGCGGGGTCGAGGTCACCAGGGCCAAGGTCCGCCGCGAGCGGATGGGCCACATCGAGCTGGCCGCGCCGGTCACCCACATCTGGTACGTCAAGGGCGTGCCGAGCCGGCTCGGCTACCTGCTCGACATGGCGCCCAAGGACCTCGAGAAGATCATCTACTTCGCCGCCAACGTGGTGACCTGGGTCGACGAGGACCGTCGCCACGAGGACCTTCCCCGGATCGAGACCGAGATCGCGCACGAGCGCGAGCAGGCCGAGTTCGAGAAGCAGAAGCGCGAGGACGAGATCAAGGCCAAGCTCGAGGCGAGCCTGGCCGAGCTCGAGGCGCAGGGTGCCAAGTCCGACCAGCGCCGCAAGGTCCGCAACGAGGCCGAGCGCTCCTTCAAGGAGGTGCGCGAGCGGTCGGCGCAGCGCGTCGAGCTGCTCGAGCGCGTTCTGGAGATGTTCAAGGGCCTCTCGCCCAAGCAGCTCCTCGCCGACGACCAGTACTACCGCGACCTGCGCGACCGCTTCGGCGAGTACTTCTCGGCCGGGATGGGCGCCGATGCCATAAAGGACCTGCTGCTCCGCGAGGACATCGAGGGTGAGGCCGACCGGCTGCGCGAGATCATCGCCACCTCCAAGGGCCAGAAGCAGCAGCGCGCGATCAAGCGCCTGCGGGTGGTCTCGGCCTTCATCGGCCGGCGCAACTCGCCGCTCGGCATGGTGCTCGACTGCATCCCGGTGATCCCGCCAGACCTGCGCCCGATGGTGCAGCTCGACGGCGGCCGGTTCGCCACCAGCGACCTCAACGACCTGTACCGCCGGGTCATCAACCGGAACAACCGGCTCAAGAGGCTGCTGGACCTCGGCGCGCCCGAGA
>JBEDUQ010000194.1:0-17945 GCA_040414855.1 Actinomycetota bacterium
AAGGACTACCAGAAGTCGAAGGTCAACCTCGCCACCCTCGACGGCGGCGGCCACGGCTTCCAGTCCGGCTCGTCGTTCAAGATGTTCTTTGACGTGGCGGCGCAGGAGCAGGGGATCCCCGTCAGCAAGACCTTCGACGCCGAAACCACGTACACCTCCCACAGCCCGCGCTGCGAGGACGGCAATCACAAGCCATGGACTCCGAGCAACGCCGGCGACGGCGAAGCCGGGCGGTTCAACATGTACGGCGCAACCCAGCACTCGGTGAACACGTGGTTCGCCCAGCTCGTCGACAAGGACGTCACCCCGCAGCAAGGCGCCGACGTGGCCCGCCGCATGGGGATCACCAACGTGGGCAACGAGGCCTACGGAGCTTGGAACGTCTGCTCGCTCGTGCTCGGTAGCGCGAGCGTGGCGGTCATCGACATGGCCAGCGCCTTTGGGACGCTGGCCAACCAGGGCGTCCACTGCGCGCCGTTCTCGATCGCCAAGATCGTCGGCCCGGACGGCAAGACCCTCTGGAGCCACAAGGACGACTGCAAGCAGGTCATCGACCGCGGGATCGCGAACCAGACCGTCGACATCCTGCGCACCGTCGTCACCGGTGGCACCGGCACCGCGGCCGCCTTGCCGGGGCGCCCCGTCGCGGGCAAGACCGGCACGACCAATGACTACGCGAGCGCCTTCTTCAACGGCTTCACGCCCCAGCTTGCGACCAGCGTGTGGGTCGGCTTCCATACACCGACTCCCATGCCTGGGTTGTCGCCAAGCGGCGGTGGGGTGTTCGGCGGCACCTACCCGGCGATGATCTTCCGCCAGTACATGGAGGCGGCCCTCCAGGGACAACCGGTCGAGAACTTCCCACAACCGCCGCATCCGCGCCCCAAGCCGCCGGACCAGAACCAGGGCAAGGGCGTCCCCAACGTGCGCGGCAAGCAGTACCAGCAGGCGATCCAGATCCTCACCAAGGCCGGCTATGGCGTCAGCATCCAGCAGGTCCAGAACCGCGCGCCCTTCGGCCGCGTGGTCGGACAGTCGCCCAAGGCGGGAACTGAGGCGCCCAAGGGCACCGTGGTCACCATCCAGGTGAGCGTTGGCGGTGGTGGAGGCGGCGGTGGTGGAGGTGGAGGTGGTCCGGGACCTGGTCCCGGACCGGGCCCCGGCCCGGGACCGCCACCGACAATTCCCTGAGCGGCGCTAACCCCCGAGGCGCTCGAGGACGAGCTGGCGGACCTGGTTGCCGTCGGCGCGGCCGCGCACCTCGGGCATGACCCGGCCCATCACCTTGCCGAGCTCCTTGGGGCTGGACGCGCCGCTCGACGAGATCGCCTCGTCGACGATCCGGGACAGCTCCTCGGGCTCGAGCTGGGCCGGCAGGAAGCGGTCGATGACCTCCGCCTGGTAGACCTCGTGCTCGGCGAGGTCGTTGCGGCCGGCGTCGCGGTAGATCCGCTCGGCCTCGCGCCGGTTCTTGGCCTCGCGCTGGAGCACCGCGACGGCCTCGTCGTCGCTGAGGTCGCGCCCGGCGTCCTTAGCGGCCGAGCGCAGCGCGCTCAGGGCCAGACGGAGGGCGCCGGTCTCCTCGGCGTTCCTGGCCTTCATCGCCGCGAACATCGCCTGTTGCACGTCGTCGGTGAGCATGTCGAGAGACTACCGCTAGAATGCCCGTTCACTCACCCGCAATTCGCGGATCGTCCGTGCTCGAGCTGGAGGACCGATGGGAACGACCGCTGCCAGCCGGGCGGGGATCGCGCTCGGCACCCTGGCCGCGGCCGGTGCCGCCTGCGTCGCCTACGGCGTCGCGATCGAGCGTCACTGGTACCGCCTTCGCCGCGAGACCGTGCCAGCCCTGGCGCCCGGCGAGCCGCCGTGCACGATCCTGCACTTGAGCGACTTCCACCTGCTCGCCGGCGACACCAGGCGCCAGCGGTTCCTGAGGGAGCTGGCCGAGCTGCCCGCCGACCTGGTGGTCGTGACCGGCGATATCCTCGGCGAGCCGCGGGCGCTCGACGCGGCGCTCGAGTCGATGGCGCGATTCCACCCCAAGCTGGGCGCGGTCGCGGTGCTCGGCTCCAACGACTACTACGCGCCGCGGCCCAAGAACTACCTCTCCTATTTCCGCCGCAAGCGGACCCGGCGCCTGCCCAAGGGCTACAACCCCTGGCGGGAGCTGGTCGACGGGCTCGAGGGGATGGGCTGGCTGGTGCTCGCCAACCGCCGCGCGCGCATCAACGAAATCGACGTCGCCGGCATGAAGGACCCGCACATCCGGCTGGACGACCTGACCGTGGCGGTGCCGCCGAGCGACGACAACCCCGCCAGCCTGCGCATCGGCGTGGTCCACAGCCCCTACCAGCGCTGCCTCAACGCCTTCGAGCACAGCGGCTACCAGCTGGTGCTGGCCGGGCACACCCACGGCGGGCAGGTGCGGGTGCCGGGGTTCGGCGCGCTGGTCACCAACTGCGACCTGCAGAGAGACCGGGTGCGGGGGCTCTCGCGCTGGGGCTCGACCTGGCTGAACGTGAGCGGCGGCCTCGGGACCAGCAAGTATGCGCCCTTCCGGTTCGACTGCCGCCCCGAAGCCTCGCTGCTGACCGTTGTCCCTGTCTGAGCTCCGGCCGGGTGCCGGACGGCGGTCCCGAAACAGCGCGGATGTGCCCACTCGTCGCATCATGGGTATGAGCTTCGTCGTTCGGAGGGCGGGGACGATGGCGACGGCGGAATCCGACAGGACCAGCAGCGACCCGGGGGACAGCCCACTCAGGCTGATTACCCGCCCGTTGCGCCTGATCGCCCACCCGCTCCGGACGATCGCCCGCATCGAGTCCAGCATCGGGCGCGGGATCGCCTCGCTCTACGCCTTCCTCGGCCTCAACCGGATCACCCGGCTGCCGTGGGCGGTGGTGCAGACCTTCTCGCGCGCGCAGGGTGCGCTGCTCGCCGGGAGCATGGCGTACTACACCTTCCTGTCGATGATCCCGTTGCTGATGCTCGCGGCGTTCGTGATCGGCACGATCGCCAAATCGAACCCGCAGGTCTCGAGCGCGGTGTCCACCGCGGTCGGCCAGCTGCTGCCAGGCTTGCAGGGCAGGGAGGTGGTCGAGCAGCTGGTCGGAGCGAGGGTGGCCTTCGGGGTCCTCGGCCTGCTGAGCATCGCCTACGCGGGTAGCGGCTTCGTCGGCGCCATGACCGCCTGCATGAACCGCATGTGGGAGGTCGAGACCGGCCGCAACCCGGTCAGCCAGAAGGTCGTCAACGTCATGATGGTGATGCTGCTGAGCGCGGTCCTGCTCGGCTCGGTCGGCCTCACCATCTGGATCAGCTACGCGACCAGGGCGATGCTCGGCAACCAGGCCGGCCCTCTGCTCCAGCTGACCTCGCAGCTGGCCAGCCCGGTCTCGATGCTGCTGCTGTTGCTGCTGCTCTACCGGCTGCTGCCGGCGCGGCGGCACTCGTGGCTCAGCCAGCTCCCCGGCGCGGTGCTCGGCGCGGCCGGCGTCGAGCTGCTGAAGCGCGGGTTCGCTATCTGGACCGAGCGGTCGGCCGGCGTAAGCGCGATCCCGCGGTCGCTGCTGAGCGTGGTGCTGCTGCTTATCTGGCTGGGACTGTTCGCGCAGCTGGTGCTCTACGGAGCCGCGCTCAACGTGGTACTCGACCGGCGCCGGCGCCGCCTCCCTCTGCTGCCCGACCCGCCCGGCCTCGAGGCGGAGGAGGGCGAGCAGGCGGGCCAGGACAGGGACACGGTCTGACGCCGGCGCCGGTCGCGGGGAAGGGCCGGCAGCGCTCGGGCGAAAGGGGAAGGTGCTCCAGGGCCGCCGCTCCCGTCACACCGAAGAGCCTTCGCCCGATGCGCTGTCCGGCAGTTCTCAACATCGTCGTCTGGGCCGAGAGTTGGATAGCCATCTGTGACGGAACCGAGATGGCCCGGACGCACTAGCCTCCTAATCTTCGCTGGTCAGCGCCATCGCGACGACGATCGCCGCCAAAGATTCAGGGTTGCCGGCTCGCCTGCCGCGCCCGGGTTCGTGTTGGTCGGCACCCGCTGGCGAGGCCTTGGCGGAGCCGCGCAGAGCGACTCGAGTGTCCTTCAACTTGCGTACATCAACGTAGCCGGCCCGGATGCCGACAGGAGGAGAATCGGAACGTCGTGCACCATCCGATCAACTGTCCAATCAACCGGGAGACCTCCACAGTGGCCAGCCTGCCGGCCGACCTGTTCACCGACGAAAGCGCCGACCTGTTCCGCTCCTACGACACCGTCGACCTGCTCATCGGGATCCCCTCCTTCCAGAACGCCAAGACCATCGGGCACGTCGTCCGAGCGGTCGAGACGGGGCTCCGGAAGTATTTCCCCGCCGAGCGAAGCCTGATCGTCATCTCCGACGGCGACTCGACCGACGGCACCCGCGAGGCCGCGCTGGCCGCGACCACCGTGGGCGACGAGGACGTGCTGCTGATCGACCCCAAGGCCGAGCTGCCCGAAAAGCTCGCGTTCACCTACGCGGGGCTCTCGGGCAAGGGCTCGGCGTTCAGGGCGATCTTCTCGGTGGCCGAGTCGCTTGGGGCCAGCGCCTGCGCCGTGTTCGACGCCGACCTCCGCTCGGTCACCCCCGACTGGGTCGAGCACCTGATCGGACCGGTGCTGCACCACGGCAACGACCTGGTGGCGCCGGTCTACGAGCGGCACAAGTTCGACGGCACCATCACCAACTCGATCGCCTTCCCCATCACCGCGGCGCTCTACGGGCACCGCGTGCGCCAGCCGATTGGCGGCGACTTCGGCTTCTCCGGCCGGCTCGCCGCCCACTGGGCGCACAAGAACGTCTGGAACTCCGACGTCGCCCGCTTCGGGATCGACATCTGGATGACCACCGTCGCGCTCTGCAACGACTTCAACGTCTGCCAGGCGATCCTCGGCGCCAAGCTGCACGACGCCAAGGACCCCGGACGTGACCTCGGCCCGATGTTCCGGCAGGTCGTGGGCAGCCTGTTCGCGCTCGCCGGCCGCTACTCCAAGCGCTGGATGGAGGTCGAGGACATCGAGCCGGTGCGCACCTTCGGATTCCGCTCGGCGACCTCGACCGAGGAGATCAAGGTCAACTCCGACCGGCTGCTCTGGCGCTTCGTGGACGGCTACATCGTCTACCAGGACGTCTGGCGCGAGGTGCTGGACAGCGAGAGCTTCGACGGCGTGCTCGAGGCGATCCACCTGGCCAGCGAGCGACCCGAGGGGTTCCGGCTGCCGGTCGAGCTGTGGGCCCGGATCTGCTACGACTACCTGCTCGCCTTCAACGCCCAGGTGGTCGACAACGACCGGCTCACGAACTCGCTGATCCCCCTGTACTTCGCGCGCACGGCGACCTTCATCGACGAGGTCCGCGGCGACTCCGCCGAGGAGGCGGAGGAGCGGATCGAGTCCTACGCGGAGGTGTTCCGCGCCGCCAAGCCCTACCTGGTGCGCCGCTTCCTCGAGACCGGCCGCGCCCGCGACCTCGACGAGCAGCGCGTCTTCGGGGACGAGCGCCGCCACGGCGACGACACCTCGGAGTTCATGGCGATCACCTCGCCCTGACGGGCGGGCGCTCAGGCTTCTCGGCTTGGTCGCCCCGGTCGCCCTGATCGCCCCGGTCGCCCTGATCGCCCCGGCCAGCCTGGTCGACGTCGGCGGCCATGACCGGGGCGATCGTGGCCGGGCGGTTGCCGAGGCGGAACGGGACGATGGTGACGTTCACGTTGTCCATCTCGCCGAGCACCTTGAACACGCCGAGCGCGGTGTTGTCGTGCAGGATCCGGTGCCAGAACTTCGAGAAGGCCCGCTTGGGGACCAGCACCGAGACCTCGGTGTCGGGCCGCACCCGCTCGGCGATCGTCTCCTCGACCGTGGCGAGCAGGTTGCGGTCCGGCGCGTCGACGATCTCGAGCGGGATCGGGATGTTGAGGCGCGCCCAGAGCTGCGACAGCTCGCGGGCGTGGTCCGGGTCGATGGCGATGTGCACCGCCGTGACCGTCAGCGGGTTGAGCTGGCGCGCGTACTGGAGCGCCGCCAGGGTCGCCTTGTCGAGGTCCTCGACCAGCACGATCACCTCGTGGCGCGGCTTCGGCGGCGCGAGGCGCTGGGACGCCTCCACCTTCAGCTCCTTGACCTCGGACCGGTAGGCGTTCTGGGTCCGCAGCAGGAACAGCACCAGCAGCGGCACCGCCAGGCAGACCATCCAGGCCCCGGCGTCGAACTTCGCCACCACGATCACCACCAGCACGATCGAGGTCACCACCGCGCCGACGCCGTTCACCGCCAGCCCGTGCTTCCAGCCGCGCTCGCGCAGCTTCCAGTGCCGTTTGGTCATGCCCGCCTGCGACAGCGTGAACGAGATCACCACGCCGATGGCGTAGAGCGGGATCAGCGCCGAGGTGCTGGCGTGGAAGGCGATGATCAGCACGATCGCCACCGCCGCCAGCACCAGGATGCCGTTGGAGTAGACCAGCCGGTGCCCGCGCCGGCGGAGCTGGCGGGGCAGCAGGGCGTCCCCGGCGGCGAACGAGGCCAGCAGCGGGAAGCCCGAGAACGAGGTGTTGGCGGCCAGCACCAGGATGAGCAGGGTGGCGGCCTGGGTCAGATAGAAGAACCCTTGGCCGAACGCTGAGCCACCGAGCACGTGCGAGCCGATCTGGGCGACCACGGTCGGCACCTCGGCCGTGAATGGCTGGACGCCGAGATGGCTGGCCAGAAAGCCGATGCCGAGGAAGATCGTCCCCATGATGATGGCCATCGCCAGCAGGGTGGTCTTGGCGTTGCGTGGCTCGGGGCTGCGGAACGCCGAGACCCCGTTCGAGATCGCCTCGACGCCGGTCAGCGCCGTGGTCCCCGACGCGAACGCGCGCAGGATCAGGAACAGCGTGACCGCCTCCGTGACCTGCCCGTGCCCGACCAGCCCGGCGGTCTCGGCCGGCGAGTAGTGGATCTTGCCGAGCGATCCGTTGGCCACGCGGAAGAGCCCGTAGACGACCACCGCGCCAATGGTCAGCACGTACAGATAGGTCGGGATCGCGAAGATCTTGCCGGCCTCGCGGATCCCGCGCAGGTTCGCCCATGCGAGCAGCACCACGAAGCCCACGGCGATCTCGACCTGCCACGGCTCCAGCGGGTTGGGATGGCCGAAGACCGAGATCATGTTGCCGACGCCGCTGGAGACGCTCACCGCCACGGTCAGGACGTAGTCGATGAGCAGGGCGGCGCCCGCCACCGAGGCCACGACGTTGCCGAAATTGTCACGGCTGACGACGTATGCCCCGCCCGCCGACGGGTAGGCAGAGATCACCTGGCGGTACGAGATCACCAGGAGGAGCAGCAGGCCGGCGATCGCGAAGGAGGTCGGCAGGGTCAGGGTGATCGCGCCGGCGAACACGACCACGCGCAGGATCTCCTCGGTGGCGTATGCGGTCGACGAGATCGGGTCCGAGGAGAACACCGCCAGGGCGACGCGTTTGCTGATCCGCTCGTGGATCAGTTGTGAGGTCTTGAGCGCGGGGCCGAGCAGGATCCGCTTGCCGCGGTATGCGAAGGACTGGTAACGCTGAGATGGAACGCTGGACGCGGTACCGACCACCGGACGCTCCCCTGACCCGTCGAGCTCCGGTCTTGCCTGGGTTGACACCGCGGCTCCTTCCTCCTCTTGCGGCAACGCTGTCGCTGCTTCCCCCAAGTATCTCCGCGGTTCGACCGGCTGGCCACGTCCCGCCCGAACTTGCCGCCACACAGCTTGAGTACGCCGTAGCTGTACGATTCCAGCGACCGGTCAGTCGGAGGGATAAATCGTGCATGTGGTGATCATGGGATGCGGTCGGGTGGGCTCGGAGCTGGCCGCCCGGCTCGAGGGCCGCGGCCACACGGTCGCCGTCATCGACAAGCGGGAGATCGCGTTCCGGATGCTCCGCTTCGACTTCAAGGGCCAGAAGATCCTCGGCTACGGCTTCGACGACGACGTGCTGCGCGAGGCGGGGATCGAGGGGGCCGGCGCCTTCGCCGCGGTCTCCAGCGGCGACAACTCCAACATCGTCGCCGCCCGGCTCGCCAGGGAGAAGTTCGAGGTCGAGACCGTGGTCGCGCGGATCTACGACCCGCGCCGAGCGGAGATCTACCAGCGCCTCGGCATCCCGACCGTGGCGACCGTGAAGTGGACCACCGACCAGGTGATGCGGCTGCTGATCCCCGACGAGATCGCCTCGGACTGGAAGGACCCGACCGAGGGGATCTCGCTGGTCACGCTGGTCCTGCCGAGGAGCTGGGTCGGCTGGACGGTGGAGCGGCTGGAGTCCGCCGGGCACCGCCGGGTGGTCGCCGTCAACCGGATCGGCCAGGCACGCATCCCGACCTCGAACATGATCCTTCAGGAGGGAGACCAGGTGCACCTGGCGGTCAACGAGGAGGGCCTCGACGAGCTGCGCCCGATGATCCTCGCCGCCCACCGCCGCCAAGGGGACGGGCAGCGCGAGAGCGAGCAGCGCGCCGGCGAAGGGGCGAGGTCGTGAGGGTCGCGATCGCCGGGGCCGGCAACGTCGGCCAGTTCATCGCCGCGGACCTGCTCGCCGCGGGCCACCAGGTGACGATGATCGAGAAGGACCCGAGCGTGGTCGAGGCCGCCAGGCACACGCTCCAGGGCGCCGAGTGGTTCCCGTTCGACGCCTGCGAGGTGCTGTCACTGGTCATGGCCGGGCTCAGCCACGCCGACGTGGTGGTCGCCGCGACCGGCGACGACGAGGACAACCTGGTCATCTCGCTGCTCGCCAAGCAGGAGTTCGCGGTGCCCAGGGTGGTCGCGCGGGTCAACAACCCCAAGAACCACGGCCTCTTCAACGAGGCCTGGGGGGTCGACGTGGCGGTCTCGACGCCGCACATCCTCAGGTCGCTGGTCGAGGAGGCGGTGACCGTCGGCAGCATGGTCCGCCTGATGCAGTTCGAGCAGGGCCAGGTGTCGCTGCACGAGGTCACCCTGGCCGAGGGCTCCCCCTCGATCGGCCGGACCCTCCGCGACCTCGCCCTCCCGGTCGACGCCGCGGTGGTCGCGGTGGTGCGCGAGGGCCACGTGGTGGTGCCGAAGGAGGACACCGTCTTCGCGATCGGCGACGAGGTGCTCGCGGTGGCCACCGCCGAGAGCGAGGACTACGTCCGCAAGGTCCTGGTCGGCGAGGCGAGGCCCCGGGAGCAGGACGAGGAGCCGTCCGCCGCCGGCACCACCGCGACCGAGTCCATCAACCAGCGCCGGCGGGGGTAGCGCGGCCCGACCCGTCAGGCGAGGTCGTAGGCGGGGTTGTAGAGGGTGAGGCCTCGCTCGCCGGCGACCGGGGTTCCCTCGATCGCCAGGCGCCGGCCGCACTCGATCCCGGCGATCCCGCGCCGGCCCATGAACAGGGCCGTGACCCGCCCGGTGCCGTCGTCGAGCACCACCTCGAGGGTCGGCACCGCGGCCTGCGGCTGGATGCGGATCTTGCGGACGTCGCCCTCGAAGCGGGCGCGGACCCGGGCGCGAGCGGCCGCCATCGGGATGGTGCGGGGCTGACCGCCAACGCGTCCCATCGCCATCAACCGGGTTGGCCGAGGTTGAGCTTGTAGGTCCCCATGTCGGGGACCTCGCCGGTCTCCAGCGACCGCGCCGATTCGCTCCGCGCCAGGCGAAGGGCCTGCCGGTAGCCCTGGACGTCGATGCCCTCGCGTTCCGGGAGGTAGGGTTCGAGGTAGTCGATCGCGCGGCCGAGCACCGACAGCGCGCCCTTGTAGTTGCCCTGGCTGAGATGCCACATGCCGGCGGCCCCCTGGATCATGCCCTTGAGGAAGTCGCGGTCCGGCTGGCCCTTCCGCCGCCGCCAGACCTCCTCCCAGACCTCGTGCGCTTCCCAGTACATGCCGTCGTCGTAGAGGGCCGCCCCACGGCGCAGCACCTCGTCCTCGGGAAGGGTGCCCGGCTCCCAGCCGGGGTGAAATGTGGCCCTGGTGCCGCGTTTGCGCGTCTCACCCATACGCCGATGCTAGCAGCCAGGTCCACTCAACCCAGGGGCCGCGCGCGCTCAGACCATCGCCAGCTCGTGCGCGGTGGCGGCGATCGCCATCCGGGTGGCGCGCTGGATCGGCCGGTCGGGCCGCGGGATCACCACCAGCGAGCCGATCCGTGTCTGTCCCTTCACCAGGTCGACGACCGCGCCCTCGGCCGGGAGCACCAGCGTCCCGCCGACCGAACGGAGGTGCCCGGACGGCAGGCGGCCCTCCTCGTCGAGGTGCGGCAGCGCGCCGAGGTCGAGATCCCCGACCTGCTCGCCGGCCTCGGCCACCACGTGCTCGCCGTCCTCGCCGGCGCGAACCACCTGGACCGTGCGGGCATCGAGCAACTCCCGGAGCCGCTCGACCGCGACCCGGTCGGGACGCTGGCCCAGCGCGGCGGCGCGGCCGACCTCGTTCAGGATCCGGATCGCCGCCGCCACCTCCTCGGCGCGGACCCCTGCCCTGCGGCCGGCCCGGCCGGCGAGGCTCGACACCACGCCCGCGGCCAGCAGGAGCAGCACCGTCACCACCTGGTCGGTCGAGTTGATCCGCAGCGTGTGGAACGGTGAGGTGAAGAAGAAGTCGTACGACAGCGCCGCCGAGACGGCGGCCACCAGCCCGGCCGACCGGCCGCCGATCGCCCCGGCGACCACCACCACGGTGAGGTAGACGATGGTCACGTTCTCGAGGCCGATCGAGCCACGGAACGGGTCGAGCACAACACCGACCAGCACGCTGGCGGCGAAGGCCGCGGCCCCCCAGACGATGCCCTCGCCCTCGTCGAGCCGGACCTGCTTGCGGACCATTGCTCGGCCCCCTTCTCTCCGCGTGCCGAGCACGCTCATCCACTCTCTTCCGTCTCGAAGCGCTCGGCGCGGGCGCGCGCATCGGCCACGATCAGGATGTCGACCCCGTCCGTCTCACGAAGGACCTGGCCGATGATCGACTGCCCCATCAGCTCCCTCCAGCGCGGGCGGTGGGACTCGCCGAGCAGGATCTCGGTTGCCCCGACCTCCCTGGCCACGGCGACCACGGTCGACGCCACCTGGCCCTCGCGGCGCAGCACGGTGGCGCCGAGGCTGGCGCCGAGCGCCGCCGCGCGGTCGACGGTGGCGGCCGCTTCGGCGGAGAGCGGCTCGGCGTCGGACTCCACCACCAGCAGGTACAGCCGCCCGTCGACCAGGTGCGCCAGCCGCGCCGCACGCCGCACCAGGCCCTCCGAGTTGGGACGGCCGTCGATGCAGACCATGATCCGCTCGGCGACTCCGGGAACCGGCCTGCCGTCGACCGTCGGCTGGGCGCGCTCCTGCTGCTCCGCGACCTCGCGCAGGGCCAGCGCCCGCAGCGCGACCAGGTTCTCGGTGCGGAAGAAGTTCGCCAGCGCCCCGGTGACCTTCTCGGGAGCGTAGACCCGGCCCTGGGCGATCCGCTCGCGGAGCGCGCCGGGCGGGATGTCGATCAGCACCACCGAGTCGGCCTCGCGCAGCATCGTGTCGGGGAAGGTCTCGCGCACCCTGACCCCGGTCAGCTCGGCGATCCGGTCGTTGAGGCTCTCGAGGTGCTGGATGTTGACGGTGGTGAACACGTCGACACCGGCGTCGAGCAGGTCCTGCACATCCTGCCAGCGCTTCGGGTGCCTGCCGCCGGGATGGTTGGTGTGCGCCATCTCGTCGACCAGGGTGAGCTGCGGCTTCCGCTCCAGCAGCCAGTCCAGGTCCATCTCGGTGAAGGTGCGGCCGCTGCGCCGGACCACCCGGCGCGGCGCCACCTCGAGACCGGCGGCGCGGTCCTCGGTCGCGCGGCGCCCGTGCGCCTCCAGGTAGCCGACCACCACGTCCACCCCGGCCGTCTTCAGGTCCCTCGCCTCACCGAGCATGGCGTAGGTCTTCCCGCCCCCGGCCGCCGAGCCGAGGAACACCTTCAGCCGTCCGCGTCCCTGGCCGCCCGACGACGCCTGCTCGCGCTCCATCACTGCAGTTGACCACGTCCATCCCTCTCACCGCCGCGACTGGAGGCGGTCCAGCGCCAGGTTCAGCTCGAGCACGTTCACGTGCGGCTCGCCGAACAGCCCGAAGGTCCTCCCCTGGACGTGGTCGTCGACCAGCTCGCGCACGGACGCGGGGTCGAGGTGGCGCGCCGCGGCCACCCGGTTCACCTGGAAGTCGGCGCCCGCTGGGGAGATGTCCGGGTCCAGCCCGGAGCCCGAGGCTGTGACCAGCTCGGAGGGCACGTCGGCGGCGGTCGTGCCGGGGTTCGCCTCGAGCAGCGCGGCCAGCCGCGTCCTGACCTGCTGGTCCAGGGTCGCCGAGGTCGGGCCCAGGTTGGAGGCGCCGGACGAGCTGGGGTCGTAGCCGTTGCCGGCGGCCGAGGGCCGCCCGGCGAAGTAGCTCGGGTTGGTGAAGTTCTGGCCGATCAGGGCGGATCCGACCACGCGGCCGCCCGAGCTGACCTTGCTCCCGTCGGCCGCGCCCCGAAAGACCGCCTGGCCGACGCCGAACACCAGCAGCGGGTAGCCGATGCCCACGATCACCGTCAGCGCGAGCAGGGCGATCAGCCCCCGTCGCAGGTCGAGCAGCATTGCGTTCTTCCTCCCCCGGTCATGCGAGATGAATGGCATGGATGAGCACGTCGATGAGCTTGATGCCGGCGAACGGCACCACCAGGCCACCGAGCCCGTAGATCAGCAGGTTGCGGCGGAGCAGCGTGGCCGCGCCGACGGCCCGGAAACGGACGCCGCGAAGGGCGAGCGGGACCAGCGCGATGATCACCAGCGCGTTGAAGATGACCGCCGACAGCACCGCCGAGCGCGGCGTGGCCAGGTGCAGCACGTTGATCCGGTTCAGCACCGGGTAGGTCACCGAGAACAGCGCGGGGATGATCGCGAAGTACTTGGCGACGTCGTTGGCGATCGAGAACGTGGTCAGCGAGCCCCTGGTGATCAGCAGTTGCTTGCCGATCTCGACGACCTCGATCAGCTTGGTCGGGTTCGAGTCGAGGTCGACCATGTTGCCGGCCTCGCGGGCCGCCTGGGTGCCGGTGTTCATGGCCACCCCGACGTCGGCCTGGGCGAGCGCCGGGGCGTCGTTGGTGCCGTCCCCGGTCATCGCCACCAGCCTGCCGCCGCGTTGCTCGGCCCGGATCAGCTCGAGCTTGTTCTCGGGCGTCGCCTGGGCGAGGAAGTCGTCGACCCCCGCCTCGCCGGCGATCGCCGCCGCGGTGAGGGGGTTGTCGCCGGTGATCATCACCGTCCGGATACCCATGCGCCTGAGCTGGTCGAAGCGGTCCCTCATGCCGCCCTTGACCACGTCCTTGAGCTGGATGACGCCGAGGACGTTGTCGTTCTCGGCCACGACCAGCGGCGTGCCCCCGGAGTTGGCGATCTCGGTGACGATCGGGTCGAGCTCCGCCGGGACGTCGCCGCCCTGCTCCTTGACCCATCTGGCGACCGAGTCGGTGGCGCCCTTGCGGATCATGCGCCCGTCCAGGTCGGCACCGGACATGCGGGTGGTGGCGCTGAACGGGACGAACTGGGCGCGCTTCTCCAACAGGTCCCTGCCGCGCAGGCTGTAGCGCTCCTTGGCGAGCACCACGATCGAGCGGCCCTCAGGGGTCTCGTCCGACAGCGACGAGAGCTGGGCGGCGTCCACCAGCCGGTCGATCGAGACCCCGGGCAGCGGGATGAAGGAGGTCGCCTGCCGGTTGCCGAGGGTGATCGTGCCGGTCTTGTCGAGCAGCAGGGTGTTGACGTCGCCGGCCGCCTCCACGGCGCGGCCGGAGGTCGCCAGCACGTTCTGCTGCACCATCCGGTCCATGCCGGCGATGCCAATCGCCGAGAGCAGCCCGCCGATGGTGGTCGGGATCAGGCACACGAGCAGCGCGACCAGCACCGCCACCTCGGCGCGATGGCCCGAGTAGACCGCGAACGGCTGCAGCGTGACCACGGAGAACAGGAAGATCAGCGTCAGCACGCTGAGCAGGATCGAGAGCGCGATCTCGTTCGGGGTCTTCTGCCGCTCGGCGCCCTCCACCAGCGCGATCATGCGGTCGAGGAAGCTCTTGCCCGGCTCGGCGGTGATCCGGACGCGGATCCAGTCGCTGAGCACGCGCGTGCCGCCCGTTACCGCCGAGCGATCGCCGCCCGCCTCGCGGATCACCGGGGCCGACTCGCCGGTGATCGCCGACTCGTCGACCGAGGCGATGCCCTCGACGACCTCGCCGTCGCCCGGGATCACCTCGCCCGCCTCGATCATCACCTCGTCGCCCTTGGTGAGCGAGGCGGCCGGCACCGACTCGGTGCTCCCGTCCTGGCGCAGGCGCCTGGCGGTTGTCTCTCTGCGGGTGCGGCGAAGTTCGTCGGCCTGCGCCTTGCCGCGGCCCTCGGCCATCGCCTCCGCGAAGTTCGCGAACACCACCGTGAACCACAGCCACAGTGCCACCTGGCCGGTGAAGGAGCGGCCGGCCGGCCCGCCGCCCTGGATGAGGTTGACGACGAACCGCAGGGTGACCAGCACGGCGCCGACCTCCACCGTGAACATCACCGGGTTGCGGAGCTGGACCCGCGGGTCGAGCTTCTGGAAGGCCGACAGCACCGCGGCGCGCACGATCTTCGGCTCGAACAGGTTCCGCGGACGGCCCCTGCGAACCGGCACGGCCGAGTCCTCGTCGCCCGGTTGGGGCGTCGGAACCTGCGCTGTTGATGTCGTGGTCATCGATCGTGCTCCAGCTTCAGAAGAGATGGCCGGTGGTGGTGATGAGCTGCTCGACGAGCGGGCCGAGCGCGAGCACCGGGAAGAAGGTGAGCCCGGCCACGATCAGCACCACGCCGGTCAGCAGGCCGACGAACAGCGGCCGGTCGGTCGGGAAGGTGCCGACGCTGACCGCGACCCGCTCCTTGACCGCCAGCCCGCCGGCGATCGCCAGCACCGGGATGATGTAGAGGAAGCGCCCGAAGAACATCGCGGCCGTGCCGGTCAGGTTGTAGAAATCGGTGTTGCCGGTCAGGCCGGCGAAGGCCGAGCCGTTGTTGTTGGTCTGCGACGCGAACGCGTACAGGATCTCCGTGAGCCCGTGCGGGCCGGTATTGAGGCGCGACGAAAGCCCAACGCTGACCACCGATGCGATCGCGGTCAGCGTCAGCACGACCGCCGGCATCACCAGGACCGCGATCCCGGCGAGCTTGACCTCGCGCGACTCGATCTTCTTGCCGAGCAGCTCGGGTGTTCGCCCGACCATCAGGCCGGCGATGAACACCGCAAGGATCGCCAGCACCAGGATGCTGTAGAGGCCGGTGCCGACCCCTCCCGGACTCACCTCCCCGAGCAGCATGTTGGTCAGCGGGATCATGCCGCCGATCGGCGTATAGGAGTCGTGGAAGGAGTTGACGGCCCCGGTCGAGGTGCCCGTCGTCGACGCGGCGAAGGTCCCGGACGCGCCGATGCCGAAGCGGACCTCTTTGCCCTCCATGTTGCCGCCCGCCTGGGTCGCGCTCGCCCGCTGGTCGACGTGGGTGCGCGCGACCACCGGGTTGGGCTGCTGCTCGGCGGTGACCGTGACCGCCGCCGCGATGGCCCAGAGCAGGAACACCACCGAGAAGATCGCCCAGCCCTGCCGGCGGTTGCCGACCATGCGCCCGTAGGTGGCGGTCAGGGCAGCCGGGACCAGCAGGAGCGCGAACATCTCGACGAAGTTGGTGAACCCGTCGGGGTTCTCGAACGGATGCGCCGAGTTGGCGTTGTAGAAGCCGCCGCCGTTGGTGCCCAGCTCCTTGATCGCCTCCTGCGAGGCGACCGGACCGCCGGGGATGGCCTGGGTCTGGCCGGCAAGGGTGTGCACGTGGTGGAAGCCGTTGAAGTTCTGGATCACCCCGCGGCCGAGCAGCACCAGCGCGACCACGAACGCGAGCGGCAGCAGTACGTACAGGACGCCGCGGACCAGGTCCGCCCAGAAGTTGCCGATGGTGTCGCTGCGCCGGCGGGCGATCCCGCGGACCAGGGCGATCGCCACCGCCAGACCGACCGCCGCCGAGGCGAAGTTCTGCACGGCGAGCCCGGCCATCTGGGTGAGGTGGCTCATGGTCTGCTCGCCGAGGTAGTTCTGCCAGTTGGTGTTGGTGACGAACGAGACCGCCGTGTTCAGCGCGAGGAACGGCGGCACCGCGCCGTGCCCGTCCGGGTTGAGCGGCAGCGGCCCCTGGATCCGCTGGAGCAGGTAGAGGAAGGCGATCGAGACGATCGAGAACATGATCACGGCCCGGGCGTAGGGCCTCCAGGCCTGCTCGCGATCGGGTTGGACCCGCAGGGCACGGTAGGTGAGCCGCTCGATCGGGGCGAGGACCGGATGCAGGAAGGTCCGCTCGCCCTCCATCACCCGCGCGATGTAAGCGCCGAGCGGCGGCGTCGCCAGGATGAGGAGGATCAGCAGGAGCAGCGGCTGGACGACGTCGGCGATCAGCATCAGAAGCGCTCCGGGTGGATGAGGGCGTACACGAGATAGCCGGCGAGCGCGACCGAGCAGCACAGAGCCAGCAGGTTCTCCCAGTCCATGTCGGTGGATACCTCCGCATCCGCGGTGTGTGCGGCGTGTGCCCGGTTCCTCTAGATGCGCTCGGCGAAGACGATCCAGAGCAGGCCGATACCGGCGAGCACGACGATGAAGGCGATGGCGAGCAGATCCATGTCGCTGCTGCTTCCTCAGGTAGAGGTTGCGTAATCGAATGTCGACGCCACGATCGCCCACGCTTGCAAAGGACTCGCAAACGACTCCGGCATGGCCGCAAAGAACCTGTAAAGAGGGCAAGAAAGCAGGAATCCGAGGCGAACCGGGGCACCGGCAACAGGGCGGCCGTGACTATCCTGGAAGTGATGCAGGGACGACCCAACCGGCGCTGGCTGGACATTCACGGGCCGAGGAGCCGACTCGGCTATGGCATCGCCGTGGTCGGCACGGCCTTGGCGACGCTCGCGCTGCTCGAGGTCCGCGCCGACGTCTCCAAGACCAACGTGGTGCTGTCGTTCCTGCTGATCGTGGTCGCCAGCGCCGCGGCCGGCGGGCTCGGGCCGGGAGCGCTCGCCGCGGTGCTCGGGTTCCTCGCCTTCGACATCCTGTTCCTGCCGCCGTACAAGACCCTGGTCGTCAACGATCATCAGGACTACCTGTCGCTGGCCGTCTACCTGCTGACCGCGTTCGTCGTGAGCTACCTGGTCGGCGCGCTGGAGCGACGACGGGTCCAGGCCGAGCGCCGGGAGCAGGAGACACGCACGCTCTACGAGCTGTCGACCAGCCTGGTCGCGCACGGCAGCCTGGACGACACCCTCTCGAGCGTGGTCCGGACCGTCCGCTCGCTGTTCAACCTGGCCGGGTGCGCGATCGCGCTGCCGGACGGCGACGGCGTCCGGATCGCCGCCCGCGACGGCGAGATCCCCGCCGACCTGGAGCGGATGCTCGCGCCGATCACCGGTACCGGCCATGGTGGCAGGCTCCAGCCGGGGCAGGCGCTGACCGTCCCGCTCCGGGCCGGCGGCGAGCCGGTCGGGGCGTTGGTGGTGGTCGCCGGCGGTCCCGAGTCGCCCAGCTTCGGCGAGGCCGAGCGGCGCCTGCTGGTCACCTTCGCCAACCAGGCCGCCCTGGCGGTCGAGCAGGCGCGGCAGGAGGAGGAGCACGCCCGGACCAGGACCCTGGAGGAGCTCGACCGGCTCCGCACCGCCCTGCTCAACTCGGTCTCGCACGACCTGCGCACGCCGCTGGCCTCGATCAAGGCCTCGGCGTCCAGCCTGCTCGACCACGAGGTCGACTGGAGCCACCAGCAGCGCGACGAGTTCCTGGTCACCATCGACGAGGAGGCCGACCGGCTCACCCGGCTGGTGCACAACCTGCTCGACATGTCGCGGATCGAGGCCAACGCGCTCGACCCGCGTGT
>JBEDUQ010000195.1:0-2383 GCA_040414855.1 Actinomycetota bacterium
CGGAGCACCCGCTGGAGGGTCTTGGGGCCGTAGCCGACCGCGGCCTCGCAGCGGCGGCGGAGCTGCCGCTCGCTGAGCCCGATGTCGGCGGCGAGCTTGTCGACGCGGGTGTGCGGGTCGGCGAGCAGCCGGACCGCGGCGCGGACGGCCGGATCGGGCGGGCCGGTCCTGGCCAGCCGCGCCGCGGTCGCGGCGACGCCGCGCAGCGCGGCACGTGGGTCCAGCGTCGGCGGCAGGCATCGGTCGACGTCGGGTAGCAGCTCGCCGGCGTCGACGCGGAGGTTCCGCAGCTCGCTGAGCGGCAGCCCGAAGGCGCCGCCGCCGGCGCCGGGCACGAACCTGGCGCCGACCATGACCGTACCCGCGGCCAGCGCGGCGGGCGCCGGTCCGGTGTCGGTCCCGGCGAGGAACGCGCCGCGGTCGGCTCCCCAGATCAGGTCGGCGCAGGCGTCGGGGAGCACCAAGGCGGGCGGGGCGCCGTCGGGCGGGATCACCCGGACCCAGAGGCACTCGATCGCGTCGTCGAGGCCGGGCGGCGTCAGCTCTCGGTAGCCGGGGCGCAGGTCGTGCGCTTCCATAGGACGAGTCTGCCACCCGGGCGCGACGGCGTGTCGCGGCGCGCGCTCGCCCCTGGTCAGGGCCCCGCGCTCGCCCCTGGTCAGGGCAGGTTGAGCAGGAGGATGCCGACGGCGACCAGGGTCGCGGCCAGGATCCGCAGGCGACCGAACCGCTCGCCGAGCAGGAGGCTGCCGATACCGGCCGCGACGATCACGCTGGTCTCGCGCAGCGCCGCGACGGCGGCCAAGGCGCCGCGGGTCTGCGCCCACAGCACCAGGCCGTAGGCGGCCACCGCCAGCGCGCCGGCGATCACGCCCTTGCCCCAGTTGGGCGGCACGGCGCTTCGCAGCAGGTCGCGCCGGGCCGCCAGCGCGTACAGCGGGATCGGCAGGCCGGCGAAGAGGAACAGCCAGGCGGCGTAGCCGAGCGGGGTGCCCGAGCGGCGCACCCCGAGCCCGTCGACGATCGTGTATGCGGCGATGAACACGCCGGTGGTGAGCGCGAACGCGATCGCCGGCCGCCCGGCGGCGGTCGGCCGCCGGCCGCCGAACGCCAGGCTCGCCAGCCCGACCGAGACCAGCACGATCCCGCCGAGCTGCGGCGGGCCGAGCCGCTCGCCGAGGAACGTTGCGGCGAACCCGGCGACCAGCAGAGGCGCGATCCCGCGCGCCAGCGGGTACACCTGGCTCAGGTCGCCGAGCCGGTAGGAGCGCATCAGCAGGACCTTGTAGCCGACCTGCAGGAAGCCGGAGGCGCCGATGAACGGCCAGCTCGCGGCCGCCGGCCCGGCCACCACGGCGAGCGCCGCCAGGCACAGGACCAGGCCGCTGACATCGAGCAGCACGAAGGCGATCAGCTGCTCGTCGATCGCCTTGACGATGCTGTTCCAGACCGCGTGCAGCACCGCGGCGAGCAGGACCGCCGCGACCAGCACCGAGGACACGGGGGCCGCCACCACTCCAGACTACGTGGAGCGGGTGATCCCGACCAGACGGGCGGAAGCCGGTATCCCCGGCGGGCTCAGTCCGGCCGGGGGAAGCGGGAGCGGCCGCCCCAGCCGGGGGGCGGCGACGGCACCCTGGTTCGGGGCGCGCCAGGGACCGACCGCTCGACGGTGCCGATGGTCATGGCGGTGAGCTGGGCGATCACGTCGTGGACGTCGATCGCGTTTGGGAGCAGGCAGCGCAGGTCGCTGACGCCCGAGTGGGCGAGCCCGACCACCCGGTCGTGGCACTGCTCCAGGGTCCCGTAGAGGCCGTGGAGGGGCGCGTCGGCCGCGGCGCCGAGAGCCGCGAACGCCGGCTCGGCCTGCCAGCGCGCCTGCGCCTCGGCGACGGTCCGCCCGACCGACACCGGCAGCCGGGCCGCGACCCCGACCGTGCTCGCCGCCCGTCCCGCCGCCGCGGCCGCCTCCCGGCATGCCGCCGCGGCCGCCATGGTGTCCGCCAGCGGCGCCCGGGTCAGCACCAGGTCGTCGGCAAGCGGCACCACCGCGGCGATCTCCGCGGCCGCGCGCGGGTTGGCGAGGTCCACCTCGAGCTCGACGCCGATGGTGGGCGGATCGGCCGGCAAGGCCCCCGCGCCGTAGGCGGGACCTCCCGCCGGCGTGCCGACCACCGCCGGCACCGTGGTCGCCGCGATCGCCTCCCGCAGGCCGCCCACGACCCGGGCGCTCACCCCCGGGCGCCGCAGGGTGAGCTCGAACCGGCCGCCGGTGAGCGCGACCAGGGTCGCGGCCATGCGCGCCAGCCGCCTCGGATGCCACCCGGCCGGGTCCAGCACCGCCCCGATCCGCGCGGCGCGGACCTCACCGGCCAGCGCCACC
>JBEDUQ010000196.1:0-7856 GCA_040414855.1 Actinomycetota bacterium
TGGACAGTGCCTCCGGGATGTTCAACGCCATGGTCGGCGCGTCGCCGAACCAGTACTACGACCAGAGCGGCAAGCCGATCTACGACTCCAACCCGCTGGTGAAGGACGCCTGGAACCTGGCGATGGACGCCATCTCCAAGAACGAGACGGCCAAGCTCAGGCAGTTCGACCCCGCCTGGAACCAGGCTTTCTCCACCGGCAAGTTCGCCACCATCGCCGCGCCGTCGTGGATGCTCGGCTACATCAAGGGCCAGGCCGGTGACAAGGGCGCCAACAAGTGGAACGTCACCACCGTCCCGGGTGGCACCGGCAACTGGGGCGGCTCCTACCTGGCCGTCCCGGCCGCCTCCAAGCACATCCCGCAGGCGGTCGACCTGGCCAAGTGGCTGACCGACCCGGCCCAGCAGGTCAAGCTGTTCGTGAAGCTGGGCAGCTTCCCCTCCAGCAGCAAGGCCGCGGCCGACCCGCAAGTGGTCAGCGCCAAGAACGACTACTTCAACAACGCGCCGATCGGGCAGATCTTCAGCGAGTCCGCCCAGAAGCTGCCGGTCGCGGTCCTGGGGCCGAAGGACGGCACCATCAAGGACACCTTCAGCACCGCGATCCTGCGCGTCGAGCAGCAGGGTATGAACCCGGACCAGTCCTACAGTAAGTTCCTCGCCGACATCCAGAACGCGCTCAACTCCTGACCGATCCTCGACCATCACGACCAACGGCCGCCGGTGGGTCCGACCAGGCAGCGGATCCGCCGGCGGCCGTCCCAAACGCAGCAGGCACAGCGATCTAGCACAAGGAACCGGCGACCATGGCCGTCTCCACGCAAGCCCCGGTCGACGGCGGCGGCACCCCCACCGTCGACGCACGGGCCGAGGCCGAGCGCCGCCAGCGATGGCGGAGTCGGCTCTACAGACTGGACGTCAAGGGCTCGCCGTACGCCTACGTGGCGCCGTTCTTCATCCTGTTCTTCGCGTTCGGGCTCTTCCCGCTGATCTACACGGCCTACGTCTCGCTGCACAACGTCGACCTGGGCAACCCGGACCAGCAGACCTGGGTCGGCATGAACAACTACACCAGGCTGCTCCACGACCAGTTCTTCTGGAACGCGCTGCGCAACACGTTCACCCTCGGCGTGATCTCGACCGTGCCGCAGCTGCTCATCGCGCTCGGACTCGCGCACATCCTGAACTACCGCCTCCGGGGCCGCACGCTGTTCCGGGTCAGCGTGCTGATGCCCTACGTCACCTCCACCGCCGCCGCCGCGATCGTGTTCGCCGAGCTGTTCGGACGCGACTTCGGCTTCATCAACTGGGTGCTCGGCCTGGTCGGGATCAACCCCATCGCCTGGGAGAGCGGCAAGTGGACTTCGCAGATCGCCATCTCGGCGATCGTCACCTGGCGGTGGACCGGCTACAACGCCCTCATCTACCTGGCCGCGATGCAGGCCATCCCCGCCGACCTGTACGCCGCGGCGGCGGTCGACGGTGCCGGCCGTTGGCAGCTCTTCCGACACGTCACCATCCCGTCGCTGCGCCCCGCGATCGTGTTCACGGTGGTCATCTCGACCATCGGCGCGACCCAGCTCTTCGGGGAGCCGCTGCTGTTCGGCGGCGTGAGCGGGCACATCGGCGGGACCGACCACCAGTACCAGACGCTCGGGCTCTACCTCTACGACCAGGGTTGGTACAACTTCCACCTCGGACGCGCTGCCGCGGTGGCATGGGCCATGTTCCTGATCATCGTCGTCTTCGTCATCATCAATTCCCTGCTGGCCCGCCGAATCCGCTCGGCCTCGTGACCGGGAGCGTGATCAACTCATGAGCGTGACCACGATCCCGCCACGCGTCCTGGTGCCACGGCGCCGGCGTCGCGACGAGCCCGAGGTGGATGCTGGTCACGTCGGGTTCATGCGGGGTGGATGGATCACCTACACGATCCTGGCGTTCGTGGTGATCATCTCGGTGTTCCCCCTCTACTGGACGATCGTGGCCGCCTCGACGTCCAACTCGGCCATCGCCCAGGTGCCCCCGCCGCTGCTGCCGGGTGGCAACCTGATCTCGAATTTCCACAAGGCGATCACCCAGGTGAACATGGCCAAGGCGATCCTGAACTCGGTGATCGTCGCGGGCAGCATCGCGCTCGGCACCGTGCTGTTCTGCACCCTGGCCGGGTTCGCCTTCGCCAAGCTGCGCTTCCGCGGCCGCAACCTGCTGCTGCTGATCACCATCGGGACGCTGATGGTGCCGTCGCAACTCGGCATCATCCCGCTGTTCATGATCATCGCCAAGCTGCACTGGGTGAACCAGCTCCAGGCTGTGATCCTGCCGACGCTGGTCAGCGGGTTCGGCGTCTTCTTCATGCGCCAGTACCTGAGCGAGGCGCTGCCGACCGAGCTGCTCGAGGCCGGCCGGGTGGATGGCGCCTCGACCCTGCGGATCTTCTGGCGCATCGTGCTGCCGATCGCGCGGCCGGCGATGGCCGTGCTCGGGATGCTCACCTTCATGCAGGCGTGGAACGACTTCTTCTGGCCGATCATCGCGCTCACCCAGGACAACCCGACCGTGCAGGTCGCGCTGCTCGGCCTCGGCCAGGGCTACGTGCCCGACCACTCGATCATCATGGCCGGCACGCTGATCGGCACGTTGCCGCTGGTGGCGGTGTTCCTGCTGCTGGGGCGGCAGATCGTCGGCGGGATCATGCAGGGCGCGATCAAGGGCTGAGCGCCCGGCCCTTCGGCGGGTAGCTGGCGATCGCCGCACCGGATCCACCCTCGGATCCACCGCCGCTGTGCAATCCGACTGTACAGTACAGGCATGCATGCAGATGAGCGCGATGGGGGAGCGGCCCGCTCGACCGGGGCACGAGCGCTCGACCTCGGCACGCGGCTGCGCGCCGAGCGGCTGCGGCAGGGGATGTCGCTCCGCGAGATGGCCCGGCGCCTCGGGATCAGCCCGAGCGCGCTCTCGCAGATCGAGACCGGCAAGGCCCAGCCCTCCGTCAGCAAGCTGTTCGACATCGTCAACCTGCTGAACACCTCGCTCGACGGGCTGCTGGCCGGCCGGCAACCGCCGCCGGACGGAGCTGGCGGCCGGAGCAACTCCGCCGCCGGCGGCTCGCCGCAGGGCGCCGGGGCCGCGGGGACGCAGCCCAGCGGCGGCAAGGTGATGGTGTCGCGCGCGCCCGAGACCGAAGGCTTCATGTCGGTGCAGCGCTCGGGCGAGCACGAGGTGCTGGAGCTCGAGTCGGGGGTCCAGTGGCGGCGCCTCACGGCTGGCTCCCTGCCCGGCGTCGAGTTCCTGCACGTCACCTACGAGCCGGGGGCGTGCTCGTCCGGCGAGGGCGCCTTCATGCGGCACGCAGGCCAGGAGTTCGGCTACCTCGTGTCGGGCAGGCTGCTGGTCGAGGTCGGCTTCGACGCCTACGAGCTGTCCGAGGGCGACTCCATCAGCTTCCCGGCGACCACCCCGCACCGGCTCAGCAACCACGCCGCCGAACCCGCCTACGTCATCTGGCTGGTCCTCGGCAGGCACGCTCGCTGACGGGTCGCGCGGCCCGTGGTCAGCACTGCTTGACGCTCCAACCGGCGCCTTCGTAAGTTGTGCTGAACAGCGGGCGCGGCGAAACGCGGCAGAAACGAGGGGCGCATGGGCATCCGCACTTATGGGCCGAACGCCGTCGACTGGGAAGAGCGCATCGACCTGGACCGGCTCCGGCGCGAGCGGCTGGAGCGGCTCCGGGCGGCGCTGGAGCGCTCGGACCTGGGCGCGCTGCTCACCTTCGACTTCCACAACATCCGCTACATGACCTCGACCCACATCGGCACCTGGGCGATGGACAAGCTGATCCGCTTCGCCCTGCTGCCGAGGGGCGGCGAGCCGATCATGTGGGACTTCGGCTCGGCCGCGCGCCACCACCAGATCTACAACCCCTGGCTCGACGGGGACACCAAGGACCCCGAGCGCGGCAGGGCCCGCGCGGGCATCTCCACGCTGCGCGGCGCCTTCAACCCCAAGGCCGGCATCGCCGAGGAGGTCGCCAGCAAGATCGGCCGCGAGCTTCGCGAGCGCGGCCTGGACGGCGAGCCGCTCGGCGTCGACGTCATCGAGATGCCGGTGCTGGCCGCGCTCCAGGCGGCGGGGCTGCACCCGACCGACGGGCAGCAGGTGTTCCTGGAGGCGCGGCGCATCAAGACCCCCGACGAGATCGGCCTGCTGGCCCAGTCGGCCACCCTGGTCGACGCCGCCTACGAGGAGCTGTACGGCTTCCTGCGCCCCGGCGTGCGCGAGAACGAGTGCGTCGGCCTGGTCAGCAAGGTGCTCTACGACCTCGGCTCCGAGCACGTCGAGGGCGTGAACGCGATCTCCGGCGAGCGCTGCTCGCCGCACCCGCACGTCTACTCCGACCGGATCCTGCGGCCGGGCGACCCCGCGTTCTTCGACATCCTGCACAGCTTCAACGGCTACCGGACCTGCTACTACCGCACCTTCGCGGTCGGCAGCGCCTCACCGGCGATGCGCGACGCCTACCGGCGCTGCCGTGACTACATGGACGAGGCGATCAAGCTGGTGCGGCCGGGCGCGACCACCGGCGAGATCGTGGCGGTGTGGCCGCGCGCCGAGGAGTTCGGCTTCCCGAACGAGGAGGCCGCCTTCGCGCTCCAGTACGGCCACGGGGTCGGGCTCTCGATCTGGGAGAAGCCGATCTTCAGCCGGCTGGTGTCGCCGGATCACCCCGAGGTGCTCGAGACCGGGATGGTGTTCGCGCTGGAGACCTACTGGCCCGCCGCGGACGGTTGGTCGGCGGCGCGGATCGAGGAGGAGGTGGTGGTGACCGACGACGGCTGCGAGATCATCACCAAGTTCCCGGCGGAGGAGCTGCTGGTCGCCGGCCAGCGCTACTGGGCGCTCGACGGCCCGCTGCCGACCGTGCGCGAGGCGGAGTCGCACCGCAACCGCGACTGAGCACACGGATCCCGTCGCGGGTTGTCCACAGACCGACGACCCTGCTGTTCAATGAAAACGGACATGCGTATTCTCTCGGTTGACGTCACATTCCAGGCGGTTCTCGGCGAAAGGGGCTGGCCATGGGCAACCGGCTACTGCTTCGTGGTGGGCAGGTAGTGAGCATGGATCCCGAGGTCGGAGATCTTCCCTCCGGTGACGTGCTGATCGACGGCGACACGATCGCGACCGTGGCGCCGAACGTGGACGCTGATGCGGAGGTGCTCGACGTCAGCGGCCAGATCGTGATCCCCGGCTTCATCGACTCGCACCGGCACACCTGGGAGGCGGCGATCCGCGGCAGCGCGCCGAACGCCACCCTGGACGACTACTTCGTCGAGATCCTCGACACCTTCGCACCTCTGTACCGGCCCGAGGACGTCTACGCGAGCAACCTCGCGGGCGCGCTCGAGTGCGTGAACGCCGGCATCACCACGCTGGTGGACTGGTCCCACATCAACAACACCCCCGAGCACCCCGACGCGGCCATCCGCGGCCTTCGAGAGGCCGGCATCCGCGCCCAGTACGCCTACGGCAGCGCCAACACCTCGCTGAACGACTACTGGAACGGCAGCACGATCGCGATCCCCGGCGACGACGTGCGGCGGGTGCGCGACACCTATTTCTCGTCGGACGAAGGCCTGCTGACCATGGCGCTGGCGACCCGCGGCACCGGGTTCTGCGTCGACGACGTGGTCAAGTCCGAGTGGACGCTGGCCCGCGAGCTCGGCATCCCGATCACCATCCACGTGGCCATGGGCCGCCTGGCCGGCCGCTTCGGCATGATCGACGCGCTGAACAGGCTCAACCTGCTCGGCCCCGACACCACCTACATCCACTGCTGCTATTTCAGCGAGGACGAGTGGCGGCTGGTTGCGGACTCCGGGGGGACCATCTCGATCGCGCCGCAGATCGAGGCGCAGATGGGCCACGGCTGGCCGCCGATCATGAAGGCGGTCGAGTACGGGCTGCGGCCGAGCCTGTCGATCGACGTGGTCACCACCGCGCCGGGCGACATGTTCACCCAGATGCGGGCCGCGTTCGGCTGCGAGCGCGCCCGCGTCAACGAGGTCGCCTGGAAGGCCAACACCGAGGTTCCCGACACCATGCTGACCGCCCGCCAGATGCTCGAGATGGCGACCATCAACGGCGCGCACGTCGCCGGGCTCGAGGACCGGACCGGCTCGCTGACACCGGGCAAGAAGGCCGACGTGGTGGTGATCGACGCCGGCGCGCTCAACGTCGCCCCGGTGATCGACCCGGTCGCGGCGGTGACGCTCAGCGCCGACGTCTCCAACGTCGACACCGTGATCATCGACGGCAAGCTCCGCAAGCGCGACGGCAAGCTGCTGGCCGACGCCGGCGCGGCGCGCCGGCTGGTCGAGGCGTCCCGGGACTACCTGGTCGCGCGCGCTCAGGAGCGCCAGCCCGCATGACCTCGAGGTATCTCGTCCGCCGGGCCGGCGAGGCCAGCCCGGCGGTGCCGGCCGCGTTCGCGGGGCACAGCAGCGGCTTCACCAGGTGGTCGATGGTCGACGAGTCCTCGGGCGCCGTGCACACCGGGTTCGGGGTCTGCTCGCTGGCTCCCGGCGGCTCGGTCGACGCGCACGTCCACTCGTTCGAAGAGACGGTCTACGTGCTCGCCGGCGAGGTCGTGCTGCGGACCCCCGAGGGCTCGGTGCTGCTGCGCGAGGGCGACTACGGGCTGCTGCCGGTCGGGATGCCGCACGCGTGGTCGAGCGCGGGCGACGCCGACGCGAGCTGGGCCGACATGCTCGCCCCGCAGCCGCGCGAGCGCTTCGGCTGGGACACCTTCTTCGTCGCGCCGCTCCCCGCGGGCGACCGGCCGGTCCAGGTCGACGTCAGGGACCCGAGGACACGGTCGTTCGGCCACATCGAGCCGGCCAACATGGAGCCGGGCAAGCAGACCCAGGACCTGCTGGCGGTCTCGGCGAGCATGCGCACCGCGCTGCTCGTCTACAGCGGCATCTCGGTGAAGATGATGGTCGACAGCGACCTCGGTGCGGACCTGTCGACCATGTTCATGGTCCAGTACGAGCCGCGCGGCCTCGCCGGCACGCACGACCACCCGCTCGAGGAGACCTATCTGATACTCGAGGGAGAGGTCGACGCGAGCTTCGACGGCGAGCGCCACCGGCTGGTCCCCGGCGACGTCGCCTGGGCGGGTGTCGGCTGCGTCCACGGCTTCTCCAACCCGGCGGACCGGCCGGTGCGCTGGCTCGAGACCCAGGCGCCGCAGCCGCCCGGCCGCCACTCGTACCGGTTCACCAGAGACTGGGACTACCTCACCGAGACGCTGGCCCGCCGAGGACCAACGGAAGGGAGCTGAGGGATGGCTGATGGCGCGGTCGTTGTGATCGGCGGGACCTCCGGGCTCGGGCTCGAGGTCGCCAGGCACTACACCGACCAGGGGCGCCAGGTGGTGCTCTCAGGCCGCGACGCCGGCCGCGCCGCGGCGATCGCCGCCGAGCTCGGCGGTCGAGCCAGCGGGATCGGGCTGGACCTCGCCGTGCCGACCTCGATCGACGCGGCGCTGGCCGGCATGGAGGGCGTCGACCACGTCGACCACCTGGTGATCGCGGCGATCGACCGCGACGAGAACACCGCGCGGGACTACGACATCTCGCGCGCGATCCGGCTGGCCACGCTCAAGCTGGTTGGCTACACCGAGGTCGTGCACGTGCTCTGCAAGCTGATGGGGGACGAGAGCTCGATCGTGATGTTCGGCGGGCTCGCCAAGGACCGGCCCTATCCCGGCTCCACCACGGTGACGACCGTCAACGGCGGCATCCACACCCTGGTGCACACGCTCGCGCTCGAACTGGCGCCGATCCGGGT
>JBEDUQ010000197.1:0-3015 GCA_040414855.1 Actinomycetota bacterium
TCCACGTCCAGCACCGTCAGCAGGTAGACGAGCATCCGAGGTGTCTCGGCGCCGACGTGGAGCAGGCAGACGCGCTGGTCCACCGGCTCGAGGCGTCCGTGCAGCGGCCACATCCTCGCGCGGACGACCTCGGCGGGCGCATGCAGCCGGACCCGGGCCTGGACCGGCCAGACGTCGGCGACGCTGTTGGCGACGAACGCCGCGAAGTCGCCGCCGGGCAGTTCCCGCGGGGTGAACCGGGGGCCGGTCGGGATCCGGGGCCGCATCCGGTCCACCCGGAAGTTGCGCCAGTCGCCGCGGTCGAGGTCCCACGCGACCAGATACCAGCGCCGTCCCCAGACCACCAGGCGGTGCGGCTCGGCCTGGCGCACGGCCTCCTCCCCGTCGTGGGTGCGGTAATCGAACCGCAGCCGCTGGTGGTCGCGGCAGGTGGTGGCCACGGCCGTGAGCACGTCGGCGTCGACGCCCGGCCCGGCGCCGGCGACCGGCACCATGGCGATCTGGAGCGCGCCGATCCGGTGCCGCAGCCGCGACGGGAGCATCTGCTCCAGCTTGACCAGCGCGCCGAGCGCGGTCTCGCCGATGCCGGCAACCCCGCCGCCGGCGGCGGTCCGCAGCGCGACCGCGACTGCGACGGCTTCGTCGTCGTCGAGCAGCAGCGGCGGGAGCGTGGCCCCGACACCGAGCCGGTAGCCGGCGCCAGGTCCGATGCCGGCATGCACCGGATATCCGAGCTCGCGGAGCTTGTCGACGTCGCGCCGGAGGGTCCGCGTGCTCACCTCCAGCCGGTCGGCCAGCTCCGCGCCGGACCACTCACCGCGAGCCTGCAGCAGGGTCAGCAGGCGTAGCAGGCGGGACGAGTTCTGCAGCACGATCCAACAATACCGCAAAGGAGGACAGGATCTGACCGCCTCTGGCCGTATGTTCGTCATATGAGCGATCAACTGAGTGTCCCAGCGGTCAGGCCCTTCCGCATCGACGTCCCGCAGGCGCAACTCGACGACCTCGCCCGCCGGCTGGCCGCCACCCGCTGGCCCGACGAAGCCCCCGGGGTGGGTTGGAGCCACGGCATCCCGCTCGGCTACACCCGCGAGCTGGCCGAATACTGGCGGACCCGCTACGACTGGCGAACACAGGAGGCGCGGCTCAACGGCTTTCCCCAGTTCCGCACCCAGATCGACGGCCACGACGTCCACTTCCTGCACGTCCGCTCCCCCGAGCCGGAGGCGCTGCCGTTGCTGCTCACGCACGGCTGGCCGGGGTCGATCGTGGAGTTCCTCAACGTAATCGGACCGCTGACGGACCCGGTGGCGCACGGTGCCGACGCCGTCGACGCCTTCCACGTCGTCGTCCCGACGATCCCGGGATTCGGCTTCTCCGGACGGACCGCCGGCGGCTGGTCGACCAGGCGCGTCGCGGTGGTCTGGGCGGAGCTGATGCGACGGCTCGGATACGACCGCTACACCGCGCACGGCGGCGACATGGGCGCGGTCGTCTCCAGGGAGCTCGGTGTGGTCGATTCCGACCACCTCGCCGCACTCCACCTGACGCAGATCTTCGACGCGCTCGTCACCGCCGAGACCGCGGACCCGAACGAGCCGGCCGAGCAACGCGCCGTCCAGGCGGCGAACCGCTACCAGTACGAGCTCAGCGGCTACGCGCAGCTCCAGGCAACCCGGCCACAGACGCTCGCGTACGCCCTCACCGACTCGCCTGTGGGGCAGCTCGCCTGGATCGTCGAGCGCTTCAAAGACTGGACCGACTCGACAGACGTCCCCGAAGACGCGGTGGACCGGGACGCCATGCTCACCAACGTGATGATCTACTGGCTGAACGGGACCGCCGGGTCGTCTGCGAGGTACTACCGCGAGGCCGCCGCGAGCTGGTTCGAGCCGGACCCATCCTCCGCCGTCCCCACCGCGGTCGCGGTGATGCCGCACGACATCGGCTCACCGATCCGGCGGATGGCCGAGCGGACCAACAACATCGTCCGCTGGACCGAATTCGACCGAGGCGGGCACTTTGCTGCCATGGAGGAGCCGGACCTGGTCGTCGTGGACCTGCGGGCGTCCTTCCGGGGGCTCCGGTGACCGCTGGGTCGCCGGCGACGCGCGGCGTGAGGCCGACGCGACCGCGGGCGGCCACGCTGGACCGTCGAGCGCTGAACCGGGCGACGCTAGCCCGGCAGCTCCTGCTCGACCGGTCGGAGCTGCCGGTCCCGGTCGCCGTGGAGCACCTCGTCGGGCTGCAGGCACAGACCCCGCACACCTGGTACGTCGGGCTGTGGTCGAGGCTCGCCGGCCTCGACCCGGTCGCCGTCGGTGGGCTCCTCGAACACCGCGTGCTGGTCCGGCTGCCGCTGATGCGCTCCACGATCCACCTGGTCACGGCCGACGACGCGGTCGCGCTGCGCCCGCCCACCCAGCCGCCGATCGAACGCTCCACCATGGGCGTGTTCGGCCGGTACCTGGTCGGTGTCGACCGGGGCCAGCTCGTCGCGGCGGCGCGTGCGTTGGTCGAGGAGCGCCCACGGGTCGCCTCTGAGCTGGGCAGGCTGCTCGCGGAACGGTTCTCCGGCCGAGACCCCGCGGCGCTTGCTCAGGCCGCCCGAGCCTGGCTGCCGATGGTGCAGATCCCGCCCCGAGGGGTCTGGGGTCGCAGCGGCCGCGCGCTGCAGGTTCCGCTGGAGACCTGGCTCCCCCGCCCGCAGGCCGCAATGCCCCTCGACCGCCTGGTCCTGCGCTACCTGGCCGCGTTCGGGCCGGCGACGGTCCGTGACGTCCAGACTTGGTCCGGGCTGACCAGGCTCGCGGAAGTGATGAACGCGCGCCGCCTCGACCTGCGCGTCTTCGGCGGCCCGGACGGGTCCGAGCTGTTCGACCTGCCAGACGCCCCGCGCCCCGATCCGGACATCCCCGCGCCCGTTCGGTTCCTGTACGACTTCGACAACCTGCTGCTGTCGCACAACGATCGCCGCCGCGTCTTCGGTGACCCGGGCGACATCGACTACGCCGC
>JBEDUQ010000198.1:0-5376 GCA_040414855.1 Actinomycetota bacterium
GGATGACGCTGGCCGAGTTCCGGCAGCGGCACGGCCTCATCCGGTACACGGTGAAGGTCGACGAGTTCCGCCAGCTCGCCTCGGTGGCCGCCGCGCAGGACCTGGCCCTGGTCAACGGCGGGTACACGTACGAGACCGCGATCATCGAGCGGCTGCCGACGGTCGACCGCTCGGTGCTGATCGAGCGCCTCGAACCCAGCGATCTCACCACCCGGTTCGACCTCCTCGAACCCGCGGCCGAGCTGGCCGTGCGCCCGATGCTGGCCGAGGCGCAACGGGCCGTCGACCGGCTCGGCTGCGAGGTGGTGCTGCGCGCGTACGAGCCGGCCGCGCTGCCGGCGCTGTACCTGGTCAACCGGGCCGCGGCGTTCAACGCCGAGCTGCGCGCCACCCGGGAGCGGGTCGACGACGTGTGGGCCGGCGTGCTGGACGCCCTCGCGAAGACGACCACCGATGAGCGCCCGCAACTCGTGCTCAACTACCGCAACCCGCTGGTCCGGCGGGTCGCCTCGCTCGACGACCCGACCCTGGTCCGGCTGGCGGCCCAGGCGCTCTACGGGCAGGCGCTGCTGCTCGGGTACCACCCGATCCGGCCGGCGGACGCGGCCCTGCTGAACAGCTCGTTGCTCGGCCTGCTCAACCGGGCCGTCACGGAGCGGGACTGACCGTGCCCAGCGAGGAAGAGCTGTGGCACCTGCTGGCTGAGGCGCGCGACATGCCATATGGCGCCGGGCAGATCGCTCTCGTCGAGCAGGTGATCCAGCTCGCCGATGCGGCCGGCCTGGATAAGGCGCGGTTCGCCAGCCGGATGTTCGCCACCCACGCGTACACCCACGGCGGTGAGCCGGCGAAGGCGTTCGTGACGTTCTCCTGGTGTCTGGGCGAGTACGACCGGGAGCCGGGCCGGCGTAGCCGGGAAGACGAGCGGCTGCTGTTGTGGCACTTCAAGTACGTGACCAACGCGCTCACCGCGTTCCCCGAGGTGCCGCTCGCCCGCACGTACGCGGTGGTCGACGACATGGAACGGCGGTACCGGGCCGGCGGGCACAGCCTGCACGCGGTACACCGGCAGCGCTGGGGGATCGCCAACCACGTCGGCGACGCCCCGGCGGCCGAGGAGTGGTACGCGCGGTGGTGTGCGGCGCCGCGTGACCAGAACTCCGACTGCGAGGGCTGCGACCCCGGCGCGAAGGTCAGTCACCTGGTGGAGTGCGGTCGCGACGAGGAGGCCATCGTGCTGGCCGAGCCGGTGCTCCAGCGCCGGCTGACCTGCCCGGAGCAGCCGCAGTCGATCCTGACCGACCTGCTGCTGCCCTACCTGCGCACCGGCCGGCTGGCGGAAGCCGCCGACGCGCACCGCCGGGCGTACCGGGCGATGCGCGGCAACCTCGCCGACCTCGGCACGATCGCCGACCACCTGATGTTCTGCGCGTGGACCAGCAACGAGCCGCGCGGCTTGGAGATCGTGCAGCGCCACCTGGGCTGGCTCGACCGCTCGCCGTCGCCGTGGGCCACCATGCGGTTCGCGGCCGCCGCGGCGCGGGTACTGGACGGGCTGGTCGCGGCCGGGCACGTCGACCTGACCGTGCGCCGGGGCGCCGATGACGTGCCGCTGCCCCGGCTGGCCGCGGAACTGGCCGACACCGCCCGCGACCTGGGCGCCCGGTTCGACGCCCGCAATGACACCGGTCGGCAGGGCGCCCGGGTAGCGGAGTGGCTCGCGGCCGAGCCGCTGGTGACGTACCTGCCGCTGTCGGCGGTGGAGGCGCGGGTGCGTGCACCTCACCCTGCCTCCCCTGTCGCCAAGAGGGCGCCCCTCTCACCGTCCACACGGGAAGCGGGGCGCCCTCCTCACGAAGAGGGGAAGCCACCCGCCTACCCCGACGACCCGGCCGACCTGCTCGACCTGGCCGAGCGGCTGTTCCGGGAGCATCGGACGGCACAGGCTGAGGCGGCGTGGCGGCACTTCGACGAGCGGTACCCGGCGGACACCTTGCCGCCGCTGCTCGCGGCCCAACGGGTCGAGGGGCGGGGGCTGGTCGCCGCCGGGGTGGACCGGCACGCCGAGGCCGAGGCCGCCTGGCGCGAGGCGGCCGACGGGTACGCGAAAGCCGGCGACGAGGTACGCCGGCAGGTCACGCTGAGCCGGCTCGGCACGCTGTTGTGCGCCACTGACCGGTACGCCGAAGGGCTGGCCCTGGTCGAGGAGTCGACCCGGGACCTGCTGGACTGCGCCGAAGCCGAGCGGCGGGTGGGCGCCGAGCTGCGGCTGGCGTACGCGCTGGGCCTCGGCCACCGCCCAGGCGAGGCGCTGGCAGCGGTCGAGCGGGCCATGGCGCACGCCGCCGCGATTCCGGCCGACTCGGCCGACCCGCTGCTGACCGCCGAGGTGGCGATGCGCCGGGCCCAGTTCCTGCTGGTACTCGGGCGGGCCACGGAGGCGGCGGTATCAGCGGACGCGGCCCGGCAACGGTACGAGTCGGTCGGCGATCCGCCGGTCGCCGCGCTCGCCTGGCTCCTGTACGCGCACGCGCTGGCCGACTCCGGCGACCACACCGGTGCCGCGGACGCGTTCGGGGCGGCGCTGGCCCGGTCCTCCGAGCCTGACGTGGTGCTCTCCGGCCAGCACGGACGGGGCCGGGCACTGCTCGCCGCCGGGCTTTCCGGCCAGGCGGTGGCGCCGCTGATCGAGGCCGTCGCCGGCTTCGTGGCGGCGGGCACCGACCCGGCCGCCGCGTTCGCCCGGTTCGACCTGGCCACCGCGTACCACGGCGCCGGGCAGCCGCTGGATGCCGCCGAGGCGGCCGAGGAGGCGCTGCCGGCGCTGGAGCAGCTCGGCGCGCAGGATGCCGCCGACCGCTGCCGGTACCTGCTGTCGCTGGTGTACCGCGATCTCGACCAGCCCGACGAGGCGCTCACCCTGCTCGACCAGCTGGTGACCAACCTGGACGGGTTCGACAACCTGCCCGGCCGGTCGCAGATGCACGAGGAGGCCGGGCAGGTGCTGTACCGGCTGGACCGGGACGCGGCGGCGGCCCGGCGGTTCGCCACGGCGGCCGACGGTTACCACGACGCCGGGCGGCTCCTCGACGAGGTTCGGGCCCGCCGCTGGGCGGCGCTGGCGCTGCGCTGGGCGGATGAGTCGGATCAGGCGATAGTGACGCTCATCACTGCCGAGGAGAGGGCGGCCACGCTGCCGCCCGACGAGCCGTCCAGTACGTGGGAAAAGGCCATGCTCGCGTTCGACGGTGCCCGCGTGTTTATCGGCGCCGGCCAGCTCGATGAGGCCCTCGGCCGAGCGATCGCGTCGGGCGACGGATTTCGCTCGATCGGCGCGTTCGGCGAGGTGCTTCAGGCCGACCTTCTTCGGGCTGAACTGCTGTTTCGACTCGACCGGGCGACCGAGGCGGAGCCGGTACTGCGTGCTGTGCTGGGCGCGGCGCCGCGCGACTCGCCGGCCCGGGAGAGTGGCGCGTGGCTGTTGAGCGAGGTGCTGACCGCGTTGGGCCGGGATGGCGAGGCCGCCGAGGTACGCGCGGAGTATGGCCTTGATGACACCTAACGATCGTTCAGTGCAACCTTGACATCCGGTTAGGCTTCACGAATGACCGCGGAGCAGGTAGCCCGTACACCCGCGCCGGCACGGCGCCGGACCCGCCGTGAAGAGATTCTCGAGATCGCCGTCGGGCTGTTCGCGACCCGTGGTTACCACGGTGTGTCGATGGACGACATCGGCGCCGCTGCCGGCGTCACCGGGCCGGCGCTCTACCACCACTTCGCCGGCAAGGAGGCGATGCTGGTGGCCGCGCTGATCCCGGTCAGCGAGCAACTGCTGGCCGGCGGCCGGGCGCGGATCGGCGAGCACCAGGGCCGGCCGCGCACCGCGCTCGCCGCGCTCGTCGATTTCCACGTCGACTTCGCGCTGGCGAATCCGGCGGTCATCGCCCTGCACCTGCACGAGCTTGACCGCCTGCCGGACGAGCCACGCCGCCAGATCCGCCGGTTGCAGCGGCTGTACGTGGAGGAGTGGGTGAACACGCTCACCACGCTGCGCCCTGAACTGTCCGCCGGCGAGGCACGGGTACTCGCGCACGCCGCCTTCGGCCTGATGAACTCCACGCCGTTCCTCGGCGGCGAGGTCGACCGGCACCGCCGCGCCGAACTGCTCCGCGCGTCCGCGCTGGCCGCCCTGCGAGGCTGACCCCCAAGATCGTCACAACTTCCCGGAAATTGTGGCCTCGGCGCGGTCGGGAGACCACAACTTCCGGGAAGTTGTGACGGCCCCGGGACGGCTGCGGGACGGCTGCGGGACGGCCGCGCGGGACGGCCCCGGGACGATCGCGGGACGGTCCCGGCGCGACCTGGGGACGATCCTGGGGTAGCCTAACGATCGTTAAGGACAGGAGGCAGCAGTGATCGGATCGCTTCTCGTCGCCAACCGCGGGGAGATCGCACGCCGGGTGATCCGCACCGCCCGGCGGCTCGGCGTCCGCACGGTCGCGGTGTACTCCGAGGCCGACGCCGCCCTCCCGTTCGTGGCCGAGGCGGACGAGGCGGTGCTGGTCGGCCCGGCCAACCCGGCCCAGTCGTACCGGAACGTCGAAGCGATCCTCGACGCCGCGAAGTCGACCGGTGCCGAGGCGATCCACCCCGGCTACGGCTTCCTGTCGGAGAACGCGGACTTCGCCCGTACGGTCGAATCGAACGGCCTGATCTGGGTCGGACCCGGCGCCGACGCGATCACGGCGATGGGCGACAAGATCAATGCTCGGAACCTGATGGCCGCGGCTGGCGTGCCGATCGCGCCGGGGACCATCGATCCGGCCATGACCGTCGAGGCGGCGGTCGAGGCGGCGACCATCGTCGGGTACCCGATCATGGTCAAAGCCTCCGCCGGCGGTGGCGGGATGGGCATGGGCGTGGCCACCGACGAGGCCGCCCTACGGACCGAGTACGAGAAGGTCCGCGCCTTCGCCGAGCGCATGTTCGGCGACGGGTCGGTGCTGCTGGAGCGGTACTTCCCGCGGGTGCGCCACATCGAGGTGCAGATCCTCGGCCTTGCCGACGGCCGGGTGGTGGCGCTGGGTGAGCGGGAGTGTTCGGTGCAGCGCCGCAACCAGAAGGTGCTGGAGGAGTCGCCGTCGCCGGCGGTCGACGACGCGCTGCGGGCCCGGCTGATGGCGGCCGCCGTGCGCGCGGGCGAGGCGGTCGGCTACCGCAACGCCGGCACGGTGGAGTGCCTGCTCGACCCGACCACCGGCGAGTTCTTCTTCCTGGAGATGAACACCCGCCTGCAGGTCGAGCACCCGATCACCGAGGCGGTGTACGGGGTCGACCTGGTCGAGGAGCAGCTGCGGGTGGCGTCCGGACTGGCGC
>JBEDUQ010000199.1:0-2282 GCA_040414855.1 Actinomycetota bacterium
TGATGTGGTGGTGCGGCGAGGACAAGATCATCTACGGCGGCGAAACGCCGATCTGGCATCCGCAGTGGGCGCTCGAGGAGTTCTGGAACTTCGAGCTGCCCCGTGACATCGTCGAGGAGCGCGGCTATCCGCAGCTGACAGAGCAGGCCAAGCGCAAGATCCTGGGAGAGAACCTGGCCCGCTTGCTCGGGATCGACGTCGAGGCCAAGAAGGCCGAACTCGGCGTGCCGGGTTAGTCGTAGTCCGTCTGTCCGGCGCAGGGGTTCGCGGCTCGCGGCCGGCCGCCGCCCGGCCGCTAACAGGGGGTAGCTGTACCCCCCAATCAAGGAGTTGGACATGAAGTACTCGTTCGGCGGAAGGATCCGCCGTCTGGCAGCTGCCAATGCAGTGGTGGCTGCCGCTTCGCTTGCCCTCGCGGGCGGCGCTCTGGCCGACGCGCCCTCGAATCCGGGCACGTTCGTGATCGGCGATCAGAACGTCCAGGTCGGCAGTCAGGTCACGTTCTGGGGCGCCCAGTGGTGGAAGGACAACCCGCTCAGCACCGGGCTCGCGCCCGCCTCGTCCAAGGGATTCGTGGTCGACGCGACACCTGTCTGCGGCCAGGACTGGACGACCGATCCCGGCAACAGCTCGCATCCGCCGGCCACCGTCGACCCGGTGATCCCGGTCATCGTCTCGAGCCAGATCACCAAGAGTGGCTCGGTCATCTCCGGTGACACCACCGGGGTCGCGCTGGTCCAGGTCGACCCGGGCTATGCCGGCGACCCCGGCCATCCCGGCACCGGAACCGTGATCGGCTTCGAGTGCGGCGGCCCGGGCGGCGGCATTCTGAATACCTGATCGCACACGACGACCCGACGGGCCGCGGCGGTTGACCCCGCCGCGGCCGGTCGGCGAGAATCGGGCCTCCGCCTTCGCCCGACCCCGAGGAGGCCCTCGATGTCCTGGAAGCTCAACCTCTCGTACTTCGAGAGCTGTTCGTGCGATGTGGTGTGTCCCTGTACGTCCTCGTTCGCACTCCCCGCGACGCACGACCGCTGCCGCGTCGCGCTGATCTTCAGAGTCAACGACGGCGAGGTGGACAGCACCGACGTCAGTGGACTCAACGTGGCCGTGCTGGTCGACTCGCCCCAGGTCATGATCGAGGGAAACTGGCGCATCGGCGTGTTCCTCGACGCGGCCGCCTCGGACGAGCAGGCCGACAAGCTCGGCGCGGTGTTCTCCGGCGCGCTCGGCGGGCCCATGGCGGCCCTGGGTTCGCTGGTGAGCGAGAACCTGGGCGTGGAGCGCGTCCCGATCGAGATCCACGAGGACGGCCTGCTGCACTCGGTGAGGATCGGCGACGCGGTCGACATCGAGGTCGAGAACGTCGTGCCGGTCGGCTCGGAGTCCGGCGAACCGGTGAAGCTGGTCGGCGTGTTCCATCCGGCCGGGCCCGAGCTCACGGTCTCGCGCGCCACCCGCGCCAAGGTCGACGCGTTCGGTATCGCCTTCGACGGCCACTCCGCGTTCTCGCGGTCCGATTTCTCCTGGGCGGCATGAGCGTCGTAGCGCCGACCGCCGTCGAGGACCGGCGCGCCGGCCTCGGGGAAGTCTGGGTTGCCGTGCGCAGCCGCCTGGGCCTGGTCGCGTTGCTGCTTGCGCTGGCCGCCCTGGCCTGGTGGTCGACGGCTGACCGGATGACCGGGATGGATGCCGGTCCCGGCACCGACCTAGGCGCGCTCGGCTGGTTCCTCGGCGTGTGGGTGGTGATGATGGCCGCGATGATGTTGCCGTCGATGGCGCCCACCGCTGCGCTCTACGCGCGGATGACCCGGCGCCGGGGCCTCGACCAGCCGCTGCTGTTCACCGCCGCCTATCTCCTGGTCTGGGGCGCTATCGGCCTGCTCGCCTACGGAGTGTTCGAGCTGGGCCGAAGCCTGTTCGGCGGCGCGCTGGCGTGGCACGCCGGCGGGCGGTGGGTGGCCGGGGGAGTGCTGGCGCTGACCGCCGTGTACGAGCTGACCCCGCTCAAGGACGCCTGTCTGGCCCATTGCCGTAGCCCACTCGGATTCCTGCTCGGGCACTGGCGCGACGGGCGGCGCGGCGCGGTCGAGATGGGGGGCAGGCACGCTGTCTGGTGCCTGGGGTGCTGCGCCGGGTTGATGGTGGCGCTGTTCGCGCTCGGCGTGATGAGCCTGACCTGGATGGTCCTGGTGGCGGCGCTGATCGCGCTGCAAAAGACGCTGCCGTGGCGCCGGCCGATCACCTGGGGAATCGCGGCGCTGCTGGTCGTGCTGGCG
>JBEDUQ010000200.1:0-12412 GCA_040414855.1 Actinomycetota bacterium
ACGCCTGGCCGGTCGTGCTCGACACCCAGGACCCGGACGAGATCGTGTCGATCGTGCGGGCCATCGCGCCCGCGTACGGCGGGATCAACCTGGAGGACATCGCCGCGCCGCGCTGCTTCGAGATCGAGGCCCGGCTGCGCGAGGCCCTGGACATCCCGGTCTTCCACGACGACCAGCACGGCACCGCCATCGTGGTCCTCGCCGCGCTCACCAACGCCCTGCGCGTCGTGGGCAAGAAGCTCTCCGGCATCCGCGTGGTCATGTCGGGCGCCGGCGCGGCCGGGGTCGCGATCGTCAAGATCCTCCAGGCGGAGGGCGTCAACGACATCGTCGTGGCCGACCGCGCCGGGATCCTCTACGAGGGCCGCGACCGGCTCGACGACAGCAAGCGCTGGGTCGCCGAGCACACCAACGCCGCGCGGCTCAAGGGGTCCCTGCTCGACGCGATCGCCGGCGCCGACGTGTTCATCGGCGTCTCCAGCGCCGACCTGCTCCAGCCCGAGGACATCGGCACCATGGCACAGGACGCGATCGTGTTCGCGCTGGCCAACCCCGACCCCGAGGTCGACCCGGCCGGCGCGCGCCGCCACGCCGCCGTGGTCGCGACCGGACGCAGCGACGAGCCGAACCAGATCAACAACGTGCTCGCGTTCCCCGGGGTGTTCCGCGGCGCGCTGGATGCCGGCGCGCACTCGATCTCAGAGGCGATGAAGGTTGCCGCCGCCCGCGCGATCGCCGCCTGCGTCGCCGACGACGAGCTGCGGCCCGAGTACATCGTCCCGAGCGTGTTCGACCGCAACGTCTCGACCGCCGTCGCCCGCGCGGTCCAGGAGGCGGCCCACCACGAGGAGCAGGACCCCAAGCAGCCAACCCAGGAGCCCTGACATGTCGCCCGCCGCCGAGCCTCCGGTCCCCCACGCGCCCCGGGCCGGTTGTCCGGCGGCGGGCGACCACGTGCCCGGTATTCCCGGGGCCGGTGGTCCGGCGGCGGGTGGTCCGGCGGCGGGTGGTCCGGCGGCCTCGCCGGCCGGGACTCCCGCGGGGACCGGCACCGGTGGCGGGCTCGGCCGAGGGGCGCCGGGGATCGACCTGGCGGCGACGACCGCATGGTTCACCGCCAACGTGCCGCAGGCGCCGCCGCCGCTCGACTTCCAGGTGATCGCGGGCGGCAGGTCGAACCTGACCTACCTGGTGCGCGACGCCGGCGGGGGTTCCTGGGTGCTGCGGCGGCCGCCGCTGTCGGGCGTGTTGCCGTCTGCGCACGACATGGGGCGGGAGCACCGGATCATCTCGGCGCTGCTGGGCACGCCGGTCCCGGTGCCCGAGGCGATCGGGCTGTGCGAGGACCCGGGAGTCACCGGGGCGCCGTTCTACGTCATGCGCTTCGTCGAGGGCATCGTCCCCCGCGACGAGGCGGCGGTGCGGGCGGCGTTCGACGACCGGCAGCGGGCGACCGCGGCGGAGTCGCTGGTCGAGGTGCTGGTGGCGCTGCACGCGGTCGAGCCGGCCGAGGTCGGGCTCGGCGACCTTGGGCGGCGCGACGGCTACATCGAGCGGCAGCTGCGCCGCTGGACCCGCCAGTGGGAGCAGTCGAAGACGCGCGAGCTGCCCGCCATGGACGAGGCCGGCCGTCGGCTGGCCGAGCGGGTCCCGGCCCAGCAGGGGCCGGGCACGATCGTCCACGGCGACTACCGGCTCGACAACCTGATCCTGTCGCCGGTCGGGACGGTCGCGGCCGTGCTCGACTGGGAGCTGTGCACGCTCGGCGACCCGCTCGCCGACGTCGGGCTGCTGATGGTGTACTGGTCGGACCCTGGGGACGACGTGCTGCCGCTCGACTCCACGGTGACCGCGCTGCCGGGGTTCCCGCGCGGTCCCGAGGTCGCGGATGCCTACGCGCGCCGCAGCGGTCGCGACCTGAGCGAGCTCCACTACTACGTCGCCTTCGGGTACTGGAAGCTGGCCGCCATCCTCGAGGGCGTCTATGCGCGGTCCGCCGCCGGTGCCTACGGTCGCGACGACGACACCTACCGCCGCTTCGCCACCGTGGTCGAGCTGCTCGCCGCGCGCGCCCTCGACGCCATCACCCGCGCCGGCCGGTAAAGGGGCCGCGCGAACCTTCCCCATCGCGGGGCGGGAACCCTCCCCGTCCCAGGGCGGAAACCCTCCCCATCCCAGGGCGGGAACCTTCCGTTGCCCGCCTCGGCCCTCGCCCGCCCCGACCTACGCGAGGGGTTCGGCGAGGCGGGCGCTCTGTTCGGCGACCAGGTTGACCAGGCGGCGGTCGCGGAACCAGGGGCGCAGGTTGAGGTGGGCGGGCGGGAGGTGGCCGTACAGGAGGATGCCCTGACCGGGGGCGATACGGCGCAGGGTCTCGGCCGGGGAGGGATAGCGGTGGCGCAGCGACTCGCCGTCCTTGGCGCTGGCGGCGCTCGGGGCGGTGAGGCTGCGGACGTCGTCGTCCTCGAGCAGGTGCGAGAGCACGCCGAGGGTGGCCTGGTCGGTGATGCCGGACAGCACGACCTTGGCCCGGTGGTTGTTGAACAGGACCTCCGCACGGTCCCCGTATCGGGCCTGCATCTGGCTGACGTGCCGGAAGGTGGTCAGCAGCTGGACCCCGCGACTGGCGGCGGTGGCCGCGTAGACGTCGAGCTGGGGCAGCGCGGCGGCAGTGGCGGCGTCGTCGAGCACCACCAGCAACGGCGGGTCGAGCGGCCTGCCCATCTGGGTCGCGCGCGAGAAGGCGAGCTCGATCACGTCCTGGACCAGAGCCACGAACACGGGGCCCAGGCGGCGCTGCTCGTGCGCGGGCGCGCAGACGTAGGCGGTGTTGGCGCGACCGTCGAGCAGCCGCTCGGCGGAGAGCTGGTTGGTCAGCACCCCCGACCGCACCGTCGGGTCGGCGTAGCCGGCGATGACCCCGAGCACGGCCGCATACACCTGGCTGCGGTGCTGCTCGGTGAGGCTGGACACGAGCTGCATGGCGTCACTGGCGGCCGAGTCGTTGGCGACGCTGAGCGCGCCGGTGACCTCGGCCCGCTCGCGGCGCTGGACCCAGCGGACGACGTCGCTCATCGACCGGTCGGAGGTCGCGGCCGCGAGCATCAGCGCGCCGAGGAGGGTGGCGGCGGCGTTGTGAATGAAGTCGGCGTCGGGCGCGGCCTGGCTGCCCGACCTCCCGGCGTCGACCAGCGAGCGCGCCATCCGGTAGGAGCCCTCCCAGGTGACGCAACGGCCGAGCGGCGACCAGGTCGACGCGTCGAGGCCGGTCACCCCCACGGGGTCGTACAGGTGGACGTCCCCGCGCTGCCAGCGCTGGGTCATGGTGTGGCGGATGAGGTCGGACTTCATGCCGACGGCGAGCACCGGGCCGTCCCATTCGAGGATCGCGGGGACCACCAGGCCGCTGGTCTTCTGGCTCTGGCCGGGGCCGAGCACGATCACCGACTGGAGCGTCTCCGCGGCGACCAGGCGCCCGCTGATGCGCCCGAGGATCACCCTGCCGGTCTGCGGGCCGCGCACATACAGCTCGCGGAACAGGTGCGGACGCGCCCAGCCGCTCGGGCCGATCGGCCCGCCGCCCGGCGAGGAGGAGTGCTGAAGGGCGACCGTCCCCGACATCCGCCGGCGCAGCCTGCGGAACCCCTGGCTGAGGTACAGCCAGAGCACCGTCAGGACCAGCAGCATGATGACCATGACCAGGTAGAAGGTGACCGGCCCGGGGAGCAGATCGCGGACGTCGACCGGCCAGGCGAGCGCCGGGTTGCCGGGCGTCGTGAAGAACCGCGCGATGACCACGCCCATCTCGCCGACGGAGACGCGCGGCCAGGTCCCGCCGGAGTTCAGGAACCCCGCCACCTCGCCGGTGACCCACATCAGGAAGCCGACGCCGAGCAGGACGGAGACGGCGACCAGCAGCATCTGCTCCGCGCTGCTCTGGCGTTTGATCGGCGGCTTGCTGCTCACTGACCCTCCAGGCTCACAAGGCTGACGGGCTCACAAGGTGGTTACGAGGCTCCCCCGGCCGCCTCGTCCGGGCGTGGCTGCACCGCCCACGGCGCCGAGCGAGGGTCCATGTTGGCGTCGGTGTCGACGATCTGGCGTTCGATGGTGCTCTCGAGGCGGTGCTGCACAATGAAGGAGCGGCGGCCGACCCGCCACAGCGCCTCGCCGCGCTCCAGTGAAGGGATTTGGTCGCACTCGGTCTGGGTCAGGCCGAGCAGCTCTCGCGCCTGCTCGACCTCGCCGGGCGACTGACGGTAGATCACCCGGGTCTCGGAGTCCTCGAGCAGGCCCTTGGCGAGCTGCACCTGCTCGCTGCCGGCGTCGCCCGCGGCGGTCAGGTCCGACAGGCGGTGCATGACGGCGATGTTCTGGACGCCGTACTGCCGCGCCAGCTTCCAGCTCTCGCGGAGCCAGCGCGCGATCGCCAGGTGCCGCAGCACGACCCAGGCCTCGTCGAGCACGACGATCCGGCGCACGCCGTCGTTGCGCGTCCAGGAGCCCTGGAGCCAGGCGGCCGTGCAGGCCATCAGGATCGGGCGCGCCTCGTCCTTGACGTCGCGGAGGTTGAACACCACCAGCCGGCCGGAGAGGTCGAAGTCGCGCGAGGTCGGGCCGTCGAACATGCCCCGCAGGTCGCCGGAGCCCATGCGCCGCAGCGCCAGGGCGAGCTGGCGCCCGTCCTCGGCCAGCCGCACGGTCGAGGTGCGCAGCTCGTGCGCGGTCGCATCGGACGGCTCCAGGAGCCGGTTGACGACCTGCGGCACGGTCGCCTGGGAGCGGCGGTTGTTGGCCTCGATGACCGCCTCGTGGTGGGCGCGCTCCAGGCAGGCGTCCTCCTCGGGCCGCAGGTTGCGGCCGAGCATCACGCCCGCGATCGAGCGCAGCAGGGCGAGCTGCGCGTCCCCGGCGATCATCGGGTCGAGCGGGTTGAGGCGCAGGGTGCCGCCGCTGCGGAAGCGGATCGGCGAGGTGCCGCAGAAGGCCGCGAGCTGGTCGTACTCGCCCTTGGGATCGATCACCCAGGCGGTGCGCCCAAAGAGCATCTGTCTCCAAAGGTAGCACTTGACCAGACTCGATTTGGCGTAGCCAATCTGCCCAATCACGAGCATGTTCGGGCCGGTGATTTCACGACCGTACAAGGTGAAGCAATCGTAGCAGAATGAACCACCAAAGACATCTCGCCCAATATAGACACCCTCGCTGCCCAGACCGCCCTCGGAGATGAACGGGTAGGCCGCCTGAAGGTGGGCGGTGGTCACGCGATGCGCCAGCCGGCGCGGTTTGATCCTCATCGCAGCCCGCGGCACATCGGCAGCGCCGCGTAGGTGAAGCCGATGTCCTGCTCACCGTCGCAGCGCTGGATCTCGAGCCGGCACTGGCCGGCGGCGTGCTCGACCTCGCCGCAGGCGGCCGACAGCTCGTCAGTGTCGTCGGCGGTCACCGTGATGTAGCCGGAGAAGCGCACGTCGGCGTGGCCGTCGGCCAGCTCCTGCTCGCGCCTGGCGACCGCGTCGGCCTGGTTGCGGCGCTTGGCGGTGCCGATGAAGCCCAGCTTCTGGCGCAGCTCCTCGTCGGCGACGTCGGCCGTCTTGGCGAAGCCGACCGCGCGCATCGCCTTGAGCGGCGGCACCGGCTCCATGGTCACCGACACGGTCCGCATGCAGCGTGTCTGGACCAGCAGCGGCGCCATGAAGTCGGGCCCGACCTCGATCCGCGGCCACTCGGCGATCCAGTAGGTGGAGTGGACCACGTCGTTGGTGCGGTAGTAGCTCCAGTGCGTCTGGGTGCGCTGCGGCCAGGCGTTGCGGGCGCTGACCCCGTCCTCGCGGCTGGGGTCGTGGCTCGCCAGCCGCGCCAGGTTGGTGCGCGCGTGCGGGTCGTAGGCGAGCCGGATGGTGGCGGCCAGCCGGCGCGGGCCGAGCGCGTGCAGCACCTCGACCTCGGCCTGCTCGAGCCGCCGCGCCATGGTGTCCAGCTCCCTGGCGAGCACCATGCAGGCGCCCGTGTCCTTGCCGCCGGCCTGCTTGATGACCCGCGCGGCCTTGCCGGCGTGGAGCTGGAGCGCGATGTACAGCTCGTGCTGCTCGGTCACCGGCCCGGCCGCCTGCGTGAGCCGCAGGTAGCTCTGGAGCGGCAGCGCGTCGATCCCGATGCTGGGGTCGAGCGCGTCGCGCAGGTAGCGGTTGAGGGCGTTGCGGTCGTCGGGGACGGTCCGCTCCAGCCACTGGATGCGCGAGATCGGGCTGCCCTCGCGGGCCAGACCGGCGATCACGCCGGCCCAGCCGGCCAGCCGCTGCGCCTTGTCCTCGGGGTCGAGCAGCACGAACGAGCGGGCGCGCGCCTGGATCACGGCGGTGTAGGTGCCGTTGGATCGGTCGGCGAGCACGCCGAGCTCGACGCCCCTGAACGGGAACGCCAGCAGCTCCACCCTGCCGATCGGGTCGGGCGGCTTCACTGGGACCTCACCCCCAAGGAACCGGGTGCCAGCCTCAGGCGCCCCTGAACGCCACTGGTCACGTCCTCCAAGCTTGCGGCCGGCGAAGGTGGCCACCACCGGCACCCATTCGTTCAGGGTCCTGCCTCCGAAGGGAATGAAGCTGGCCAGGCCGCCAACGGAGAGCAGCAGCGCGCCGAGCGCCAGACCGACGCCGTTGCGGAGGGTCTCGACCAGCACGATGGTCAGGAACACCGTCGTGGCGAGCACCAGGAGCTGGCCGGGACGCAGCGTGCCGATCAGGCCCCGGCGTTCCAGCGGCCCGAAGCGGTAGCGGATGTCGCCATGGCTACGCATCGGCGCCCGATCCCTCCGGTCCGCGAGTCAGGTCGGGCAGCTTCAGCGGCCGGCCGAGCCCGCCGCCAGAGCCGCCGGACCCGCCCGAGCCCGACGAGCCCGAGGACGCGGAGCCGGCGGCCGGGGCGCCGGACGGCCGCGGGCCGCCGTTGGAGCCGCCGATCGGCAGCGTCGGCGGGCCGCTGATGCCGGCGGGCCGGCCCGAGGCGCCTTCCTTGCCGGAGGCGCCGCCGACGTCCGGGGTCATCGCCGCGAAGCCCGACGTGGCGCGAGCGCGCGCGGCCGTGGCCGCGGTGCCGGCCGCCTTGGCCGCCGCCGCTGGCGCCGCGGCCCAGCCGGCGCCGGTCGCCGCCGTGGACGCGCCGCTGCGGAAGCGCGACTGGATCATCTGCGAGACCACCGAGGAGCTGGTGAAGGCGGTCGCGCCCTGGGTCGCCTGGCGCAGGGCCGCCCGCTGCTGCCCGGCGGTCACCACCGCAGCCTCCGCGAGCGGGATCAGCCGCAGCAGGGCGATCGGTGTGAACGCGGCCCTCAGCAGCAGGGCGCCGCCGGCCAGCACCCCCTCGAACTTGGAGGCGAGCCCGCCAGCCGAGAGGCCGGACGCGGCCATGTCGATGATCGCCACGATGAACACCTTGGCGAAGATGATCGCCAGCAGGAACTCGATCAGCCGCCGGCACCAGCGCCAGCCGGCCGGCCACACCATCGCCGCGAACGCCAGCGGCAGGAACAGCACCGCCACGTAGATCGCGGCCGACCGGAGCAGCAGCTCGAGCCAGATCGAGAAGGCGCCGAGCACTACCACGATCGCGCCGAGCAGCACTGCGAATACCGGGGCCGCCGGGTTCACGGTCCCGGCGCCGATCGCGCCGAGCCAGCTGCCGGTGTCGGTCATGAACTTCTGCGCGTTGGCGGCGGCGTCGTGACTGATCGCCGTGCTCATCCAGTCGCTCGAGTCGATCAGGATCTGCGCGATCGCGGGACCCACCGCCGAGAAGATCGCCGCGATCGGCAGGTAGACGAACGCGGAGCGGATCGCCTGCATGGCGTCGACCCGCACGATCGCCTGGGCGACCGAGACCAGCAGGATCGGCAGGGCGATCACCACGGCGAGCGCCAGCATCACCCGGTACTGCGAGCTGAACCAGTTGGCGTTGGCCACGTTGGGGCTGGTGGTGCCGTTGATCAGCGAGCCGACCTTGTTGAGGAACCAGGTCCCCGCGTTGCTGACCGCGGCGGTGAAGCTGCGCAGCGCGCTGTCGCCGGCGGCGGAGACAACGCCGGTGGCGGCGCCGCTCAGGGCGTTGCCGACCGAGCGCCCCGCGCCCGCCCCCGCCTCGCAGATCTGGCGGGCGATCGGCGTCTGCACACCGGCGCACTTGTCGGTCGAGGGCGCGGTCGTGGTCGTGGGCGTGGTGGTGGTCGGCGCCTGCTGCGCGAGGGCCGCCGGCGCCAGCACCAGGATCGAGGCGATGGCCAGGCCGACCAGCAGCAGGAGCCAACGGGCCCAGGGGCGCTCACGAACCTGGAGCATAGTGGTACTCCTTGAATTGCTGAACCTCACGAATGAGGTCCGAGGCTGGGGTCGGCGGGTTGCTGTCGGCGACGGGGACCGGTCCGTCCTTGACGGTTGCACTGATCTCTTTCCAATCCTTGTCGATCCACTGCAGGCGCACCGTTGTCATGCCCCAGGCCTCCTGCGGCGGCAGGCTCGAGCCCTGGTAGCCGCCCACGCCGGTCTGCCAGATGGAGACGCGTGCGTGGGTGCCGTCGTAGGCGTCGAGGTGGTAGCGCACCGGGATGGTCTGGAAGATCACCTTGCTCTGCTCGATCTGTGCGAGTGCCTTGTCGGGGTCGGTGAGCCCGAAGAACGACGCGGCGATGACCTTGGCCTGGTCCTCGAGGTCGCGGGCGAGCCGGTCCCGCGCCTGCGGCGCGGCCACCGCTGCGACCGCGGCCGAGCGGCGCGACGGGTCGAACATCAGCTCGCTGGACGCCAGCGCCGAGGTGTAGTTGGTCGCCGCCCCGACCGCCCCCGCCTCTGAATGATCCCATCCGACCGGGACACCGCTGACGGTCCGGCCGCTCCAGACCTGCTCGCCGTTCACGGTCAGCGGCCTGGTGGCCGACGCCGAGCCCTCCCCCGTCGAGGCGGCGGAGCCGACCCCTGAGCCGGCCGTGGTCGCGGATGGGTTGCCGGCGGCCTGCCCCGCCTGGCCTGCCTGCGCCGCCCCCGGCGCTCCGGTGCGCTGCGCGGCGGGCGACGGTGCGCTCGCGCCGGTCCAGCGCCCGATGAGCAGCCCGCCGGCGAACAGCACCAGGGCGATGGCGAGCAGGGCGAACAGGCCCAGCCCTCCACCAACGCCAAGGCGCCGCTGCTCGGGGAGCCTGTAGATCACCCGAGCCCGGCTCTGCTCATGTACGGCCAACGGCCTTCGCCTCTCTCCTCAATCGCCGTGTGCGCTGCAACGGAAGCCGGGCGGCGTCGTGGCGACCGCTGTCCCGAACCTCGAGGCCCCGGCCACGCCGGCCGGGGGGAGCGGCTCGGCGGCGGCTCGCCCGGTCGCTGCCGGTGGCCGGTGCCGGCGCGCTCCGCTGCTCAGGTGGTCTGGCCCAGCGAGAACGCCCAGTTGACCAGTGCGGCGGCGGCTCCGATGATCACCGCGCCCACGATCGAGTACAGGGTCGCCCGCTTGCCGACCGCGGCCTGGTGGTAGTTCGAGCTGAGGGACCCGATACCCCACATCGCTCCGCCGATGATCACGCCGGCGAGCGACAGGAACAGCGCGAAGGCTCCGACGCCGTTGATGACGTGCTGGAACGGCCCGGCGCCGGGGAGCGCGTTGAAGTCGGGCGTCCAGTTGACCCGTGATTGGGCGATGACTACGTGCAGGTGGTGGCGCATCGGCACGTACCTCCTTGGCATTTCGCGGTACCGATTCCGTCGGCTGCGGCGCCCCCGCGGCGCTCTGGCATCGTCAGCGGTTCGATTTTCCGGTTGGCGGTCATGTTCAGCTCACGAACCCGTCGGCCACCGCGGCGGCGACTTCGAGGTAGGCGTGGCGGGTGGTAGGGCGGAGGCGAGTGACCTCGGTCTCGGCGCCGGCTGCCAGGTGGGGGTCCCAGGGGACCTGGACCACAGCGCGGCAGCGACCGGCGAAGTGCTCCTTGATGCGGCCGACCTCGACCTGCCCGTCGGCCTGGACGCCGTTGACCACGGCGACCGCGCCCCGAACCAGCTCCGCGTGGTTGTTCTCGTTGAGCCAGTCCAGCGTCGAGCTCGCCGCCCGCGCGCTGTCCAGGCTCGGAGACATCACCACGACGATCTGGTCGGCGAGCTGGAGGATCCCACGCGTCGCCGACTCGAGCACGCCGGTGCCGGTGTCAAGGCAGATCAGGTTGTAGTGCCGTTCCAGCAGGGAGATCGCCCGGCGGTAGTCCTCCTCGCCGAGCGCCTTGGTGATACGCGGATCGTCGTCGGAGGCGACCACCTCGAGCCGGGTGGGCGCCTGTGAGGTGTAGGCGCGGATGTCGGCGTAGCGGTTGATCATCTGCTCGTCGGCGAGCAGGTTGGTGATCGTGGCGGCGGTCTCGCGGCGCACGCGGTAGCCGAGCGATCCGGCGTCCGGGTTGCCGTCCAGGGCGACCACACGGTCGCCGCGCAGGCTCGCGAAGGTGTGCCCGAGCATCAGCGTGGTGGTGGTCTTGCCGACGCCGCCCTTGCGGCTGATAACCGCGATCGAGCGGCAGCCCGGCACCGGCGTCTTGGCCCGGGCGATCAGCTCGCGCTCGGCCAGCTCGCCGGGGCTCGGGCCGAAGTTGACCCGCCCGCCGGTGAGCCAGAACAGCACCCGCCGCCAGCCGTCCCGCGGCGCCAGCGACTGGTCGCGCAGATAGCGCTCGGCGGTGAAGTCAGCGGCGGTCGGCGCGACCACCGGGATCTCCGATCGTGGGCGGGTCGCGACCGCGCCGCGCTGGTCGGAGGCCCGGCGGGCCTCGGGCACGGGCCGCCGCGCCGGGCGCTGGCGCGCGGGCGGCGGCTGGCGCCTGGCCGCCTCTGCCGCTTGGGCGGCCTGCTCGCGGCGTCGCCGCTCCTGGCTTCCTTCATCGCTCCGCCGACCCTGGTTGCCGGTGCCGGAACGACCGAGCGGCACGAACGCCTCCTCGACGGGTGCGTTCGAGCTGACCCTCGGCGGTTGCGTCACAGGGAACCCCCTCTGGCCCCGTGGGGACGGTACGGATTCGCGTCCTGGTGAAGTCGAACGTGTCGTATCAAGTCAGTACTGTCGCGGTGATTGGGGAACTGGGGAAGTGGCCGGCCACCCGCGTATGGCGTATCAAAGGTTACACTGGTCTGCAATGGCACAAAAGCATGGCCGAAATGGTCTGCTACCTGCGCCAATGGGTCGGATCCCCACGATGTTCCCAGGGCGGGAGCCATCCGCGCACCCGTCTTCCCGGCTCTCATTGCCCCCTCGGTATTCGCGAGGCTTCACAAGACCCGCACGACCCGGTTCGACGTTCGGACAGCTGCCATCTATCCTGTCAAAGCCGTCGAGCCACTAAAATATCACTTGCCCCCACGAAGTGTTGAACTCCCGCCGGACCATCCCGTATCAAGAGTCTCACGCACCCGCGCAGCTTCCCCCGAGTGCGCAGTCAAGGGACCGGGCAGCACATGAAGAAGGTCGTCATCGCCGCCGTGGCGGCACCGCTGGTCCTGCTGATGTTCACGATGCTGATCGTCGGCGGGATCTCGACCGGCATCCTTGGCGGCAGCGCGCCGAGCACCGACGCGCGCCGGGACATCCCGCCCGCCTACCTGACCATGTACCAGACCGCGGCGGACGCCTGTCCGGGGCTGCCGTGGTCGGTGCTGGCGGGGATCGGCAAGGTCGAGAGCAACCACGGGCGGCTGCGCGCGCCAGGAGTGACCGAGGGCGTCAACTTCGCCGGGGCGGCCGGCCCGATGCAGATGGGCGTCGGCGTCGGCGCGGCCGGGGACGCCTTCTGGCGCTTCGCGATCGACGGCGATCTCGACGGCCACGCCAGCCCGTACGACCCGGCCGACGCGATCCCTAGCGCGGCCGCCTATCTGTGCAGGGCCCTGCGCGACCACGGCGGCGACCTGTCGCAGGCGATCTTCGCCTACAACCACGCGCAGTGGTACGTGGACAAGGTGCTGGCGATCGCCTCCAGCTACGCGGCCACCGCGACGCTGCCCGCCGGGGCGTCGGCCGCCGACTCCGTCGACGCGGCGCTCCAGTTCGCTTTCAACCAGCTCGGCAAGCCCTACCGGTTCGGCGCCACCGGCGAGGCCGGGTTCTATGACTGCTCGGGGCTGACGCTGCGGGCCTACCAGGCCGGCGGGTTGCAGCTCCCCAGGACGGCCGCGCAGCAGTGGAACGCCGGGCCGCACGTGCTCGACCCGAGCGCCGTGCAGCCGGGCGACCTGGTCTTCTACGCGAACGACCTCGCCAACCCGGCGACCATCCATCACGTCGGCATCTACATCGGCGCGGGCAACATGATCAACGCGCCCCACACCGGCGCCGTGATCCGCATCCAGCCAGCCTTCCGCGGCGACTACATCGGCGCCGTCCGCCCCACCGCCGG
>JBEDUQ010000201.1:0-7427 GCA_040414855.1 Actinomycetota bacterium
GTCTTCGGTCTGGGTCTGCCCGACACCGCCTACCCCTTCCTGCTGTTCCTCTCCCAGGCCGAGACCGAGCAGGTGCTGCTCGACCACCTGGCTGGGTCCGGTGTCCGCCCGGAGCGGGCCTTGGAGCTGGTCGGGTTCCAGGAGCACTCCGACGGCCTGACCTGCACCCTGCGCCACGGTGACGGGCGGACCGAGGAGGTTCGCACCCGATACCTGGTGGGCTGCGACGGCGCTCACAGCGCGGTCCGTCGCATCGCCCAGATCCCGTTCGAAGGCGGTGCGTACCCGCAGACCTTTGCGCTGGCCGACCTGGAGGTCGACGGCGGACTCGATGCCGACAGCGCCCACGCGTTCCTCGGCCATGAGGGCATCCTGTTCTTCTTCCCGTTGGTCCGGCCCGCGAGCTGGCGCCTGCTGGCCGTGAACCCGATCGTTGGGCGGCAACAAGAGTCGGAACGGCCCTCGCTGGAGCAATTGCAGGCGCTGGTGGACGCCTTCACCGGCGGCCAGTTCCGCTTGTCCGATCCCGTCTGGCTGACGTACTTCCGCTTGCAGCACCGCCACGCCGGCCGCTACCGGGCAGGGCGCGTCTTCCTGGCCGGCGACGCCGCACACGTCCACAGCCCCGCCGGCGGCCAAGGCATGAACACCGGCATCCAGGACGCCTGGAATCTGGGCTGGAAGCTCGCCCTGGTCGCTCGCGGGATCGCCGACCAGGCGCTGCTGGACTCCTACGACGCCGAGCGCCGCCCGGTCGGCCGCTTCGTGGTCCGCTTCACCGACCGCCTCTTCTCCGTCGCCACCTCCACCAACCCACTGGTCAACGTGGTCCGAAGCCGTGTCGTCCCGCGCGTACTGCCGGTTGTGCTGCGCTTCGACCGGCCACTGGCATACGGGTTTCGGACGATCTCGCAGCTTGGCATCAGGTACCGGCACAGCCCCGCCGTGCGGGAAGGACAGCCGGCGCCACGGCGAGGGCCGAAGGCTGGCGACCGGCTGCCCGACGCGCGCATCGCCAGAGAAGGGCAGCGGTGCTGGCTCGGCGATGCGCTGACCGAGCCACGCTTCCACCTGCTGCTCTGCGGCCGGCCCGACGGCTGGGACTCGAGCCGACTTGCCGCGATCCGCGGCCGCTACCCGGATACGCTGGCCGTGCACCATCTCACCCGCGAGCCGACGCCCGGCGCGCTCCACGACCTCGAAGGGCAGGCGCTCGCGCAACTCGGTGTCAGCGATGCCGCGCAGTACCTCATCCGACCGGACGGCCACATCGGCTATCGCGCTGCCGGTACGGACCTGGAAGGGCTCGGCGGCTACCTCGCCCGGTGGCTCCGCGATCCCACAGCGGATCCGACCTGAACCCCCGACCAGCCCTGGCTACCAGGGGACCGGGAGGCCGTCGCGGAAGAAGCCGCCGGTGGGACCCTCGTCGGGCAGGTCGACCGCCCAGATGACGCTGGCGGCGCCGTCGGCGACCGGGCGGCCTCCGGGACCTCCCATGTCGGTGGCCACCCAGCCTGGGCAGACGGCGTTGACCAGGATCCGGTCGGCACGGAGCTCCGCGGCGAGCTTGCGGGTCAACGCGTTGAGGGCGGCCTTGCTGACGCCGTAGGCGGGAGTGCCGCCGCCCATACCGGTGATCGAGCCGGACCCACTGGACACGTTGACGATCCGGCCATGCCCACTGGCCCGCAGCAGCGGCAGGAACGCCAGGACCGTCTGCCAGGGACCGAGCAGGTTGGTCTCCAGCGCCTCGCGGACCACGCCGAGATCGGCGTCGCTGGCGCGCTGCCAGGTGTCGTAGAGGACGGCGGCGTTGTTGACCAGGACGTCGAGGCGGCCGTGGCGCTCGGTCAAGTCGCCGGCGAGCCGCTGGATGCTGTCGACGTCGGTGACGTCGAGTTGGCGGGGGAGCGGCGCCGCCTCGACCGCGCCGTCGGCCGCCAGCTCCGCGGCGGCCCGCTCGGCTTTGGCCTGGTCGCGGGCGGTGAGAACGACGGTGTCGCCACGGATCGCGAGCTGGCGCGCGACCTCGCGGCCGATGCCGCGGTTCGCTCCGGTCACCAGGACGATGCGCGCCATGACCTCACTCCGAACGTGCCTCGGGACGCCGGTTCACGGGCAAGGAGCCTACACGCGGCTGCACTGCTACCGAACGCCCGGATCCCTTGACCGGGCCCCGCGGCGGGCGGCCGGCGCTTACGCCGGCTTGACCTCCCGACGGCCAGCATGGGAGCGCCCACCGGGGCGTGGACCTGGCATCCCAACCGGAGGTAGCCATGAGCGGCAGCTTGACCTGCCCGAAATGCAACGGCGCGATGCGGACCTACGAGCGCAGCGGCGTCACCGTGGACCAGTGCGGCGAGTGCCGCGGCATCTTCCTCGACCGAGGCGAGCTCGACCGGCTGATCGACGGCGAGCAGACCTGGCACTCGGACGCCCCGCCGCGCGAGGCGCCCTACCAGTCCAGCCCTCCCTACGGGCACGAGCGCACCGGCTATCGCGAGCACGGGGACCATGACCGGTACCCGCATGACGGCTACTCCCGCAAGCGCCGGAAGAAGAGCTTCCTGGACGAGCTGTTCGACTGAGCGAGGACGCTCGGGAAATTCGCGATGTTCGATCGTTGTTCCGGCCGGATCGGCTTGCTATGGTGCGCGATGTCTTGAACGGCCATACAAGGGGGCGGCCATGGGGCATCCGGACGATAGGAGCCTCCCGCCCACCCGGATTCGGCCGCCGACGGGCTCAGGGCACTTCGGGAGGCTTGCTGTCGAGGTCGGCCGCGATCAACAGGTCGGTGCCCGCGCTGTGCCGCGTGGGATTGACCAGCCGCAGGGCGTTGACGACCTCGCCCACCCCGAGGTCGCCGACCGCCTCGGTGCCCTTGCCCAGCAGCATCGGCGCCAGCGCGACCACGACCCGGTCGGCGAAGCGGTCGCGCAGCAGCGAGGTGATCACGCTCGCGCCGCCCTCGACCAGCAGCGACCGGATGCCCAGCTCGGCCAGCCTGGCCAGACCTTCGTGGAGGTCGACGCCGTCCGGTCCCTCTTGCACGACCTCGACCCGGACCCTCCGCTGCCGCAGGGCCTCGCGCCGCGCGGGACTGGACCTCGCGGTGGTGAGGGCGATGGTGACGGCGTCGCCGTCGAGAATCCGCGCTCCCTCGGGCACGCGCAGCGTGGAGTCGACGATGACCCTGATCGGCGATGCGCCGGGGACCATGCGCACGGTGAGCCTTGGGTCGTCGCGCAGCACGGTGCCGATCCCGACCATGACCGCGTCGCAGGCCGCGCGCATCGCGTGGGAGACGCGCCGCTCAGGCTCGCCGCTGATCCACTTGGCGTCGCCGTTGGCGGTGGCGGTCCGCCCGTCCAGCGTCTGGGCGTACTTGAGCACCACGTACGGCCGGCTGTCCGAGGGCCGCACCTGCCCGAGCAGCTCGCTGACGTCGAGCGCGAGGCCGCTCTCAGGAGGCTCGGTCCACGGCTCGTGCTCGACCACCTCCGCGCCGGCGACCGGCGCGCCGCCCGGCGCCAGGTGCCCGAGCCGCTCGCGCTTGGTCTCGAGGTACTGGAGGTTCCGGGTGTGGGAGGCGGTCTGGAGCGGCACCACCTCCTCGACGGCCACCCCGCCCGCCTCGACCGCGCGCGCCTTCTCGGGGTTGTTGGTCAGCAGGCGCACGCTCCGGACGCCGGCCTGAACCAGCGCCTGCACCGCCTCGCGGTAGTCGCGTCCATCCACTGGAAGCCCGAGCTCGCGGTTGGCCTCCACGGTGTCGTGCCCGCGTTCCTGGAGCTCGTAGGCCTTGAGCTTGGCGAGCAGCCCGATCCCGCGTCCTTCGTGGTCGGGTGCGTACAGCAGCGCACCGCGACCCTCGGCGGCGATCCGGCGCATCGACAGTCGGAGCTGCGGCCCGCACTCGCAGCGCAACGAGCCGAGCGCGTCGCCGGTCAGGCAGCCCGAGTGCACCCGGGTCAGCACGCCCCGGCCGTCGCCGAGCTCGCCGCGCAGGAACAGCAGGTACATGGCGCCCGAGGGGCCCTGATAGGTTCGGAGGTCGAACTCTCCCGCCCAGGTGGGCAGTACGAGATGTGCGACTTCATCGACGAGGGTCATGTCCGGCGGCTTCCCCACGCGTGGCATTCAAAACGGTTTTGGCGTGGGAGCGGCCGGGTACCCGCCTGGGCCATGAGCCGGTCCAAGGCGCGGCGGCGAGCCGCCCAGGCGGGTCGAATGTGGGAGCCGGGCAGGTGAGGGCGCGTGCCGTCGTCTTCGTGGCGCCGCGCAGCGTCGAGCTGCGCGAGGTCGAGGTCGAGGACCCGGCGGCCGACAGCGTGGTGGTCGCGACCGAGTGCTCGGGCATCTCTGGCGGCACCGAGCTGCTCGCCTACCGGGGCGAGGTGGACCCGAACCTGGCGCTCGACGACACCCTCGGCGCCCTGGCCGGCACCTTCACCTATCCCTTCCAATACGGCTACAGCGCGGTCGGCCGCGTGGAGCGACCGGCGGGAGAGCTGCGGGCGGGCCAGCTGGTGTTCGCGTTCCATCCGCATCAGGACCGCTTCGTGGTGCCCGCCGACGAGGCGGTCCCCGTGGACGGGATCGATGCGGCCACCGCCACGGTCTATCCGCTGGTCGAGACGGCGCTCCAGGTCAGTCTCGACGCGGCGCCGAGGCTCGGTGAGCTGGTGGTGGTGACGGGGCTCGGCGCGGTCGGGATCCTGACCGCCGCGCTGCTGGTCCGCACGGGCGCCGAGGTGGTCGGCTGCGAGCCGCTGCCGGCACGCCGCCGGGTCGCGGCCGCTTTCGGCGTCGAGTCGGTGCCGCCCGAGCGGCTCGAGGAGGTCATCGGCGACCGCAGCGGCGGGCGTGGCGCCGATCTGGTGGTCGAGGCCAGCGGCATCCCCGAAGTCCTCGCCCAGGCGCTCAGGCTTCTCGCCCACGAGGGCTCGGCATTGGTCTGCTCCTGGTACGGCACCCGGGTGGCGCCGCTGCCGCTGGGAGCTGAGTTCCATCGCCGCAGGCTGGAGATCCGGAGCACCCAGGTCTCGAGCCTGCCCGCCGTGCTCGGCGCCAGGTGGGACCGCCGCCGGCGCGGCGAGCTGGCCTGGAGGCTCGCGCGCGACCTGCCTCTGGAGGCGCTGTCGACCAGGGAGTTCCCGTTCGAGCGCGCCGCCGACGCCTACGCCTTCCTGGACGCGGAGCCGGGGGAGCTGGTCCACGCGGTGCTGCGGTACGGTCCAGCCAGCCCGACGCCAGGTGGGTTCGAAGGGAGCGAGGTCCCATGAGCGCGAGGCGCACCGAGGGGTTCGAGGTCGGCTCCAGCGCCATGGTTCGGGCGCTGCACCAGATGCCGGTCGAGGGACCGGAGGGCCAGTTGCACTCTCACGACTACCGGCTCGACGTGGTGGCCGGCCGGGGCGAGCTGGACCAGCGCGGCATGGTCTGCGACCTGGACGTGCTCAGGGCCGCGCTCCAGGAGCTGGTCGAGCGGATCGAGGATCGCGACCTCGAGGAGATCCGGCCGTCCTGGGCCGAGGCGGTGACCGTGGAGGTCCTGGCCAGGTGGGCACACGGGCGCCTGGCCCCGACGCTGCGCGCCGAGGGCGTCGAGACCCTCACCGTCCGGGTTTGGGAGTCGCCGGTCGACTTCGCCGCCTACGCCGGTCCCGTCGCGACTTGACCGCGGCGCGGAGACCCGGCGCGCTGCCCGGGTGGCCCTGGTCAGCGGCGCGGCGCGGTCCGATCTGGACCGCGTCGCGGGCGGCGGAGGTCGGCCTCCTCGAGGGGGAGGGCGCCCGGGTCAGCGGCTCGGGTGCGGAGCCGCCTGGACCGCCTCGCGCAGGGCGGCGAAGAAGCTCGCGGCGGAGTCGCGCCAGGTTGGGCGAGAAGCCGCGCGCTTCCTGGCCGCATCGCCGATCCGAAGGCGCAGCGGCTCGTCACCGGCGAGCTGGGCAAGCGCGCGGCTGAGCCCGTCGACGTCGCCGGGGGCCACCATCACCGCCTCCTGGTCGTTGGCCAGGTGCGGCAGGTTGCCGGCGCGCCAGCCCACCACCGGCAGGCCGGCCGCCATCGCCTCGCCCCAGACGGTGCCGTAGGGCTCGCGCAGGCTGGGCAGCACGAACACGTCTGCCGCCTGGTACAGCGCGGCGACCCGCGCGCGCGGCACCGGGCCGTGGACGACCACGCGGCCGGCCAGGTCGGGTCGGGCCAGCCGGGCATGCACCGCGGCGCCGTAGGCGGGGTCGGCGTGGTCATCGCCGGCCAGGTGCAGGGTGGCGGCGCCGGCGTCCAGCCGCGCGACCGCCTCCAGGGTCTCCAGGATCCCCTTCCGTTCGACCCAGTTGGCGACGCAGAGCAGCGCCACCCGGCGGCCGTCGCGCAGGTCGCCCTCGGGCGTGGTGGTGGCCTCGGGCGTGGTGGTGGCCTCGGGCGTGGAGGGGGCCTCAGGCTCCTCGGGCGTGGTGGTGGCCTCCGCAACGTCGCGGCCGGGCGGCACCACCCGGATCCGCGCCGCCGGAAACCCCACCCGCTCGACCTGCGCGGCCAAGTCCTGGCTCGCCACAACCAGCAGCGCCGCCCTGGCCCAGGCGAGCCGGTCGAGCGGCCCCTGCAAACTCTGGCGCGCCGGGCCGTGGTCGATCCCGCCCGGGGGCTGGTGCAGGCTTCCCACCAGCGGCACCGGCGGCGGGCGGAGCCACAGCCAGGGCCCGAGGAACGCCGCCGCGATGCTGTCCAGCACGATCACGTCCGCCGGCTCGGGTCCCGCCGCCGGGGCCGGCGCGGGTCGGCCGCCGGCGCCGCCGGCGCCCACCGACCCTTTCCTTGAGTTCTGGCCGGGCCGGACCGCCTCGCGCAGCGCGGCTGGACCGTCCAGCAGGCCCAGTGGGAAGGGGCGGTCCGGGACCGACACGAAGCGGACCTCGGCGTCGTGGTCGCCGGCCAGCTCCGCCATGCGCAGGTGATAGAGGTACCCGCCGGTGAGCCGTCCCGGATCGCCCAGGGTGACCAGCGAGACCAGCATGCGGCTGGTCACGGTGCCGAAGGCTCCGCGGGTGTCATCCGCGGAGCCTATCGGTCAGCTCGAGTGCGGGGGAGACGGTACGAGAGATGGGTCACGCCCGGAGAGTTCCGCACGCCGACCTGCTGGCAACCGGTTCTCGACACGGGCCGTCGTAACCCGCAACCGGTTCTCGACAGGGGCCCGCGGAGTCATCGCCGGACGCGCCAAAACCCTCACGGTTCTTTCACTACCTGCCCTGCTAACGTGGCATGAAGCCGGGGCGCCGCCGGGGGCGACGTTACTGCCGTCCGGCGAGGGCGTGTGACCGGGCGGCGTGTGGCCACCTCGATTGGGGGACGAGGAAGTGCCCGCTGTCCGGTCCCGCCCGGCTCCAACCTCGTTTCACGCGGTGGGCATCATG
>JBEDUQ010000202.1:0-4204 GCA_040414855.1 Actinomycetota bacterium
CGCGCACCGTGACGGGAAGCGGCACCTTCACCGCGGCCGGGCTCCAGCGGCCCAGGTCCCAGGCGAGCCAGGTCTCGCAGCGGGGCCCGTCGCCGAGCGGGGTCCAGGCGAGCAGGCCCGGGACCAGTGGCTGGCCGGGTGCGAGCTGCCAGCCCGCCTCGTCCCCGTGGCACGTCACCGACGCCACCCGGCCCGTCATCGCTCGTCACCTCCTCGAGGATTCACCTGTATCAACCCCGTGGCATCGGGGTGTGATCCCGGACCTATCCGGCCCGGGTTTCCGCGGGCATGTCCCCTGATGGTCCCGGCATGGGCCGGGGCGGCACGGGGAGGCGTACCGGCCCTGGCCCAGCACCGGTGGCCCGGGCTGGGGTCGCCCCGGGCCGAGGCGGGTGGACGCACGCAGCGGATCGTGCGGCCATCGGCCCCATGAGGGGCCGGCGCCGGCGGGCATCGGCCCCTCGGTCATCGGCGTGTCGACGTCATTGGCGTCTCGACGTCAGTCGCGCGACCGCGAGCGCTCACGCGACCTCGAGCGCGAACGCGAACGGGAACGCGAGTGGGAGTGGCCGTGGCGGTGCGAGAACACGTGCACCGAGCCGCGGACACGCCTTCCACGTCCGTGAGACATGGGTTCACCTCCTCTCGAGCGTGGTCGTCCGCTCCCGCCGCTCGGCGAGCGGATGCTCGGACCGCTCGGCGGGACGTTGGAGCGCGTACATGCGGGCGAAGGCGCGGCCTGCTTCGAGCAGGTGCGAAGGGGGTCCCTGCTCGGCAACGCGACCGTCGTCGAGCACCACGACCCGGTCGGCGTCGGCGGCGAGCGTGAGCCGGTGGCTGACGGCGACCACGGTTCGGCCGGTCGAGGCCCGCGCGAGCGCCAGCAGCACGGCGCGCTCGGAGGCCGCGTCGAGCCCGCTGGTCGGCTCGTCGAGCAGCAGCACGGAGGCGTCGCGCAGGATCGCCCTGGCCAGCGCGACACGCCGACGCTGGCCGCCGGAGAGACGTACGCCGCCCTCCCCCACCTCGGTGGCGTAGCCGTCCGGAAGACGCTCGGCGAACTCGTCGACCAGTGCGGTGCGGGCGGCGAGCAAGACCTCGGCGCCGTCGGCGCCGGGCCGGCCGAAGGCCATGTTGCCGGCGATGGTGCCGTCGAGCATCCACGGATCCTGCGGCACCAGCGCGATCTGGCGACGCAGCGAGTCCAGCTCGAGGTCGCGCAGGTCGACGCCGTCCATCAGGATCGCGCCGGCGTTCGGGTCGTAGAAGCGCAGCAGCAGCCCCAGCAGGGTCGACTTGCCGGCGCCGGTCGCGCCGACCACGCACAGCCGCTCGCCGGCCGCGATCTCCAGGTCGAGGCCAAGCAGCACGGCCGGCCCCTTCGGGTAGGCGAAGCCCACGCCGCGCAGGACCAGCGAGCGGCGCAGCGGCGTCGCCCGCGGCGCGGCCGGCGAGGTCGGCATGACCTCGGCGGAGCCGAGCACCTCGAGGATCCGCTCTCGGCTGGCCGCGCCTCGGGCCAGGGTCCTTGCCAGCCGCGCCAGCGAGCGGATCGGGCCGTAGAGGCTGCCGAGGTACGACAGCACCACCAGCAGGGTCCCGACGGTGATGCGGCCGCTGGTGACCGCCATGACCCCGAGCCAGAGCACCAGCCCGCTCCCGGCGGCGAGCAGCAGGTCCGCCAGCGGCGAGTAGCGTGCCTCGAGGTCCATGGCGCCGACCACCGCCCGCAAGGCGCCGCGGCTGCGGCCCCTGAACCGGTCGTCGGTCTCGCGCTCGCGGGTGAACGCCTGCACGGCACGGACGTTGCGGAGCAGCTCGGTGGCGTCAGAGGCGAGCCGCGCGCTGGCGTCGCGGGAGTCGCGCTGCGCCTGGCGGATACTGCGCCGGCGGAGCGCGACCACCAGCGCCAGCGGCGGCGCCACCGCGAGCGCGGCGAGCCCCATGATCCGGTCGACCGCCAGCAGGATGACGGTCATGCCCAAAAGCGTGAGGACCTCGGGGACCAGGGTGGTGAGCCAGGCGACCAGCGAGTCCTCGACCCGGGCGACGTCGCTGGTCAGGCGCGTGACCAGGTCGCCCGAGCGGTGGCGGTCGTGGAACGGCAGCGACAGGTGCAGCATGCGGTGGAACACGGCCTCGCGGAGGTCGGCGCCGACCCGCTCGGCCGCCGCCCCGCTGAGGTAGGTGATCAGGTAGCCGACCACCACGCCGACGCCGACCAGCGCCAGGGTCAGCAGCGCCGCCAAGCCGGCCATCGCCGCCGGGCCGAGCCCGTCGAGCGGCGACAGGAAGCCGCCGAGCGCCTGACCGCCGATGGCGTTGTCGACCGCCAGCTTGAGCGGCCACGGACGCGCCAGGTCGAGCACGGTCTCGGCCAGGGTGAGCCCGGCGGCCACGCCGAGCGCCCCCCGGTAGGGCCGCAGGAACCTGAGCAGGGCCCAGCTCCGGGTCGTGCGCAGGGGTTCTCGCATCTCAGCCGATCCGTCCGAGGCGCGAGCGGAGCCGGAACCCCGCGGCGATCAGCGCGACCAGCACGATGCCGCCGGCGGCGGCGATCGGCCCGCTGGCGCCGAGGCCGGTGGTCTGGGAGCCCCCGCCGGTCTGCGCGGCGGCGTTCGCGGGCTTGGCGTTGTCGCTGGACGGCGCGGCGCCCGGCTGGGCCGAGGTGTCGCCCGCCCTGCCGGCAGCCGGCGAGCCGCCGGAGCCGGTCTGGCCGCCCGCCGGGTTCGTGCCGCCGGCGCCGGCGCCACCGCTCGAGGTGTCGGGGCCCGAGACGGTGGCGCCTGGCGCCGGTCGGCTCGGGGACGGGCCGGCGGAGCTGGCCGGGCCCGTCCCCGAGGAATCGGGGCTGCCTTGGTTATTGCTGCCGCTGTTGCTGCTGCCGCTGAGGCCCCTGCCGCCGTGGCGGTCGCCGCCGGGGTCGTCGGAGCCGCCGGAGACGCCGGTTGCGCCCGGCCCTCCGGAACCGCTGTGGCCGTCGTCGGAGAGGCTGGCGAACGCTCCGGTGGCGGAGCTGATGGAGCCCGAGAGCGCCCCGGTGCTGGCGGCCAGCGCCAGCGTCGAGCCGGCCAGGAGCACGACCGACGTGGTGGTCACGGCCACGATGGAAAGTCTACGGAGCACTGGCGATCGCCTCTCGAGCCGTTGGGGCCTTCTCTACCGGCGATCGCGGTATGTGATGGTTCGTTACAGACTCGACAGATTCGGCTAGGACTCACCGCCGCGGCCGGGGCCGCTGTGGTCGCCGCCGCCGTTCGGGCGGTCGCCATTGCCGTGGTCTGACCGGTCGCCCGAGTCCGAGTCGCCGCCGTCGTTCCCGTGGTCGAGCGGCGTGGTCGGGGCCGAGCCCGATCCGGCGCCGCCGTTCGGGTCGCCCGAGCCGCCGGAGCCGTCGAGCGGCTGCTGGACCGACGGGCCGCCTCCAGGGGTCCCGCTCAAGCCAAGGAGATCCTGGAGCATCCCGGACCCTTGCAGCGCCGCGACCAGGGCGAGCACGGCCACCATCGCTGCCGCCGCCGACCACCACCTCCCCCGCCTGGGCCGACGTCCGGCCGCCGCGCGTCGCCGTCCCGGCGAGACCGGTGCGAGTCCCTGGACGGTCGGCGCGGCTCTCCACGCCGGGACGCTCGCCGGGTGGTGGCCGCGCCCCGCTCCCGGACTGTGGAGCGTTGGCGGCTGGTTCGGGCTCGGGGGTCCCGGTGCCGCCGTCGGCCACGCGGCGCGGGTGGGCGGCCCCGAGGCTCGCGCCGTCGTCACGGCGGCGCCGAGCTGCGCGGTGAACGCACCCGCCGAGGGCGGCCGGTCGGCAGGGTCCTTGGCGAGCGCGCGCTCGCAGATGGCCACCATCGCGGGTGGGACACCGGGAGCGAGCTCCGCCAGTAACGGCGGAGGGTTGTGGACGTGCGCGGCCGCGACCGCCGCGGCCGACTCCCCGGTGAAGGGAAGTCGCCCGGCCAGCATCTCGTAGACCACCACGCCGAGGGCGTAGACGTCCGAAGCAGGGTCGGCCGGCGCGCCGAGCGCGCATTCCGGTGCCAGGTACGGCGCCGTGCCGACCAGACTGTCCCGGCCCGGCGCGCGCTGGCCGGCGCTGGCGGCGATGCCGAAGTCGAGCAGCTTCACCTCGCCGTCGCTGGTGAGCACGATGTTGCCGGGCTTGACGTCGCGGTGGACGATCCCGGCCCGGTGGGCGGCGTCGAGC
>JBEDUQ010000203.1:0-3422 GCA_040414855.1 Actinomycetota bacterium
CTGGGCTGCTCGACTTCGAGTCCGCGATGCGCGGCGCCACCGAATACGAGTTCGCCGCCGTCGGTCTGTTCGTCTCGCGCGGCGACGCCGATTTCTTGCGCAGTCTGCTTCTCGCCTATGGCTACGGGCCGGAGCGGCTCGACGACGCACTGCCACGGCGGCTGCTGTCGTACGCGCTGCTGCATCGATATAGCAACCTGCGGCGGTGGCTGGAGCAACTGCCACCGCCGCCCGCACCCACGCTGGACGCGCTGGCGGCCACTTGGTGGCGGGTACGGTAAGGCGCCGAGGGGGCGAGGGAGAGGAACCGTTTCTACACGAACCAGGTGCCGGTTGGACCCTCCACCTCGGTCCACCCGAACGCCTTCAGCGTCACGTCGGTGCGCCGTCCGAAGGCGCGGAGCGTCTCAGCCTGGTGCGCCGCGGCGCGGTCGGCGGCCCAGTCGAAAAGCGCGGCGGCGGCGCCGGCCAGACGGGTCGCGGCGACGTGATGCGGCGTGAGGTTGATCATCAGCTCACGGTCGTCGGCCTCGTCCCACATGGCGATCAGGGCGGCCGCCAGCGCGTCTCCGCAACAGTCGGGATCGTGCGCCTCGGCCGCTCGGGAGGCGGCTCGCACGCTGTAGCGGTACAGCGACGGTAGCCGACGCCGCGGCAGCGCCGCACCGAGCGCCGCGAATCCCCCGCGCGGGCCGAGCTCCCGTGCCAGGGCGATGAACCGGTCCAGCGCCCGGTCGGTGTCGCCGACCGGGCCGTCCCGCTTGGGCTCGTCACCGCGGACGCCGTCGAAGACGGCGACGAGCCGCTGAACCTGGCGGTTCACGTGGTTCCTGTGGTGGATCCTGTGGTGGTTCCCGCGGCGGGCTCTGCGAGCAGGCCGAGCTCGCTGGCGCGGCGGGCGGCGTCGGCGCGGGAGCGGCAGCCGAGCTTCACCAGGATGCTGCCGACGTGCATCTCCACGGTCCGCGGGCTGAGAAACAGCTCCCGGGCGATCTCGCGGTTGGTGTGACCGGTGGCGACCAGCCGCACGACCTCGACCTCGCGGCGGGTCAGGCTGCCGTTGGCGAGCTGGGCGGCGGCGCGGCGGCCGAGCCGCTGGTCTGCCCGCTCGCCGAGCTCGCTCAGGCTCCTGGTGATCCGCTCGACCAGCGGCCGGGCGCCGAGCCGGCGGGCGGTGCGGTGGGCGGCGACCAGATGCTCGACCGCCTCCTTGTGTCGTCCGGTGGCCGCGAATGCGGCGGCGGCGCGGCGGCCGGACTCGGCCCGGTCGAACGGCGCGTCGACGCCCTGGAGCAGCACCAGCGCGCGGACGAACTGGTCGGCGGCGGCCTCAGCGCTCCCGTCGAGCAGAGCGGTCTCGCCGAGCGCGTGGGACAGCGCCGACATGGCCTCGTCCTGGCCGCCGTCACCGGCGATCTGGGCGAGCGCCGCCGCGCACGCACGCGTCCCCTCGCCGTCGCCGGACTCGGCGAAGAAGCTGGTCGCCCAGCGCAGCCCGGGGATCGCGTAGTGGACGTCCTCGGTGTGCCGCCAGCGCTCGACCAGCGACCAGCAGTGGCGCGCGGCCGGCCCGGTCGCGCCGTCGGCGTGGTCGACGATCGCCAGGCCCCAGGTGGAAATCATCTCCATCGCGGCCAGCTCGATCCGGCGGGCCAGGGTGAGCGACTCGAGCAGCAGCGGCCGTGCCCCTCTGGTCTGGCCGCGCAGGCCGAGGATCGAGCCGAGCATCCCGGTGGCGACGGCCCTGGCGTGCAGGTTCGCGTCGGCGGAGGCGATCACCTGCCGGCACAGCGTGACCGCGCGGTCCCAGTCCCCCGACTGGCGCAGCACCGCGGTCAGGCAGGCGAGGCAGAGCTGGGCGGTGGGTTCGAGCGCGTTGGCGGAGCAGTAGCTGAACGCCTGGTCGTAGGTCTGCTTGGCGGCGGCGTAGTCGCCGGTGTGCTCGAGCGCGTCGGCGAGCCGCTGGTAGATCTCGGCGGCGGGCCCGACCAGCCGGTGCTCCAGGGCCATCGCCAGGCCGTCGCGGACCAGCTGGACGCCGGTGTGCCCCTCCCCCATCCGCGCGTGGCAGTTGCCCTCCTGGCCGAGGATGCGCGCGTGGAGGTCGACCCTGCCGGCCTCGATGGCCTGGCGCTTGGCGGTCTCCAGCAGGCTGAGCGCCGCGCGGAAGCTGGCGGCGGACCTGAGGTGGATGGCGGAGGCGAGCCGCTCGGCGGCCGCGTCGGCGGGCTGGCCGGCGGTGGTGAACGCGCCGGCGGCCTCCTCCCTGCTCGCCAGGGCCTCCTGCCAGCGGCCCTGGAGCTCGAGCACGGCGGCCAGGCGCCGATGGGCGGTGCCGAGCCGGGCGGTGTCGCCGTCGCGGCGGCGGCCGTCGGCGACCTCCCGCCAGGTGGTGACGGCGTCGGCGAGGTCGCCGGCCAGCTCGGCGCAGCCGGCGAGGCGCTCCAGCACGTCGAGCCGGGTGCGGTCCTGGCCCGGGTCGCGGTCCTCGCCCTCCTCGCCCTCCTCGGGCTCCTGGGGTTCCCGGGGCTCCTGGGGCTCCTGGGGCCAGAGCTCCAGCGCCCTGCGGATGGTCCGCTCGGCGTCACGGTAGGCGTGGACGGCACGGAACGCCTCGGCGGCCGCCAGCAGCGACTCCCGGGCCTGGTCGGGCCGGCGGCCGAGCGTCCAGTGCTCGGCGACCACGACCGGGGCGGCACGGCCGGCCTGGAGCCGCCGCGCCACCGCCCGGTGCAGGCTCACCCGCCGCGTCCACGGGATCTCCCCGTAGAAGGCGTCACGAACCAGCGCGTGCCGGAAGGCCATGAGGCCCGGCGCGGTCTCGATGAGGATGCCGCGCCGGAGCAGCTCGTCGGGCCATTCGCGCAAGCCGGCGACGGCGGCGACCAGCTCGGGGTCGAACGCCTGCCCGGCGACGGCGGCGGTGGTGACCGCCTCGCGCGCCCCGGCGGACAGGCCGGCGGCGCGGAGCAGGACCGCGTCGCGGACGCTCTCGGGCAGCGGGACGTCCTCGCCCTCCAGCAGCTCCAGCCCGGCGGGGCCGGATTCGAGCCGGCCGCTGGCCGCCAGCGCGGAGGCGAGCTCGTCGACGAAGAACGGCACGCCGTCGGTGCGGTCGAAGACGGCGCGGCGCAGGGTGGGCGCGGCGGTCCCGAGGGTCCGCTCCAGCAGGGTCGTGGTGGCGGCGGCGTCGAGCGGTTCGAGGGTGAGCTGGTCGAGCCGGCCGGCGCGGCGCAGCTCGCCGCGCATCCGCCGGATCGGGTGGCTCCTTGGCAGCTCGTCGCTGCGGAAGGAGCCGAGGATCAGCAGCGGCTGCCGGTCGACCGAGCGGGCCAGGGCGGGCAGCAGCTCCAGGGTGGCGTCGTCGGCCCACTGGAGGTCGTCCAGCAGCAGCCCGGCCGGCTGGCGGGCGGCGATCGCGG
>JBEDUQ010000204.1:0-3512 GCA_040414855.1 Actinomycetota bacterium
TGGTAGTGGCCCTGGAACAGCACGACCACCTCGCGGCCGGTGACCGCCCGGGCCAGCCGGATCGCCTCGGTGTTCGCCTGCGTGGCCGAAAGCGTGAACTGCCACAGCTCCACCGGGTAGCGCCGCGCCAGCTCCTCGGCCACCTCGACCGAGGCGGCGGTGGGCAACAGGAACTGCGTCGACCGCTCGGCCTGAGTCCGCACCGCACGCACGATCGCCGGGCTGGCGTGACCGCAGAACATGGCCATGTCCGAGGCGTTGAAATCGACATAGGAGAAGCCGTCGAGATCGGTGAAGCCAGGTCCCTCGCCGCGGTCGACATAGACCGGCTGGTCGTATTCGCTGGCCATCCACGCCATCGGCGTGCCGTTCGGCATGCACGACCGGGCCCGCTCCAGCATGGCGCGGGTCGCCGGCCGGGCCTCGCGGAAGCGGTGCAGCTCGCGGTCGTGCAGGTCACGAATCCGCTGCCGGTCCAGGTCTCCCAGCGCGGTCATGCCGGGATGCTAGGTCCCCGCCCACCGGCGGTCAACGAGCCCGGCGGCACGTTAGATCCCCGCCACCGGAGGCCAACGAGCCCGCGGCTCGCGTGTATCACCGCGACATCAGCCGGCTCTCCTCATACGGGACACAACCGAGGGGGCTGACGATGGCGATCCCTGTTCCGCAAGAATGGCCGGTCTTCGAGCCGGACCTCACCGGGGCCCGCCCGGTGGGGGGACCGGTCACGGTGGCCTGGCGGGAAGGCACCCTGACGCGCGCCAAGGAGCTGGAGGCGCTGTGCGCCTGGGTGCAGGCCAACCATCCGCGAGCGCGTTCCGAGGTGCTGGCCAACGCGATCCCGCGCCATCTCGACGCGGCCAGGGAGGCGGCCGAGGCGCCCAGGCTGGACCCGCGGAGGCGGTTCCGCCTGCTCCGCAACGGCTCGCTGCTGGAGCGCGCGATGAGCAACCTCGACGCGGCCGAGGCGCTGCTGCTCAACTTCGCGCCGGCCGACTACGTCCTCGGCCAGCTTCCGTGCCTGCTCAGGCATGTCCAGTGCCACCTCGTCCGGACCGACCCGCGACGGCAGGAGTTCGAGCGGATCGCCCGGCGACTCGGCGTGAAGGACGTCGACCACCCGTTGCTCCAGAACGTCAAGGAACTGGCGCTGGCCGACAAGCTCGAGATCGTCGAGGAGGAGCGCGGCAGGATAGTGACCGTCGTTCGCGCCGCCAGCTCGGCCGCGCTCCGCGAGCAGACGCGCCTGCGCAGCTTCCGCAACGTCCTCGTGGTCACCAGCGTGCTCATGTCCCTCCTCGCCATCGGCATCGCGGCGCTCGGGTTCTTCCGCCCAACGATGATCCCGCTCTGCTTCGCGCCCGAGGAGTCCGGCCAGGCGGTGGTCGTCTGCCCGACCGCCCAGTCCGCCCCCTTCTCGACCGCACGGGCGATCCCCACCGACGGTCAGCAGCCGACCACGCCCGCCCGCGACATCGACGACGCGGTCCGCTCGACCGCCACCTCCGAGGACCTGTTCGTGGTCGAGCTCGTCGGCCTGGTCGCCGCCGCCGTCGCCGCGGCCGCCGCGATCCGCGGCATCAAGGGCTCGTCGGAACGCCACGGCCTGCCGATCGCGCTCGCCGTGCTCAAGCTGCCGACCGGCGCGGTCACCGCGTTCCTCGGGCTGCTGCTGATGCGCGGCCAGTTCGTGCCAGGGCTCAGCGCGCTGGACACCTCGGGGCAGATCCTCGCCTGGGCGCTGGTCTTTGGCTACGCGCAGCAGCTGTTCACCCGGCTGGTCGACCGGCAGGGCCAAACCGTGCTCGAGAGCGTGCGCGGTGCCGACAAGCCGCAGGCGACCCCGAGCCCTCCGTGAGTCAGGCCCGCGGCATCCCGCGAAGCTCCGCCGGCGCGCGGATCCGGAGCCGGATGCGGAGCCGGTCGCGGAGCCGGTCGCGGAGCCGGTGAGGCCCAACCAGGGCAACCGTCCGACAAACAGGGACCGCCGGTCTACGCACCACCGGTCGGCGCACCACCGGTCGGCGCCTACTGGCCGGCCGCACCCTCGCCGTCTCGCGATGTCGGCCGGTAGGTGAGGATGACGACGCCGTCGGGACCGACCGGCCTCGACTCGACCAGCCGGAGCTTGGCGACCTTGTGCCCTTCGTTGAAGAGCCGCTTGCCGGCGTTCAGCACGACCGGGAAGACCATCAGCCGAAACTCGTCGATCAGGTCGTGGTCCATCAGGAGCGAGACAAGTCCGGGGCTCCCGTTGATGAGAATGTCGCCTCCCGGCTGCCGCCTGAGCTTGGCGACCTCCTCGGGAATGTTGCCCCTGATCACCGTCGAGTTGGTCCACTCGGCTTTGTCGAGCGTGCTGGAGACCACGTACTTCGGCATCGTGTTGATCCGGTCGGCGAAGCCGAACTCATCGGTCCTGCTGGGCCAGGCATTCGCGAATCCCTGGTAGGTCACGCGTCCCAGTAGGAGCGCGTCGGCCTTCTGGAGCTCCTCGAGCTTGAACTGGTTTCCCTCGTCGCCGCGGTCGAACTGGAAGGCCCAGCCTCCAAGCTCGAACGCCTCGCCGCCACCAGGGGCGTCGATGACGCCGTCCACGGTCATGAACTGCGATACGACGACCTTACCCATGTCGACCTCCGGTCGTTGTTGTTTCGCCCGGCGGCCGCCGGGCCATGGATGGGATTTCCTTGGCGCCTTGTCAGGCCATCGCGAGGTGCTCGGCCATGCGGTCGAAGAAGACCGACCATCCGTGCTCCGCGGGCGGGTACTCGTCCGGCGGCGGCGCTCCGCCTCGCTGGCGGAAGACCATCCGGGTCCGCCCACCCCCAAGATCGGTGAGGATCACGGTCGCCACCACAGGCTCCTCGTCCGGCCGGTCGGAGAGCGTGAGCACAAGGCGCTCGGGCGGCACCAGCTCGAGGTAGACGCCGTTCCACTCGATCACCTGGCGGTCCGGACCAGCGAACATGGTGGCCCGCCACTCACCTCCCGGCCTGACGTCCATGGAGACCATCGATTGCGGCACATCGGAATCCGCCGGCCCGAACCAGCTCGCGAAGCGCTCGGGCTCGGTCCATGCCTTGAACACCAGCTCACGGGGCGCGTCGAAGATCCGGGTGATGGTTATCCCCTCGGCCGCCCGGGCGTTCTCGGCACGGGACTGCTCAGGCATGCGCTGGCCTCTTCCACTCCTCAAGGTGGTCGGCAAGGCGCTCGAACGGCTGCTCCCAGAACCGCCGGTAGCCGTCGACCCACTCGGCGGCATCCCGCAACGATTGTCCGGTGCGCCGCGCGAGGTTGGCGTGGCCGGCCGGATCGGCACGTGCGCCGAAGGTAGCGCTGGGGTGGTCGATTCGATCGACTGCGATGGCCGAATCACCTCCGAGATCTTGTCAACTTAGTGGTTGAGCAACCGTCGGGTTGAACCTATCAGGTGCCCACGACATGTCAAGGCGATGTGCCGCTGGCATGCGTGCGCCGGGTCGACGATCGCGGTGTCGACGGCGCGG
>JBEDUQ010000205.1:0-2059 GCA_040414855.1 Actinomycetota bacterium
AGTGGCTGCTCGCCGACGCCTGCGAGATCAACTCGCTGGACGACGCGGCGCTCGACCGGTGCCACGTTGTCGTCGCCGCCACCGGCGACGACAAGGTGAACCTGGTGGTCTCGCTGCTCGCCAAGACCGAGTACGGCGTGCCCCGGGTCGTCGCCCGGGTCAACCATCCCGGCAATGAGTGGCTGTACAACGAGTCGTGGGGGGTCGACGTGGCCGTCTCCACGCCGCGGCTGCTGTCGGCCCTGGTCGAGGAGGCGGTCAGCGTCGGCGACCTGGTCCGGCTGATGACCTTCGGGCACAGCGAAGCCAGCCTGGTCGAGCTGACCATGCCCGCCGACGCGCCGCTGGCAGGCAAGCAGGTCGGGTCCATCGAATGGCCGGCCGACGCGGCGCTGGTGGCGATCTTGCGCGAGGGCCGGGTGCTCGTCCCGCAGTCGGAAGACCCGCTGCAGCCCGGCGACGAGCTGTTCTTCGTCACCACGGAGGACGTCGAGGACGAGCTGGAGCGCCTGTTTTCGGTGGGCTGAGGCCGGCTAGCGGGTCTCGGTGATCTCCGGGCCGCGCTCGAACGGGTTCGGCGGGGTCGCGAACCTGTTTTCCTGTCCTTCGGCCTGGGCCTTGGCCTGCTCTTCCAGCGCCGCGGCCGCCTCCGGCGGCAGGCGGAGCTCGAGCATGTCCCTGGGCGGCATCGGGTGATCGCCGCGGACCACGACGACGTCGCGCAGCAGCGCCTCGAGCGGCGCCGCCGCGGCGGGGTTCTCGGCCGCGGCCCCGCTGAACACCCCGCGCAGGAACCAGCGGGGACCGTCCACGCCGGTGAAGCGAACCGGCTGCAGCCCTGGACCCGGCTGATCCGGCTGCGCCGGGACGCGAGCAGCGATCTCGGCGCCGAACGGGCCGGTGCGCTCGGTGGCCGTTCCGCCGGTGCGGGTGATCTCGGCGGCTATCTCGGCGCGCACGTCGTCCCACAGCGAGTCGCGCTTGGGCGCGGCGAACGCCTGAAGCTGCAGCTCGCTCTGCTGGTACCGTACGGTCACCCAGGCGCCGTGCTGCTCGGCGAAGACCAGCTGGATGTCCATGTCCTGGATCACCGGGATCTGCAGGCTGCCGAGGTCGACGCGCTGCGCCTCGGGGTGCGGCTCGGCCGAGTCCCACGGGCCGGCCGCGCGGGCCGGCTCGCCGACTGCCGCCTCATCGCCGCCGGGGGCCTCTTCCACCAGATCGCGGTCTGCCGCGCTCTCCTCAACCCTGTCCCGGTCACCGGCGTTGCGTCGCCGACCGAACACTGCGCATCTCCTCCTGTCACCCGGTGGTCACGCCGGCGGTGAGACCGCCCCCGTGACCTCCGGTCGAGCCAAAACCATCCTCGCCCCGCGCCGAGCCGGGCAGGGCCGTCACCTCGCGGAACATCGCCCGCTCGACGCGCTGCACCACGAGCTGGGCGATCCGGTCGCCGCGGCGGAACGACACCGGCTTGAGCCGGTCGGCGTTCAGCAAGATCACCTTGATCTCGCCACGGTACCCCTCGTCGATCGTGCCTGGCGCGTTGACCACCATCACCCCGTGCTTCGCGGCCAGCCCGGAGCGCGGGTGCACGAACGCCGCGTACCCGGCAGGCAGGGCGATCGCTATCCCGGTGCCAACCACGGCGCGCTCCCCTGGCGCGAGCTCGACGTCCTCGGCGGCGACCAGGTCGGCGCCGGCGTCGCCCGGCTGAGCGTACGACGGCAGCGGCACGCCAGGGTCCAGGCGGGTGATCAGCACGTCCACACCCCAGAGCGTAGTCGACCCTACCCCGCGGCGTGGTCGTCGTGCAGCGCGCGCATCGCGCGAGTCACCGCGGCGGTGATGGGCACCGCGACCACCGCGCCGGCGATACCCGCTATCACCCCGCCCACCGCGAGCACGAGGATGACCGCGAGCGGGTGCAGTCGCACCATCTTCCCGACGACCTGCGGCTGCAGCAGGTGTCCCTCGAGCTGGTTCATCACCACCATGATGCCGAGCACGATCAGCGCGGCGATCCAGCCCTTGGTGGCGAGCACCACGAGGAGCGCCA